>JAJPYQ010000068.1:14901-16291 GCA_021204865.1 Prevotellaceae bacterium | reverse complement strand
CCAACACCTTTTCCTCTATTTTCAGAGCCTCCGTTCCCAAGCGTATCGCCTCGGTGTAGTTGCCTAAATAAGAATTGTAACTTGACAAACTACTTAATGACATGGAATAGCTTGGATGCTCCTTGCCCAACACCCTTTCCCGTATTTTCAAAGCCTCTGTTCCCAAGCGTATCGCCTCGGTATAGTTTCCCAAATAACAGTTATAATTTGCCAGATTGTTTAATGAGTTGGCATAGTCAGGATGCTCCTTGCCCAATAACCTTTCTTGTATTCCCAAAGCCTCTGTTCCCAAGCGTATAGCCTCCGCATAGTTTCCTAAATGGTAGTTGTATTCTGCCATATTGTTCAATGACTGGGCATAGTCAGGATGCTCCTTGCCCAACACCCTTTCTCTTATCCCCAGAGCCTCCGTTCCCAAACGTATTGCCTCGGTGTAGTTGCCTAAATAAAAATTATACATAGCCAAGTTGTTTAATGACATGGCATAGTCAGGATGCTCCTTGCCCAATACCTTTTCCCATATCTCTGAAGCCTCCGTTCCTAAGCGTATCGCCTCGGTGTAGTTGCCTAAATAAGAATTGTACATAGCCATATTGTTTAATGACATAGCATAGTTAGGATTCTCCTTGCCAGATAAGCTTTTTTGTATTTCCAAAGCCTCCGTTCCCAAGCGTATTGCCTCTTTGTAGTTGCCTAAATAGGCATTATACATAGCCAAGTTGTTTAATGATGCGGCATAGTCAGGGTTCTCCTTACCCGAAACTCTTTCGTATATTTGCATAGTCTCTGTTCCCAAACGTATCGCTTCGGTGTAGTTTCCTAACTTAGAGTTGTAGAGCGCCAAGTTGTTTAGTAACATAGCGTAATCTTCGTTTTCCTTACCTTCTAACTTTTCGCAGAGTTTCAAAACCTCTGTTCCTAAACGTACAGCTTCAGCATAGTTGCCCGAATTGTACTCGTTAAGAGCTGATTCATATAAAGAGTCTAATGTGTCCCATTCTTCATCGTCTTGCGAGAAGGCGGGGAGGCAAAGGGTTAAGCTCACTGATAATAAAAGGAGTAGCTTCTTCATAGTAGTGGCTTGGTTTTAGGGTGTTTGTTTTCTTAGTGGCAAAGATATAAAAAGGCGGGACACAAGCAAGGGGATGGGGGCGTATATTCTTAACGAGGCGTGAGGGAAAACATAGCGAGAAGTGAGGGAAAACATAGCGAGGCGTGAGCAAAAACATAGCGAGAAGTGAGCCAAAACATAGCGAGACGTTTGCCCTCGACCGCCGCGGTCAAGAGAAAAAGTCGGCGCGGTCGAGGGCTAAAAACTAGCGGGTTGTGGGGGGGCGCCCCCCCCCGCCGAGAGGGGGGGGGGGGAGGGGGCGGAGGGGGGGGGGAGGAG
>JAJPYQ010000068.1:0-14891 GCA_021204865.1 Prevotellaceae bacterium | reverse complement strand
ATCGCTATGGTTTCCCACTCCCCCCGCGTGCAACATTAAAAAGAGGCGCGGGGGCGGGGTAAAAACTAGCGGGGTGGTCGCCCCCCCCCCCCCCTACTCTACGGGTGTGAGCTTACCCGTCACAGTGTCGATAATGAAGCCGTATACCTTCACTCCCTCAGGCACGAGGGGATGGCTCTGTATGGCGTTGACGGTCTTGCGGACGGAGGCTTCCGTGTCGTGGAAGCCCTCAAGCCACTCGTCGAGATCGACGCCGCTCTTCTCCACCTTCTTAAGGGTTTCCTTGCTGATGCCTCGCTCCTCCATCAGGTGCTTCATCTCCTCCCCGCTCATGTCGCAAGCCCCGCACGTGGTGTGAGCCACAACCATAATCTCCTGCACCCCAAGCTCGTAGATGGCCACGAGCAGGCTGCGCATTGCGCTGTCGTAGGGGTCGATGACGAGAGCCCCTGCGTTCTTGATTATCTTGGCATCGCCGTTGCGAAGACCAAGAGCAGCGGGCAGCAGCTCGGTGAGGCGGGTGTCCATGCAGGTGAGCACGGCAAGCTTCATCCTGGGGTACTTGTCAGTGATGTACTTCTCGTAGCCTTTGCCGTTGACGAAGGCTTCGTTGTGCTTGAGGATTGCGTCTATCGGGTCCATTTCTTCTTGGGTTATCTGCTTCTTCACTCTCACGGGAGGCACGCCCGTCAGCGTGGGTTGCACTGGCTTAATGGTGCCGTCCTCGTTGAACTCCATCCTGTCTATGCACACCTCTCGGTGGTAGCCTGGTCCGTTGGGCGTGGGCAGGAGGTAGTCCTTGTTGATGCGGTGGTAGACAATGTACCACTCGTTCGTCTCGGGCAGCTGAAGGACACTGCAATGGGCAGTGCCGTAGATGCCCTGCTCAGGGTCTTGCCTAAGCACGACGGGCTCAGCGGCAACGCTGACGGGACCAAGGGGCGACGGGCTTGTGCCGTATGCTACGTGGTAGTTGGGCGAGCCAGTGTCGTCGACGCTCCACATGAAGTAGTACTTGCCCTCACGAAAGAAGACGTAGGGTGCCTCGCGGTAGGCGTAGTCATCGAGCGTCCCTCCCTCGGGAGTAAGCACGGTGACGGTCTCCTGCTTGAGGCTCGTCATGTCGTCGTTAAGCTCCGCCCCAGCCAAGTAGCCGTTGCCCCAGTAGAGGTAGCTCTTGCCCGAAACAGGGTCGGTGAACACGTCGACATCTATCTGCTGACCGCCCTTAACGCCCTCAGGCAGCTCAGAGACAATGGGCTCACCGTGGTCAACGAACGGACCAGTTGGCTTGTCGCTCACCGCCACGCCGATGCTCTTGCGGTTGCGCTCAGTGTCCTGCCCGCTGTAGTAGAAGTAATACTTATACGTGCCGTCTGCCTGCCTTTTCTCCTCGATTGCGGGAGCCCAAGCGTTGCCGCTCGCCCAAGGCACTTGGCTCGTTGCGAGGTCGAGGACGATGCCCTCGTGCTTCCAGTGCTTGAGGTCGGGGCTTGAGAAGGCGGTGAAGTAGTAGCCGCCCCAGCCAGCCGCCCCGTCGGTGGTGCTGTAGATGTAGAACTGCCCTGTCTGCTCGGAGTAAAGCACCTCAGGGTCTGCGTGGAACTCAGGGAGGATGGGGTTCTGCGCCTTGGCTGTAGCGCATAAGAAAGCCGTGAAGAGGATAGTCTTAAGTGTGTTAGTCATAGCTTTATTGTGGTTTTAAGTCTCTCTGAAGAAGTCGAGCATATCCATAATCTCCTCCTTCGAGACGACTTGGTTAATACGTATGTCGCCTATGTCTGCGAGGAGGGTGAAGTTAATCTGCCCTGCGGTGTTCTTCTTGTCGTGCGTCATCAGCTCGTAGAGGCGGTCGTACTCCTTGCAGTCGATGAGGAAGCTGCCGTAATGCTCCTTGATGAAGCGCACGGTCTGCTGAAGCTTGTCCTTGGGGAAGCTGAGCCGCTTTGCGCTGAGGTAAAGCTCGCATATCAAGCCCCACGCCACCGCGTAGCCGTGAAGCACGGTGCGCCCCTCGCCGAGGGCAAGCGACTCGAGGGCGTGCCCTGCGGTATGCCCGAGGTTGAGTGCCTTGCGAATGCCCCGCTCCAGCGGGTCTTCCTCCACGATGCGCTGCTTAATCAGCACGCTCTTGCCCACCATCTCCGTGAGGTGCGGGTAGTCTATCCGCTCGAAGTCGAACGAGAGCAGCTCTGCCCAGTCCTCAACGTTGCTGATAAGTCCGTGCTTAAGCATCTCAGCGTAGCCTGAGAGGATGTTGCGAAGGTCGAGCGTGCGCAGGAAGGTAGCGTCGAGGATGACGCATCTCGCAGTGTTGAACACACCTATCTCGTTCTTAAGCCCGCCGAAGTTGATGCCTGTCTTGCCCCCGACACTTGCATCGACCATAGCGAGCAGCGTGGTAGGCAAGTTAATGTAGTTGATGCCCCGCTTGAACGTGCTTGCGGCAAAGCCTCCGAGGTCGGTCACCATCCCGCCCCCAAGGCAGAGGAGCATCGAGTGGCGTGTAGCTCCGCCCCGTTGAAGCTCCGCCCAAACGTGGGTAAGAGCCTCCAAGGACTTGTTCTCATCGGTCGGGGGAATGCTGATAACATTAGCCTCAGAAAGGCAGGGCAAGGCGCAAACCTCTGACCAGCAGAGCTTTAGCGTGGTGTCGTCGGTAAGGACAAACAAGCGGTCGTGCTCAATGGCAGCTACCGCTTGTCTAAGGCTTTCGCCCAGATTCTTGCTCGTTATTATCTCCTGCGCCTGCATAACGTAAGCGCAAAGTTAAGCAAATCTTTGTGGCGTAGGAAAGAAATGGCTAATTTTACCGCATCGCAGTTAAACTAACATCGCTTGCTAACGTCATAGGCTTAGTGTTGTGAGACAAAGAACTTTTTAGGGATGATGAATAGGTTATGTGCGTTTTTGAAGCAAGCTATGCTTGCTCTTCTCTTGGTACCCTCAGTCGCTATGGCACAGAAGTACACCGTGAGCGGCACTATCATGGACGGGGCGTTGAACGAGACGCTGCCAGGCGCTGCGGTGGTGCTGCTTAATCCGAAGGACAGCACGCAGGTGACGGGTGTAGCCTCTGGCGTTGACGGCAAGTTCAGCATCACGACAACGAAGGCTGGAACCTTCCTCGTTCGTGCCTCGTATATGGGCTACGTCACGCAGTACCAAACGGTGACGCTATCGAAGAACAAGCGGGATGTCGCCCTCGGCACGATAACACTGCAAGAAGACGCTAAGGTGATGAAGGAGGCGCAAGTCACTGCCAAGATGGCGCAGGTGGAGATGAGTGAGGATACCTTTATATATAATGCCGACGCATTCCGCCTGCCCGAAGGCTCGACACTTGAGGAACTGGTGCGCAAGCTGCCGGGAGCTGAGGTATCAGACGACGGCACCATCACCATCAACGGCAAGACGGTTAGCAAGATAATGGTGGAAGGCAAGGACTTCTTCGACAGCGACACGAAGATGGCTATGAAGAACCTGCCCTCGAAGATGGTGAAGAAGATAAAGTCGTACGACAAGCAAAGCGACTACTCCCGAATAACGGGCATAGACGACGGCGAGGAGGAGACGGTGATTGACCTGTCGGTGCAGAAGGGAATGAAGGAAGGGTGGATAATCAACGCTGACGTGGCTGGCGGCACGGAAGACCGCTACTCGCTTAAGGCTAACGTGAGCCGCTTCACCGACAACTTCCAGTTCGCCCTCATAGGCAGCCGCAACAACGTCAACGACAACGGCTTCCCGGGCGGAGGCGGACGTGGCTTCGGAGGCGGAGGAAACGGAGGCATAACCACAAGCAACATGGCGGGGCTGAACATCGCTTGGGAGAACGGCAAGAAGGAGGGCGACGCAGGATACCTTAAGATTTGGGGCAACGCACGCTACAGCGGCTCGAAGTCGACAAGCGACACGCACGGCAACAGCGAGACCTTCCTGACAAGCTCCACAAGTACCTTCAGCAACACGTCCTCGCACAGCGTGACACACTCAACAAACGTGAACGCTAACCTGCGCCTCGAATGGCAGCCCGACTCACTCACGAACATTATGTTCCGCCCTAACTTCTCGCATAGCAACAGCGATAACTTCGCCCACAACCTCACGGCGACCTTCAACAGCGACCCTTACGAAGCAGGTATGGAAGACCCCTTGAGCGAGTATAAGGACTTCGACGACCAGGACAGCATAAGGGTTAACGCCAACGACCGCTACACCTACGGGGACTCGTACAGCAACAGTGGCGACGGCGACTTGCAGATTAACCGTAAGCTCATGAAGCCAGGGCGCAACGTCACGCTGAACGTGCAGGGGCAGTACAGCAAGAGCGGAAGCAACTCCTACAGCCGCTCGCTGGTGGACTACTTCCAAACCGCCTCCAAGACAGCTACCTTCCAGAACTCCTTCGCACCGAGCGAGACGTACAGCTATCAGGCAAGGCTGAGCTACAGCGAGCCTATCTTCACGGGGGCGGTCTTGCAGATGAGCTATCAGGTGCAGCACCGCTACCAAGATCAGAACAAGACTATGCTCACCTACGAGGACTTGGCTGAGGAGCTGGAGAGGATGGGCATATACGACTACACGGCTGAAGACCTCTACACGGGAAGCATCGCGGGCATAGACGCCTTGCAGCTGGTGAAGGACGAGCAGAACTCTCAGTACGCCACGTATAAGGAACTGAACCAGAACGCCACGCTGATGCTCCGCTACTCCAACAAGTTCGAGAACGGGCAGCAGCTCCAGCTCAACGCTGGCGTGAGCTACCAGCCACAGACCACGCACATGGACTACACGAAGGCTGACGTGGACACCACGATAACCCGACACACGCAGAACTGGAGCCCAAGGGTGGACGTGCGATGGAAGATAAACAACACCAGCCAGCTGCGCCTGCGCTACAACGGCTCTATGTCGCAGCCCTCGATGACTAACCTCATAGAGGTCATCGACTCAAGCGACCCCCTCAACATATCCACTGGTAACGCAAGCCTCGAAAGCTCGTGGAACGACAACTTCTTCGCCTTCTACAACGGCTACAATGCCGACAAGCAGCGAGGCTGGGCAATCAACTTCAACGGCAACATCACACGCCGCTCCATAGAGAACGCCACTATCTACGACACGGAGACGGGCGCTAAGTACCAACGCCCTATGAACATCGACGGCAACTGGAACACGGGGGGAATGGTGATGTTCAACACCGCCCTCGGAGAGCTGAAGAAGTTCAACCTCAGCTCGCACTCCAACCTCCGCTACACCAACAGCGTGGGCTACATCAGCAGCGACCTGACTGATAACGTTCGCTCCTACCTGACCAGCGGAGCGGGCGGAGGGGTGGACCTTAACGGGCTGTTCAAGAACATGAGCCTCGACAAGTCCACCACCAAGACCTCTAACCTTAGTGAGACGGTGCGCCTGAACTACCGAGACGACTACGGGCAGAACCAAGACTACTCGCTCGACATCGGGCTTAACGCCGGCTTCAACTACCAGCACGCCCGCAACAAGGTGCAGACCAACGCCAACCTCGACACGTGGACGTACAACTACGGGGGCAACGTGACGTTCACCACCGCCTTTAACCTTTCCCTGAGCAGCGACATCACAATGCAGAGCCGCCGAGGCTACAGCGACGAGTCGATGAACACCGACGAGCTTATATGGAACGCTCAGCTGAGCCAAAGCCTAAAGCAGTGGCTCAAGGGGCAAGACCTCACGGTGAGCGTGCAGTGGTACGACATCCTGCAGCAGCGCTCCAACATCAGCCGAGCCATCTCAGCCACGATGCGCAGCGACACCTACACCAACGCCATCAACAGCTACTTCATGGTGCACCTCATCTACCGCCTTAACCTTATGGGCAACAAGGAAGCCCGCGGGATGATGGGACCGGGCATGGGAGGCGGTCCTGGCGGGGGAGGCTTCGGTGGAGGAGGCAGACAAGGAGGCGGAGGCCCTGGCGGAGGCGGCGGACGCTTCTAAGCCTAAGCTCCTACGAGAAGAGGCGGCAGCTCAAAAGGGTTGCCGCCTTTATTTCGTCTCCTTGCCGTAGGGGGCTTCGGGCTCGGCAGCGAGAGGGGTGCGCTCCTCCTGTGGGGCGTAGCTGAGGGCGTGGTCTTGCAGGTAGATGTAGAGGAGGGTCTGCTCGAGCGAGGCGAGCGTCTCGTCCCTCAGAGCCCTCACGAGCTGGCACTCCCACACCGTGACGCAGTGCCAGCCCATCTGGGCTATCTGCCTCTGCTCCTCACGGTCGCGGCGGGCGTTGCGCTCTATCTTCGCTTGCCAGAACTGGGTGTTCGTCTTGGGCAGGCGGAAGGAGGGGCAGCCCTCGTGCCCGTGCCAGAAGCAGCCGTTGACGAAGATGACCGTGCGGTACTTGCGCAGCACGAGGTCGGGGTGCCCCGGCAGGCGGGGGCAGCAGAGGCGGTAGCGGAAGCCACGGGAGAAGAGATAGCGCCTCACCAGCAGCTCGGGCCTCGTGTCCTTGCTGCGGATAGCCGCCATGCAGCGGTGGCGCTGCTCCTTGGTCATCTTGTCCATCGTCGGGGCAAAGGTAGGCATTTCGCCCGAGTTCTTAGCAAGGCAACCCGACACAAACAGCTAAGCGCTGGGGAGGCCTCGGTGAAGCCTCCGCGACGACTCACGGTGACTCGTCGTGAAGGGTAGCGGTGAGGGACCGTTACGCCTATACGCTAACCTTCAGACAACCCCTCGCAAGGGGTTCAAGACAACCCCTCGCAAGGGGTTCAAGGCAACCCCTCGCAAGGGGTTACTTGAAGGGGGTTATATAGGGACCACGAAAGGTGTATAAGAGTCGACACGGCACAAAGAGAGAGGGCGGCTCAGCTCTCAGCTGTCCGCCCTCCCAAAGCTTACTTATCGGGGTTTCGTCACATCATTCCGCCCATGCCTGCGCCTCCTGCGCCCATCGGCATCTCAGGCTTCTCCTCCTTGGCGTCGCACACCACGCACTCCGTTGTGAGGAACATACCTGCGATAGAGGCTGCGTTCTCGAGAGCCACGCGGCAGACCTTGGCGGGGTCGATGATGCCCGTCTGCTTCAGGTTCTCGAACTTGTTGGCACGAGCGTTGTAGCCGAAGTCGCCACTGCCCTTGCGCACCTCGTTGACGATGACGCTGCCCTCAAGCCCTGCGTTCTCAACGATCTGGCGGAGAGGCTCCTCGATGGCTCGGCAGACGATCTTGATGCCCGTAGCCTCGTCGTCGTTCTCACCTTGCAGGCTCTCCAAGGCAGCCTGAGCGCGGATGTAAGCCACGCCTCCGCCCGGGATGATGCCTTCCTCAATGGCTGCCCTTGTGGCACAGAGAGCGTCGTCAACACGGTCTTTCTTCTCCTTCATCTCCGTCTCGCTTGGAGCTCCCACGTAGAGCACTGCCACGCCGCCTGCCAGCTTAGCAAGGCGCTCCTGCAGCTTCTCCTTGTCGTAGTCGCTGGTGGTGTTGGAGATCTCGTTCTTTATCTGGTTGACCCTGTCCTTGATGGCTTGGCTGTCGCCGTGACCGTTGACGATGGTGGTGTTGTCCTTCGTGATGGTCACCTTGTCGCAAGTGCCGAGCATCTCGATGGTAGCCTGCTCGAGCTTCAGTCCAGTCTCCTCGCTGATAACCAAGCCGCCAGTCAGCGTCGCGATGTCTTGCAGCATAGCCTTGCGGCGGTCACCGAAGCCCGGAGCCTTGACGGCGCATATCTTAAGCTGCGTGCGCAGGCGGTTGACCACGAGCGTCGTCAGTGCCTCGCTGTCCACGTCCTCTGCTATGACGAGCAACGGGCGACCCGTCTGCACTGCGGGCTCAAGGATGGGGAGGAAGTCCTTCAGGTTCGATATCTTCTTGTCGTAGATGAGTATGTAGGGGTTCTCCATCTGGCACTCCATCTTCTCCGTGTCCGTCACGAAGTAAGGCGAGAGGTAGCCGCGGTCGAACTGCATACCCTCCACCACGCCGATGGTTGTGTCACGCCCCTTGGCCTCCTCGATGGTGATTACGCCGTCCTTGGAGACCTTCTTCATAGCGTCTGCCAAGAGCTTGCCTATCTCGGGGTCGTTGTTGGCGCTAACGGTAGCCACCTGCTCAATCTTGCTGTAGTCGCTGCCCACGACCTCCGACTGCTCCTTGATGTTCTTAACGACGGCAGCAACCGCCTTGTCTATGCCACGCTTCAGGTCCATTGGGTTAGCCCCAGCAGCCACGTTGCGCAGACCCTCACGCACGATGCTCTGAGCCAGCACGGTAGCCGTCGTTGTGCCGTCGCCAGCGTCGTCGCCAGTCTTGCTCGCCACGCTCTTAACGAGCTGCGCCCCTGCGTTCTGGAAGGCATCTGCAAGCTCAATCTCCTTAGCGACAGTTACGCCGTCCTTAGTAATCTGCGGAGCGCCGAACTTCTTCTCGATGACCACGTTCCTGCCCTTCGGACCAAGAGTAACCTTGACTGCGTTGCTCAACTGGTCAACGCCCTGCTTCATCAGCTCACGGGCTTCAACATTGAATTTAATATCCTTTGCCATTGCTTTATGTGTTTAATGTTCGTTAGATAATGTCCTACTTAGCCGATGATAGCCACCACGTCGCTCTGACGCATGATGAGATACTTCGTGCCGTCAAGCTCCACCTCAGTGCCAGCATACTTGCCGTAAAGCACCTGGTCGCCCACCTTAAGCACCATCTCCTCGTCCTTCGTTCCCTTGCCAACGGCGACAACGCTCCCCTTCAGGGGCTTCTCCTTGGCTGTGTCGGGGATGATGATGCCACCCACTGTCTTCGTCTCTGCTGCGGCTGGCTCGATGAGAACCCTGTCCGCTAATGGTTTGATGTTCATACTGTTTGTTGTTTGTTAGGTTAAACTTGTCCGACGGAGGCGATGGCAAGGCGCGTACCAATGCGCAGGGGCATTGCCAAATTGGCAGAAAAACGTCGGTGCTGGCATAGAGGCACAGGAAAAACAAGTACCTTTGTGCATACTATGAAGGCGGTGAGCATTAGCAAGGGACTTGTGGGAAGGGTGGTCACTATCTACGGCATCATATTCCTTGGGGTGTGGCTCTGCCTCTCCTTGCTGCCGCCCCACGGGGGCTATGTCTGGGACCCTTGGGTCATCAACATCTCCACGGCTCTGCTCTTCACGCTGCTCGTCGCCCTCACTGCCCGCCTGCTCGACACAGACCACACGCTCGTCGGTCTCATCTCAACCGCCCTCTTCCTCATCCTTTTCTGCCCCGGCTCGGTTCGCTTCTTCCAGCGGGACGAGTCGGCTCTCGTGGAGCTATGCTCACAGTGCATGGTGCCGTTCTTCATAAGGCAGTATATGACGGTGAGCCGCCGCAGCTTCGGCAAGCTCTATTTCCTTATGCTCCTGATGGGAGTGTTCTGCAGCTACACCCACAACAGCGTCACCATCCCCCTTTGTGCCACGTTCGTCTGGATCTCGTTCCTCCGCCGCCGCAGCTTCTTCCGCCTCGCCTGCTGGCCGATGGTGGTGGGCTTCGTCATAGGCACTGCCCTCAGCATCTGGAAGATGCGGAGCGTCGGCACGATGAATGTGCATAACCTGCAAGACGTTGCCACACGTGCCACGGTCATCATTCACACGCTTTGGGACACGAAAGTGTTCGTCCTTGGCATCCTGCTCTCCGCCTATATGGCAACGCAGAAGGGCGGCAGGAGGCTGATACTGCACATCTCCCATCGACAGTACGTGCTGTCTTACTGCATGCTGATGTCTCTCATCGCCTTGCCTTTCGCCCCGCTTGGCATCGATAACGCAGTGAACGGTGTCTGCTTCTTCAGCATGCTTTGGATACTGTCCGTGCTGAAATACCTTGTGTTCATCTACTTCAACAAACGCATATAATATGGTATTCGAGAAGATAAAGGGGCTCATCGACGCTCCTTTCACTCCCTTCAGCCCTAACGGCGATGTCGACCTCACTCCCATTCCCGCCTACGCAAGGATGCTTGCGAAGAACGGGCTGCGCGGTGTGTTCGTCAACGGCTCGAGCGGTGAAGGCTATATGCTCACAAGTGAGGAGCGCACCCGTCTTGCCGAAGCGTGGCGCAACGCTTTACCTGAGTGCTTCAAGCTGATAGTGCACGTGGGGAGCTGCTGCCTTCGTGAGAGCCAACGCCTCGCCAGCCACGCACAGAGCATCGAGGCGTGGGGCATAGGAGCGATGGCACCGCCCTTCCCCAAGATAAGCCGCATAGAGGAGCTTGTATGCTACTGCGAGGAGATAGCCTCCGCCGCTCCCCGCCTGCCGTTCTACTACTATCACATCCCCGCCTTCAACGGCGCCTTCCTGCCTATGGTAGACTTCCTCAGGGCTGTCGAGAAGCGGATACCCAACTTCGCCGGCATTAAGTACACGTATGAGAGCATATACGAGTACAACCAGTGCCGCCTTTACGCAGGGGGCAAGTTCGATATGCTGCACGGTCAGGACGAGACGCTGCTGCCCAGCCTCGCAATGGGCGGGGCGCAAGGCGGCATCGGGGGGACGACCAACTACAACGGGCGCTGCCTCGTGGGCATCATTGAGGCGTGGCAGCGTGGCGACTTACAGGAGGCTCGCCGCCTGCAGAACTATGCCCAAGAGGTGATTAACGTCATCTGCCGTTTCCGTGGCAACATCGTGGGCGGCAAAAGGATAATGAAGCTCATCGGCTTGAACCTCGGGGCGAACCGCACGCCTTTTCTGAACATCACGCCCGAGGAGGAGCAGCGGCTCAAGCAAGAACTCGAACAAATAGACTTCTTCCATCAATGCAACACTTTCTAAGAAAGGCGTTCTGCCTTGCCTTCCTGTTCTCTCTCACCCTTGCGGCAAGTGCAAAGACGGAAGTGCGCTTCGAGACCCTCCCTCCTCATTATTTAGCCAAAGGGCAAGGTGTGTCCGCCGCCTTCACTGGCTACGCTGACGGTCACCTCATAATCGCGGGGGGCTGCAACTTCCCTTACGCTCCAGCCGCCGACGGTGGGGAGAAGCGTTTCTACGACGATATATGGCACCTGAGCAGCCGAGGCTGGTTCACCAACGTCAATAAGCTGCCCTACCCTATGGCTTACGGAGCGTACGTCAGCACGGGAGACTGGCTCGTATGCATCGGCGGCACCAACAAAGGAGGACTTAGCTTGCCCGATGTCTGCCAAGTGAACGAGAGGGAGACGCAAAAGCTTCCCTCCCTGCCCGTCGGCATCGACAACGCCTCCGCCACACTTAGCGGGGGGTACATCTACCTTGCAGGTGGAGAGACAGAAGGGAAGCCTCAGCAGAATGTCTATCGATTTGCCTACCCCGGGGGAACGGACTGGGAGCGCATAGCCACAATGCCGGGGCAAGCGCGCCTTCAGCCTTGCGTAGCGGTGCAGACTGACGGGGCGAACGTCTGCCTCTTCGTCTTCGGCGGCTACGACCCGTCGGACGGACGCATCGCAGAAAGCGTGCTTAAGCTCGACCTCAAGACACTTGCCTGGAAGAGCCTGCCCGCATCAGAGGCGACAGTGGGGATGACGGCTGTGGCAACGGGCTACAGTCACGTCCTATTCTTCGGAGGCGTCGACAAGGACATCTTCCCCAAGGCGGTGCGTGGTGAGTGGGGCGACGATTACCTTCGGCACACAGCGGACTGGTACCGTTTCAATCCCGACATTCTTGTCTACCACACCATCACCAACTCGTGGTACAGCATCCCCGGCAAATCGTTCCTCGCAAGGGCGGGAGCTGGGCTTGTGGAGGTCGACGACGCTTACGTGCTTGCTGACGGCGAGAGCCGCCCGGGCGTTCGTTCAGGCGATGTGGTGAAGGTGCAGTTTAGCCATTCCACCTCGTTCGGCTGGCTCAACTGGCTGGTTCTCGTGCTTTACCTCGTCGGCATGCTGGGCGTGGGCATCTACTTCATGAGGCGTGAGAGCGGTAGCGACGATTTCTTCCGTGGCGGCGGACGTGTGCCTTGGTGGGCGGCAGGCATAAGCATCTACGCCACAATGCTGTCCGCCATCACTTACATGGCTATCCCCGCCAAGGCGTATGCGACGAACTGGACCTACTACCCGATGCTCGTAACCATACTGCTCGTTTCCTTCCCCGTCATCCGATACTACCTGCCATACTTCCGCAAGCTTAACATCACCAGTGCCTACGAATACCTTGAGCTGCGCTTCAACGCAGCCACCCGCCTGCTCGCCTCGGGGCTGTTCATCGTCTTCATGGTGGCGCGCATGGCCCTCGTGCTTTACCTCCCGTCGTTGGCATTGACGGCGGTAACGGGCATCGACATACGCACGTGCATCATGCTTATGGGCGCTGTCACCATCGTCTACTGCACGATGGGCGGTGTGGAGGCTGTCATCTGGGGCGACGTCATTCAGGGCATCATCCTCGTCGGGGGAGCTTTCTTCGCAGCCTTCTATTTGTTCTCGCACACCGAAGGCGGCTTCGCGGGCGCTATGCACTTGGCTGTCGACGGAGACAAAATGCGCCTCTTCGAGTGGAGCCTTGATTATAGGAGCGTCACCTTTTGGGTCGCCATCATAGGCGGCTTGGCGAACAACCTCATATCCTACACGAGCGACCAGACAGTGATACAACGCTATCTCACCACGAAAGACTTGCCGAGCGCCCGCAAGAGCATACTCACCAACGGGGTGATGTGCGTCGTCATCTCCATCGTCTTCTATTTCATCGGCACGGGGCTCTATACCTTCTACAAGACGAACCCCGAACAACTCGACTTCACTATGCAGAAGGGTGACGCTATCTTCCCGTTCTTCATGATGAGCCAACTGCCCGCAGGGCTCGCGGGCTTGCTTATCGCGGCCATCTTCGCAGCGACGATGAGCACCATAAGCAGCAACATCAACTCCATCTCCACGGCTTTCGGCATCGACTTCGTCAAGCGTTTCCGCCCCACGATAAGCGAGCAGGCTCTGCTGCGGGTAGCTCGTGTGACGTGCGTCGCCTGCGGTCTGGTGGGTGTCGGCATCGCTTTGCTTATGGCAACGTGGGACATCCTCTCGCTGCTCGACTACTTTAACACCATCCTCGGCCTGCTGACCAGCGGACTTGGAGGACTGTTCTTCATGGGAGTCTTCCTCAAGCGCATCGACGGACGCTCCGCTCTCATCGGCTTCATCGTAGGCACGCTTGTGGTCTTCTGGATGCAATTCTGCACCGACGCCTCCTTGTTCCTCTTCGGTGCGGCAGGCATGGCGGTGAGTGTGCTGACAGGCTGGCTCCTCAGCCTCTTCACAAAAGCTAAGACAGAAACATTATGATTGACTTCAAGGCGTTAGCCCAGCAGTACAAGCATGAGCTGCTGGACAGGGTGATGCCCTTTTGGACTGAGAAGAGCATCGACCGCGAGTGCGGGGGCTTCTTCACGTGTATCGAGCGCGACGGGCAAGTGTACGACACGGACAAGTTCATCTGGCTGCAAGGGCGCGAGGTTTGGATGCTCGCCACCTTGTACAATAGGGTGGAGCGTCGCAAGCAGTGGCTCGACGCCGCCATCCAAGGTGCGGACTTCCTTATGAAACACGGGCACGACGGCAACCTCAACTGGTACTTCTCGCTCACGCGTGAAGGCGAGCCTCTCGTGCAGCCGTATAACATCTTCTCCTACACCTTTGCCGTCATCGCCTTCGGCCAGCTCTGGCGCGCCACCGGCAACAAAGCTTATGCCGACATCGCAAAGCGCACTTTCGACATCGTACTCGAGAAGCGCACGAATCCCAAAGGACAATGGAGCAAGACCGTACCCGGCACACGGCAGCTCAAGACGTTCGACCTGCCGATGATCCTCTGCAACGTCGCACTTGAGATTGAGGAGCTTCTCGCCCCCGCCTTCCTTCAAGACACCATCAACCTTTGTCTCCACGAGGTCCTGGACGTGTTCTACCGCCCCGAGCTGGATATGATCGTGGAGTGCGTCGCCACTGACGGAAGCCTCGTCGACTGCCACGAGGGGCGCTTGCAGAACCCTGGCCACGCCATCGAGGCAATGTGGTTCGTGATGGATCTCGGCAGGCGATTGAACAGACAAGACCTTATCGACAAGGCTGTGCACATCGCCCTGAGGGAGGTGGAGTACGGTTGGGACAGGCAATGGGGAGGCATCTTCTACTTTATGGACCGCCTCGGCCGGCCCTTGCAACAGCTTGAGTACGACCAGAAGCTTTGGTGGGTGCACATCGAGACCCTCATAGCGATGATAAAAGGCTACGAGCTTACGGGCAACGAGCAATGTCTTGAGTGGTTCGAGCGAGTGCACGAGTACGTGTGGCAGCACTTTGTCGACCCGCTCTACCCCGAATGGTTCGGCTACCTCAACCGCAGGGGCGAAGTGCTTCTCACACTTAAGGGAGGCAAGTGGAAAGGCTGCTTCCACGTGCCGCGCGGCTTGCTGGAGGTGTGGCAGACGCTGGAGCGCATTAATCAGAGACAATAGCGAAAGCAAATGCCAACAAGGGAAAGCAGCGAGCTGATAGGCAAGCACCACGAAAGAACCCCGAAGGAGTTGCATTTGTGTAGCCGGGGGTTAATGGAGAACCCCCATAGGGGGTTCAATACGAGTAGCCGTGGGTGGCCTTCGGCGAGGCTCGGCTGCGCTCGGAAGAGTCTGCAAGCAGCTCTTCTCTCGCTTGCACGAGCGTTGGATAACCCACGGTATGGGACACCGCCCCAAATGAGTGCAGGAGGTTGCTCCGCAACCTATAAAAGCGCTTATAAGAGTGGCAAAGCCACTCAACATCACATCCAAACGCTGCCAAACGAGTTGAGTACCTCTGGCACTCACGTTAGCTGCACATCGAATCCGAGGGTATCGCGACCCAGAAACACGGAGTGTTTCCCGATATTAACGATTGGTTTGCG
>JAJPYQ010000064.1 GCA_021204865.1 Prevotellaceae bacterium | reverse complement strand
TGACTCTTCCGAACGCAGCCGAGCCTCGCCATAGGCAACCCCCGCTGGGGGTTCTCCTTAGCCGCCTTGCCGTAGGGGAGCGTTGCGCCTTGCCGTAGGGAGCCGTTGCGCCTTGCCGTGGGAAACCGTTGCGCCTTGCAGCGGGGGAGCGTTGCGCCTATACGCTACCCGTCAGGCAACCCCTCGCAAGGGGTTCGAGGCAACCCCTCGCAAGGGGTTCGAGGCAACCCCTCGCAAGGGGTTCGGGGCAACCCCTCGCAAGGGGTTGTCTGGCGATGGTATAAGGGGGACCGTGAAGCCTATACCGTAGTGACCACACACCCCCCACGGGTGGGGGTCGGGACACCTGCACGAGTGGGGGTGCGCGAAGCCTACGGGCTGGGCGTGACGGTCAGTCTTGGGGAAGGATGACGGCTCCGAGGCGGTGAAGTCCGTCCACCATAATGGTGAGGGGCTGGGGGAAGCGCACGTGGCGTATGTGCTGCGTCTCCGTGACGGCTGGCATCTGCTCGAGCAGGCTTTCGCGGAAGCTGCCGCTGCCAGTTGCGAGGTTGACGGTGAAGTAGCTGACACCGAGAGAGGTGAGGTTCTGGAAGAAGTGCGTGCCTTGGCTGGGGTCCACCTGATAGCTCTCCAAGGCAAGCTCAACGATGACCCTCGCGGCGCTTATGTGCGGCCACTTGACGGGCACTCCGAGCCAAGGGTCGCTGCTGCCCCAGCGGCCAGGTCCCACAAGCACGTAGCCTCTGCCCTCGTTGAGCAGTTGGCGGTTCTCCCGCTCTATCTCCTCTGCGATGGCGGGATTGGCGGAGGGACTGTAGGAGGAGGTACGCACGTAGACCACGTCCACGACGTCCTCAGACGTGCCGTGTCCTATGGCGAGGGGGCTGCTGAGGAGCAGCTGCTCTTGTGGGAGCTTCGATATGTCCTCGTCGATGGACATACGCTGGTCCACCATCGGGCGTATCTGCAAGGGGTAGAACTCTCCCTTGCCACGCCCAGCAAGGCAGACGGCGAACTCCATCTCCACGGGGCGCTGCATCTCCTGCTGACCTATCCTGAGCATGGACTGAAGCAGCTCAGGCAAGGGGATGACACCGTGCTGAAGCACTCCGCAGAAGGAGAGTATCTTGCGGTTGCGCCCAGGGTAGAAGCCGTCGTATATCATCTGGTCGGCAGGGTCGTAGGTTGAGACTATCCACTGCAAGCTGCCGTCCTCCTCAGCGTCTCGCACCGTGTGGCGGGCGAGGTTGAAGCCGTCGTCGACGCGGAACTCGAGCTGCGTGTTAGCCAAGTCGAGGGAGAGGAAGTGCGTCTGCGTCTCCCTGAGTGCAAGCTCCGTCTCGCTGGTCTGAAGTATCTTGTCGGGGTGGTAGGGCGAGAGGCGCAGGCTCTTGCCACCGTCCACGATGTACTTGCCCAGACCGAGGGCGAGGTTGACCGTGCCTTCCTCAGGCAGCTCGTCGCCGAGGGGGTAGTAGTTGAGCGAACGGGCCACACCGCTGATGTTGGGGTAGTAGCGGTTGCCGTGCTGCTGCCCCGCCACCTCTTGCAGGATCACAGCCATCTTCTCGCGGTCGATGACGTTGCTCGTGGCGGTCATATAGTCCTTGGAGGCTTGGTAGAAGACGCTTGCGTAGACCGCCTTGATGGCGTGGGAGAGCGTCTCGAGCCGCTCGTACTTGTCGCCTGCGTAGGGTATCATATAGGTGCTGTATACGCCTGCGAAGGGCTGGTAGTGACTGTCCTCGAGCAAGGAGCTGGAGCGTATGGCAATAGGCTGGCGCACCACCTCGAGGAAGGCGGTGAGGTCGCCAAGCAGACGGGCGGGCATACGGGCGCGGAGGAAGTAGCGCAGTATCTCCTCGTCGGGCAGGGGCGAGAGGGCGAGCTGGTAGAGCCCGTTGGTGTCCATGAACTCGTCGAAGACATCAGTGCAGAGCACCACCGTCTTGGGTATGCTCACACGTACGCCCTCGAAGCTGTTGAGCGAGGGATGGCGCTTGATGATGTTGTCGAGGAACGCCAAGCCCCTGCCCTTGCCGCCGAGCGAGCCGTCGCCGATGCGGGCGAAGTTGCTGTAGCGGTCGAAGCGCTCCTTCTGGAAGACGGCTACCACGCCTTGGTTTTTCATCTTGCGGTAAGAGACGATGGCGTCGAAGATGATCTGGCGGTGAGCGTCGATGTCCTGAAGGCTCTCCCACGTTATCTTCTTGAGGAACTCGCTGATGGAGAAGAGGGCTCGGCTGCAGAGCCAGCGTGAGACGTTGTTGTGGCTGATGTGGTAGAGCAGAGACTTGCCCGGCACCTTGAAGATGTTGTCCTGCAGCTCCTTAAGGTTATGCACGCGGCAGACCACCTGCATCGTGGTGGGGTCGCGGAAGATGAAGTCGCCGAAGCCGAAGCGGGTGCTCAGTATCTCCCTTAAGTCCACGTCGATGGTCTTCGAGCTCTTGTCGATGAAGCCCGCGCCGCACTGCCACGCAAGCTGCTCGGCTTCCTTCTCGGAGCTCTCAAGAACGAGGGGGAGGTAAGGGTCGAGCTTCCTTATCTCCGTGAGCAGCCTAAGTCCAGCCTTCTCGTCCACCTTGCCCTCGCGGGGGAAGCGGCAGTCGCTGATGACCCCGAGCGTGTTCTGCGGGAACTGGGAGTAGATGTCCCACGCCTCCTCGTACGTCCGTGCAAGCACTATCTTGGGTCTGCCTCGCATTCGCAGCGTCTCGAGCTGTGAGTTGAGCGCCTCCGTGGCGAACTCAAGGCTCTGCTGGAGCACGAACTTGTAGAGGCTCGGCAGCAGGCTGCTGTAGAAGCGTATGTTGTCCTCAACGAGCAGGATAAGGTTCACGCCCGCCGCCTCGATGTCGTGGCGCAGGTTCATCTTGTCCTCTATGAGCTTGATGATGGAGAGGAGCAGGTCGGTGTTGCCAAGCCAGCAGAAGACGTACTCGAAGATGCTGAGGTCCTCGTCCATGAGGCGGCGGCTTACCCCGTGGCTGAAGGGCGTTAGGACGACGATGGGCACTTCCTCGTGCGCCTCCTTGATGCGGCGTGCGCTCTCGAAGACATCGTTGTTGTTCGTGGCGGGCATACATATAATAAGGTCGGGCGTGGAGAGGCGTATCTGCTCCTCCGCCTGCTCGTGGCTCGACACCTGAATGAAGCGGGGAGGGTAGCGCAGCCCGAGGGAGGCGTACTCGCGGAATATCTTCTCGTCGATGCGCCCGTCGTCCTCAAGCATAAAGGCGTCGTAGGGGTTGGCGAGAAGCAAGACGTTGAAGATGCGCCTCGACATAAGGTCGGTGAAGCGTGTGTCCCTGAGGGATAGGGTAGGGAGCGTGCCTTGTTCAGTCATAGGGGTCTAATGCTATCTTCTTTATCTTGCTATGGAATATGGGTCGGGGGTCAGGGCATACAAGGGGAAAAGTCGGGGTGCATAGCACTACATACAAGCCCTCCCCTATAGGTACGGGCTTGCATGTAGTACTCT
>JAJPYQ010000047.1 GCA_021204865.1 Prevotellaceae bacterium | reverse complement strand
CCCCCCCCCCCCCCCCCCCCCCGCCCCCCCCCCCCCCCCCCCCCCCCCCCCCCCGTGGACAGCCGTGAGCGAGTGCCGCTGGGCGAGAGGGTGACTGCGAGCGTGACAAAGGCTCGTGGCAAGGGCGAGAGCTTCACGCTCGTGGTGTTGCAAGGCAATCACCTGCCCACCATCTACGTTGAGACCGGGGAGGGCGGCGTGGAAAGCGTGCGTGTGAACAAGGGGAACAAGACGCAGGCAGCCGTCGTCGCCGTAGACGCCAAAGGCACAAGCACATTCACGGGGATGTGCTCTCTAAGAGGCAGAGGGAACACCACTTTCAGTGCCGCCAAGCCACCGTTTAATCTTAACTTCCCGCAGGCGGTCAGCCTAACGCAAGAGGGGGACAGCGCGAGGCAGTGGTGCCTGCTCGCCAACTACGCCGACGAGAGCCAGCTGCACAACGCCATCTGCTTCCATATCGCTAACGAGGTTGGCATCCCTTATACGTGCCACTTGCAGTTCGTCTCCCTCTACGTCAACGGTGAGTATTATGGGCTGTACAACTTGGCTACGAAGCAATACTACTTGCGGGATGCGGAGACAAAGGTTGCCGCCGTGTTCGAGAAGACGGGAGACGATAGAGCTTACGACAAGGCTTCCCTTCGGGGCTTCTGCTTCAGGACAAGGCACGGCGGCTCGGACAGCATCTGCGATGCCATAGACACTTTCGAGGAGGCGCTTTACAGCGACACGGCTACCTTGTGGGAGCTGGAGCGATATGCTGACGTGCAGAGCATCTTGCGAAAGTACTTCGTGGACGCTGTGTGCGCCAACTCGGATATCTCCTTCAGCCAGTACTTTATGCTTGACGAGGCGAGGAGGATTGCCTCTATGTGTGCCTGGGATTATGACCTTTCGTACGGTTCGGCTTGGGCTTACCCCGACCTTTCCTACAATAGAATTATCGAGACCTTCCCTTGGTACAATGCCCTCTTCCAGAAGGAGGGCTTCAGGCAGGGGCTTCTCTCTATGCTCGACCAGTACGAGGACTTGCTCTCCGCCTCCTTCCCCGCCCTGACCGACAGCCTCTGCCGCCTCGTAGGGGAAGACTGGAGAATGAACGCCCTCAGGTGGCGCAACGCTCCGCCCGCATGGGGAGGCAATGGCAAGCTGAAGGCGGAAGGGTATGACTTCACCACGCTGGAGGGGAACAAGGCTTACATTGACGACTTTATGGCGAGGAGGTACGCCTTCCTCCGAGATTACTGGCAGCACCCCGACGAGTACTGCAAGCTGAGGTTCATGTATAACGGTAGCTGGATAGCTCTCAGATGTCGCAAGGGGGAGCGGCTCACTGAGGATATGCTCCCTGGCGGTATGCTCTCGATGCCTGAGGAGGGCTTTATGGGTTGGTATACCAACGATGGGGTCTCGGTGACCGACGTTGGTGTCGTGACGCAGGATATGACTTTTGAAGAAAGGTGCGAGAGTTCTAAAGGCAAGCTTTCCTCCCTGCTGCACAAATTGTCTCCTATGCGTCTGCTGTTGCTCGCCTTCGCCCTCCTGCTGCTCACTCTGTTGATAAAGGCAGTGGTTATCCCTATTAAGGAGGCAAGGCGATGAGCGAGCCTAAGTACCGCAACGAGTACAAGTACGTCATCGACAGCGGGCAGCTTGCCTTGCTGCTCGAAAGGGCGAGGGCGGTGATGCGGAGCGACAGCCACACGGAAGGCACAAGGTCGTACAACGTCCGCTCTGTCTACTTCGACGATGAGGGCGACACCTGCTACCTTGAGAACGAGAACGGCACAGACCCAAGAGAGAAGTACCGCATAAGGATATACAACCACAGCGACCGCCTGATAACGCTTGAGCGGAAGGCTAAACGCTCGCAGAAGTGTCTTAAACAGGGCTGCCCCCTAACGAGGCTTCAGTGCGAGAGCCTGCTGCGAGGGGAGCCACCCGTGGAGACTGGCTGTGAGCCTTTGCTGCTCCGACGGTTCACCGCTCTGATGCGCACGAGGCTGCTAAGGCCCGTTGTCATCGTGGAGTACGACCGCATACCCTTCGTCCATCCCCTTGGCAACGTGCGTGTGACGCTCGACTGCAACCTCCGCGCCTCCGCCTCTTGCCATGGCTTCTTCGACGCGAGGCTCCCCCTTCGCCCCGTGCTGCCCATAGGCGCTCACATAGCCGAGGTGAAGTGGGACGAGTTCCTGCCCGACTACATCTACCAGGCGCTGATGCTGGAGAGCCTCCAGTGGCAGAGCTTCTCCAAGTTCTACCTGTGCCGCCGCCACACACGCTAAAGAGACACTATAAACACTAAACGACAAGATACCATGCATTTCTCAGACATCTTCAAGCAAAGCTTCCTGAAGGAGTTCGCCCCCAACTACTCCGCCTCCTCCATGCTCCTCTTCCTGGGCATAGCTGCCGCCCTGGGGCTGTACATCTTCCTCGTGTACCGCCTTGTCACGAAGAAGAGCTTCTACAACAAGAGCTTCAACCTCTCCCTGTGGGTGCTCACCGTGGTGACCGCCGCCATCATTATCACCATCTCCAGCAACATAGTGCTGTCGCTCGGCATGGTGGGCGCGCTCTCCATAGTGCGCTACCGCACAGCCATAAAGGACCCGATGGACCTGGTGTTCCTCTTCTGGGCTATCTCAACAGGCATCATCTGCGGGGCGGGCATAACGGTGGTGGCTGTCGAGCTTGCCATCCTCATCACCATCGGGGTCTTCATACTGGACAAGATACCAATGCCCCGCCCGATGAGGATAATGACCGTGAGCGCCAGCGACTGCTCCTGCGAGGCGGAGATAATGGCAGCCCTGAGGCAGCATTGCAAGTACCACAAGGTGAAGAGCCGCACCCTCTCGCAAGGCTTGCTGAACATAGTGGTGGAGTACAACGCCCGAGACGAGCGGCGGTGCACGGCCGCCATATCGGCGATAAAGTGCGTGACCTCCGTCTCCACCCTTGCCCACGACGGTGAGGTGACCTTCTAAGTTGCTTGTTGCCTTTGTCCTCAGCCGTGAGGCTTCGTGAAGCCTATACGCTACCCGTCAGACAACCCCTCGCAAGGGGTTACTTGAAAGGTGTTATATAAGGATCACGAAGCCCCTTATACGGAGACCACGAAGGGCAGCCGTGAGGTCCGCTTGCCGCTAAGTGAAGAAAGCCCTAACTTTGCGCCTGACCTTGCGCGGCAGGGACGGGTGGAGAAACAAGAATGGGTAAGCTGAGCCTTGGGAAGTGTGTATGGGTGGCGGCGGTGACGTTGCTGCTTGCGCTTGTGCTGCCCTTGACGCTGAGTCACGAGCGCAAGCCCCTTGAGGACGGGCTGCGATTCAGGGAGAGCGTCCGCGGGATGGAGCTGCGTCTCTTCCACGACGAGAGCGACGATGTCTACTACCTCTTCCTCCCTGCCTACGTGAGCGAGGAGCAGGTGGAGCAGGTCAACAAGCCCAAGGACGAGAGCCTCAAGCTTAGGGTGATGAGGGGGGGGGGGCCTGCCCACCATCTTCGTTGCTGTGTGTTATACACAAAACCGCGCCCACGAGAC
>JAJPYQ010000095.1 GCA_021204865.1 Prevotellaceae bacterium | reverse complement strand
CCCCTAACCCCTCCCTAAGGGAGGGGCTAATCGCGGGCGGCGTAGAGCCTCCGGCTCGCTGGTCCTATCGCCCTATCGACCCGTCGCCTCATTGCCCCGTCGCCCCGTCGCCCGTCGCCAAGAAAAGCCCCGAAGGGGCTACACGTGGTAGCCGGGGGTCGAGCGAAGCGACACCTCCGGTATGGGGCACCGCCCCATTATTGTGCCGAACGCTCGTGCAAGCGAGAGAAGAGGAACTTGTTCGCTCTTCCGAGCGCAGCCGAATGTCGCCGCAGGCCAGGTACAACCCATATTAGCCTCGAGCAATAGACGTGGTGGATATGTGCAGTACCTTCGGCACTAATAAGGCTAACGCCTTGATCCGGGAGTGTCGCTAATGCGAGCCATCCGTTCCCTTCTGGAAACGCTCCGCATTTCTGGCTGCTACCAAGTGCAACACCTTCGGGGTTATCTCACTTGCACTACCTTGGCCTTCAGCGAAGGTAAGGCTCGCTTCGCGAGCAAAGCGTTTCTTATTGGCGAGCCTCCAGCTCGCTGGCGGCAAACTCAAATGAAAAGCTGCGCTTTTCTTGCTTATTGCCCTCGTTTGCATTACCTTTGCCGCGTCTAAGAACAACACATTATACTCATTTACTTATGGCAGAAAGAAAAGAAAAGCTTTTCTCTGACTTCACAGCCCCCACGCGGCAAGAGTGGATGGACAAGATCCTTGCCGACCTGAAGGGAGCTGACTATCAGAAGAAGATGGTGTGGAGAACCAACGAGGGGTTCTCGATGGAGCCGTTCTACAGGCGTGAGGACGTCGCTGAGCTTCCCCTTGTGAATGCGCTGCCCGGGGAGTTCCCCTACCTAAGGGGCAACAAGGCAGCGAGCAACGAGTGGCGTGTGAGGCAGGACATCGTCTGCCACGACGCCAAGGAGGCTAACGCAAAGGCTCTCGACCTGCTCGGCCGAGGCGTTGACAGCCTGGGCTTCGTCATCCCCCGCGAGCAGGTGTCGGCGGACTTCCTCGACGCTCTGCTCGAGGGCATCTACGTGGAGTGCGTAGAGCTTAACTTCCAAACCTGCCAGCGCAAGACTTTGGAGCTCGCCAAACTGCTGGTGGCTTACCTCGAGAAGAAAGGCGCAAACCCCGAGAAGGTGGAAGGCTCTATTGCGTTCGACCCGCTGGAGAAGATGCTCACCCGTGGCAAGGACACAAGCCCTCTGCTCAGTGAGGCTAAGACCATCGTGGAGACACTGGCGGGCTTCCCCAACGTCAAAGCCATAGCCGTCAACGCCTACAAGCTGACCAACGCGGGGGCGTACAGCTACCAAGACCTCGGCTACGCCCTCGCCTGGGGCAACGAGTATATGCACCTGCTCACCGAGGCAGGCATTGCCCCTGAGGCGGCGGCAAAGAGCATTAAGTTCAACCTCGGCATAGGCGGCGTGTACTTCATGGAGATAGCCAAGCTCCGCGCGGCACGCCTGCTTTGGGCTGATATAGTCAAAGAGTACACCCCTTCGAAGGAGAGCGCCAAGATGCACGTCTCGGCCCGCACCACAACCTTCAACCAGACACTCTTCGACTCGTACGTGAACCTGCTGCGCTCGCAGACAGAGACCATGAGCGCAGCCCTTGGCGGGGTGGAGAGCATAGTGGTCACTCCCTTCGACACTCCCTACGAGACCCCGACAGACTTCGCCGAGCGCATAGCACGCAACCAACAGCTGCTGCTCAAGGACGAGTGCCACTTCGACCGCATAGTCGACGCAGCTGGTGGCTCTTACTTCATAGAGAAGCTTACTGAGGCTCTCGCACAGCAGGCGTGGAAACTTTTCCTCACGGTGGAGGAAGAGGGCGGCTTCCTTGCCTCGGCAAAGGCTGGCAAGGTGCAGACTGCCATCAACGACACTAACACAGCGCGCCACGCCAACGCTGGACGCAGCCGTGAGTTCCTGCTCGGCACTAACCAGTTCCCCAACTTCACCGAACGGAGCGAGGGCAAGACACCGCTGGCGTGCTGCTGCAAGTGCGAGAGCGAGACATCAGGCATACCCTCCATAAAGGAGACACGACTGGCAAGCGACTTCGAGGCTCTGCGCCTGCACACCGAGAAGGCTGAGAAGGTGCCCGTTGCCTTTATGCTCACCATCGGCAACCTCGCAATGAGGCAGGCAAGGGCTCAGTTCAGCTGCAACTTCCTGCGCACAGCAGGCTACACAGTGGTGGACAACCTCGGCTTCGATACCGTGGAGGAGGGCGTGGACAAAGCCCTCGAGGCAAAGGCTGACATAGTGGTCATCTGTTCGAGCGACGACGAATACGCTACTTACGCCATCCCTGCCTTCAAGTACCTGAACGGCAGAGCTATGTTCGTGGTGGCTGGCAACCCCGCCTGCAGCGAGGAACTCAGGGCGGCAGGCATAGAGAACTTCATCCACGTACGTGTTGACCAACTGAAGACACTGAGAGAGTTTAACAATAGATTGGGCATCTAAGCTATGGCACGCAAGACATTCAACCAAATAGACATCTTCGCCGGCATAGAGGCGAAGGACGGCAAGCAGTGGCAAAGGGAGCAAGGCATAACCGCCAACTGGAAAACTCCTGAGCAGATAGACATTCAGTCAGTATACACCAAGGAAGACCTTGAGGGAATGGAACACCTCGACTTCGCGGCGGGCATTCCCCCTTACCTGCGTGGTCCCTACAGTATGATGTACCCCTTCCGCCCATGGACTATCCGTCAGTACGCAGGCTTCTCGACGGCTGAGGAGAGCAACGCCTTCTACCGCCGCAACCTCGCCTCTGGGCAGAAAGGCTTGTCCGTGGCGTTCGACCTCCCAACCCACAGAGGCTACGACCCCGACAACCAGCGTGTGGTAGGCGACGTGGGCAAGGCAGGCGTGTCGATATGCTCCGTGGAGAATATGAAGGTGCTCTTCGACGGCATCCCCCTGAGCAAGATGTCCGTCTCGATGACTATGAACGGGGCGGTGCTGCCAGTGCTTGCCTTCTACATCAACGCAGGGCTTGAGCAGGGAGCTAAGCTGGAGGAGATGGCGGGAACGATACAGAACGACATCCTCAAGGAGTTCATGGTCAGGAACACCTACATCTATCCCCCCGCATTCTCAATGAAGATTATAGCGGACATCTTCGAGTTCACAAGCCAAAAGATGCCCAAGTTCAACAGCATCTCCATCTCAGGCTACCACATGCAAGAGGCGGGTGCAACGGCTGACATAGAGCTTGCCTATACCCTTGCTGACGGCATAGACTACCTCCGCACGGGCATCAATGCAGGCATCGACGTGGATGCTTTCGCCCCTCGCCTCTCCTTCTTCTGGGCTATAGGCGTTAACCACTTCATGGAGATAGCTAAGATGAGGGCAGGGCGCTTGCTGTGGGCTAAGATAGTCAAGAGCTTCGGGGCGAAGAACCCGAAGTCGATGGCGCTGCGCACCCACTCGCAGACCTCAGGCTGGTCGCTGACTGAGCAGGACCCCTTCAATAACGTAGGGCGCACCTGCATCGAGGCTATGGCGGCAGTACTTGGTCACACTCAGTCGCTGCACACCAACGCCCTCGACGAGGCCATCGCCCTGCCTACGGACTTCTCCGCACGCATAGCTCGCAACACGCAGATATACATACAGAACGAGACGCAGGTGTGCAAGCACATCGACCCTTGGGCAGGCTCTTACTACGTGGAGACGCTGACTAAGGAACTGTACCTTAAGGCGTGGGAGCACATCCAGGAGATAGAGAAGCTTGGCGGCATGGCTAAGGCTATAGAGACGGGGCTG
Organism: Prevotellaceae bacterium; assembly: GCA_021204865.1. Lineage (GTDB taxonomy): Bacteria > Bacteroidota > Bacteroidia > Bacteroidales > Bacteroidaceae > Physcousia. Next base: position 13,401 of record JAJPYQ010000095.1, on the reverse strand, counting down.
CCCAAGATGCGCATCGAAGAAGCCGCCGCACGCACCCAGGCCCGCATTGACAGTGGCGTGCAGACCATAGTGGGCGTGAACAAGTACCGCCTCGACCACGAGGACCCCATCGACATACTGGAGATAGACAACACGGCAGTGCGCACGGAACAGGTGGAGAACCTCGCAAAGCTGCGCTCGGAGCGTGACGAGGCGCAGGTCAAGGCTGACCTAAGGGAGATAACGGACTGCGTGCGTGAGTTCAACGAGGGCAAGAAGAGCGAGAAGAACCTGCTGGAGCTTGCCGTCAAGGCAGCGGGGCACAGAGCCACCCTCGGAGAGATAAGCGACGCCTGCGAGGAGGTGGTGGGCAGATATAAGGCAATCATCAGAACGATATCAGGAGTGTACAGCAACGAAAGCAAGAGCGACAAGGACTTCGAGGAAGCCTGCCAGCTCACCGAGGAGTTTGCCCGCAAGGAGGGCAGACGACCGCGCATTATGGTGGCTAAGATGGGGCAGGACGGGCACGACCGAGGAGCTAAGGTAGTGGCTACGGGCTACGCTGACTGCGGCTTCGACGTGGACATGGGTCCGCTCTTCCAAACACCCGCAGAGGCTGCCCGTGAGGCTGTTGAGAACGATGTTAATGTGGTTGGCGCAAGCTCCCTTGCCGCTGGTCACAAGACGCTCGTTCCACAGCTGATAGAGGAACTGAAGAAGCTTGGCAGAGAGGACATTATGGTAATAGCTGGAGGCGTTATCCCCGCTCAGGACTACGACTTCCTCTACCGGGCGGGAGTGGCTGCAATCTTCGGCCCCGGCACGTCGGTGGCTAAGGCCGCCTGCGAGATAATGAACCTGCTGCTCGGCAAGTAGCGGTCTGTACCTTATTATATAGAGGCTCGGCGGTCGCGCATCGTCGAGCCTCTGTAGTTATCGTCGCGACGGTATAGGAGTCGCCAGACACCCCCACCCGTGGGGGTGTGTGACGCATATATAAGAGGCGTGACGAAGGGTATATATAGGCTGACGTCAAGGCTCGCTCAGCGTCCCCGCCATATCTGCATAACGCGGGAGCGGACAATGCCCACGTCGAGCAGCGTCACTCCCAAGAGGTAGACGAGCGTTAGCAGCACCGTGGGCAGCACGGACGCTCCCCCGAGACCAATGTTGGCGAGAGCTTCGCTCCAAAGCGTGCGTGCCAAGAGAGCCAGCGAGAGGGAGACAAGGGTAACAGCAACGTTGGCAAGCACCACAAGAAGCTCGTAGTAGCGGGCTACCTCACGGGGGCGGTAACCAAGGAGCATAAGGAAGCGCAGCTTGTCGCGGCTCTTCTGAAGAAGGAGGAAGATGCTGAGGATGAGAATAAAGATGGCCAAGGCGCATATCACTATGCCGCCTGAGGCTACAACGGCTGAGACTATGCCGAGGAAGCTGGAGAGCCTGCCCGTGTCCTGCTTGTCGCCTGCCATCTCTATCTCGTTCTGGGCGAAGTAGGTCTTCATATCGGAGGCCAAAAGGGGGTCTACCTCCACTATTAGTCTTGAGGCTGGAGGCTCTGTGCCGTCGCCGTAGCGCTCGTTAGCCCAGTCCATAAAGCTCTGCGGCACGGCTATGGTGTTGAGGCGGGAGGAGAAGCCCACGATGCCTGCCTTGAAGGTCTCCGCCTGCATGTCCTTGCCCGTGAGCCTGAGGGTGATGGGCACTGCCCCTATTATCTGCTCGCTCACCTGCGGAAGCCCCTGAGGGATGGCGAAGCCGAAGTTGTAGAGCGTGAGGTAGTCCTTGCACAGGATGATAGGCACAAAGCCCTCGACGGGGTTGAAGCTCCAGCCGCGGGGCTTAACGTCGAAGAACTCGTCGGGCACTGCCTCAAGGAACATATAGGACGACAGCCCCTTGCCTCCCATGCTCACCGTGCCGTTGACGGCGAATTGCGAGGCGGTGAAGCGCCCTATCTTCCTCACCCAAGGCTGCTGCCCAAGGCTCGCTATCTCCTGCTCGGAGAAGGAGACAGGGGTGAAGCCAACTCCCTCCACCTTCTTCGAGAGCACAACGTAGTCGGTGGAGAAGAACTCGTCCTCGCCCGAGGTGTCGTGCCTGCTGTCCGTGAAGAAGAGCACGCCTATGAGGATTACCGAGAGCCCCACCACGTTGGCGGCAGCGTACCCGATGAGCTGGGCTTTGGATATGTTGCGGCGGAGCAAGCTCCACACGTCGCTTCTGTACTTCATACTATACTACAAGCTTACAAGGGTTGCGCCTTCTATCTGCAAGGGGTTGCCAACGGAGGTGGACACGATGCCCGCCCCCTGCCTTAGTGCCTCCTCCTCAACGATGGAGGCGGCTATGAGGTTGTTGGCTCTGTCGAGGTGGCTCACTGGCTCGTCGAGCAAGAGGAAGTCGAAAGGCTGGCACACTGCCCTTACTATAGCCACCCTCTGCTGCTGCCCTACGCTGAGCAGCCCTACCCTCTCCTGCGCCTTCTCTCTTATGCCGAGGTGCTCGAGCATTGTGAGCATCTCCGCCTCGGTCTTATGGTCGGTGAGGCGGTTCTTTAGCTGGAGGTTCTGCATCACGCTTAGCTCGGGGAAGAGCCTGAGCTCTTGGGGAAGCAGGGCAAGGTGGCGTGTGCGCAGCTCGCACCAGTCGTCGACGCTCAGCCGTCGGCTCTCCTGCCCGTCGAAGAGAATGCTCCCTATATAATCAAAGCGGTTGCCATAGATGAAGCTAAGCAAGGACGACTTGCCCCCGCCCGACTCCGCCTGTATGCACACGCGGCAGCCCCTCTCGAGCGTCAGCTCATCCCGCAGCCACACCTCCGACTGCCTTATCTTCTCCGTCTCCTCCATCCCCCTAAAGACGCAGGGGAGCAGCCCTCGGAGCTCAATCTGCTGGATAGAAGTCATCGTCCTCGTCCGTCACGCCCTGCATCTCATAGGCACGGCTCGCAAGCTGCAGGCACGCCCTCGCAATCCTCTCCACGATGCCAGTTCCCTCGTCCCCGTCCATGGCAAGCACAAGGCTCGTCTCCTGCGCCTCAGCGTCAGAGCTGCACGTCAGCCTCAGCCCCTCGTCCAAGCCGAGGTCGCTAAGGAGCGGGCTCTCCTTGCCAAGCACAATGGCGGCAGTACCTATGCTCCCCCCGAAGTCCACGCTCTGCACCGTGGGGTTGCCGCCCGCCTTGCTTATCGAGCGGTTAGAGAAGACAAGCACGTCTCCCTCAGCCTCTGCGTAGAGCTTGCCCACACGGGGGAGGGAGAGAGCCAGCCCCGAGGAGGTGCCTTCGTAGTCAACGCCCAGTGCCTCAAGCATAGCCTTAAGGTCGCCGAGAAGCTCCTCAGCCTTGCCCTCCTTAGTCTCGCACACCAGCGTCACGGGTACGTTGCTCTCCCACGAGGGGGAGAGACTGTTAAGCCCTATGCCCACTGCCACCGTCCCCTCCAACTCGCCAAGGCAAGAGGCAACGGCAGCCAGCATAGCTTGCTGCCCTCTGTCGAGCTCCGCCACCGCCGCCATTGTGCTAAGGCAGTCGTCCCAGTCCACGCCCTTCAAGCTAAGGGCGCAGACAAGGCTCTCGTCCGCGTTCATATACTTAAGCGCTTCGGGGTTCACCTTCGCCCCGAGGTCGAGGGAGGGAGCAAGGTCTTCCGCCTTCTTGGGGCTGCCGTCCTCGCCGTAGAAGCTCATGCTAAGCCTTGCCTCGCCCTCGCTAATGTCTGCCTTGAGGCACAGCACACCGTCGAGCGCCTCAACGAGCCGCAAGGGGAAGCCCTTGTCCCTCATGTCCCGCCTCACGCCTTGGGGAATGCGGAAGGCAGCCCCCGCCGCGTTGCCCGAGCTGATGTACTTGGCGTAGCCTGTCTTGGAGAAGGGGCTCTGCTTCGCCTCGGAGACCATTCGCCCGAGCGCCTTTATGGGGTCGAGCCCAGAGCCACCCGCCCACACGCGGTCTATCCAGTAGGCGTACTGCCCGCTCAGTGCCACGTAGCCGTAGTCGTTGTACGAGGGGTCGTACGTCGACTCGAAGACCAGCTTCTTGTAGTACTCCACTCCCTCGCTCTCCTGCTCCAGCTCAAAGCCCTCGCCCTTGATGGCCTTGCGGAACTTGCCCGCGTCGCTAAGGGAGAGCACCACCACGGGGTGCTCGTCCTTGTAGTACATCGCAACGGCGCAAGCCTCAAGCTCCACGCCGCTACGCTTGAGGAACGCCCTTAGCTCCTCGGCCTCGCGGGCAGCGTCCTCGTCAAGGGCGTCCTTAACGTAGGCGGGAAACTGCACAGCCTGCCCGTCCACCTTGAAGCCGGCGGACTCGAGGATGGCCCTCACGTCTCCCTCCACCACCATGTCAACGTCGTCGGGTATCTGCCCCAGCAGCTCCCGCTCCTTGTTCTGCCTCGTGCAGCTTGTCACGGCAAAGAGCGCCGCGAGGCAGAGGCAAAGGCTCGATAATACTTTCTTCATACTCATTGAGGTTACGTCGGTTAATAGCTGTCAGGCGCGGAGGCTCGTATACCGTGAAGGCAGCCCCTCCCTGCCGCGTGCCGGCAAAGTTACACATTTCCCGACATAACGCGTAGCCCGCACGGGTTTATTTGTTCTCAGTAGTGAGGGGGCAATAATGGAGGCTACACTTGCCTTGTTGGGGGAAAAGGCTTATCTTCGCGGGGCTTAAGGAGAGAACAGGACATGTACAACGTGCTGGTGGTAGAGGACGAGAAGCGTGTGGCAGACCTGCTGCGGGCTGGGCTGGAGGAGAGCGGCTACAGCGTGATGGTTGCCTACGACGGGGAGATGGCGCTGAGGCTCTTCCGCAGCCACGAGTTCCACCTTGTAATATCGGACGTTATCCTGCCCCGTATGAACGGCTTCGACCTCTGCAAGGAGATACGGCAGACGAACAAGCGCGCCTCCATCCTTATCCTAACCGCCCTCGGCACGGCAGACGACAAGCTGGAGGGCTTTGACGCAGGGGCGGACGACTATATGGTGAAGCCCTTCGACTTCCGCGAGCTTATGGCAAGGGTGAAGGTCTTGACCAAGCGGCAGGCCCAGTCCGCCTCCCCCAAGCCGCCCCAGAGGCTCTCCTACGCCGACCTGAGCATAGACGTGGCTAAGCGTGAGGTGCGCCGCGGGGAGACGCTCATAGCGCTCTCGCCCAAGGAGTACAACCTGCTCTCCTACCTCGTGGAGAACGCCGACAGGGTGGTAAGCCGCATGGAGATAGCCGAGAAGGTGTGGAACACGCACTTCGACACGGGCACTAACTTCATAGACGTCTGCGTGAACTACCTGCGCAAGAAGGTGGACCGTGACTTCGAGGTAAAGCTCATACAGACCCGCCCCGGCGTAGGCTTCATCCTCACCAAGTGACCGATGACCATAAAGACTAAGCTCGCCCTCGGCTTCACACTCGCCACGCTCGTGGTGTTCCTCTGCTGCCTCCTTTCCATCTACATCGCACGAGACCACTGCAGCCTCGAGCAGTTCCACAAGGCGCTCTACTGGACGTTCTCCGTGGCGCTGCTGCTGCTTGCCGTCGGGGGCTACCTGCTCGCCCGCATAGCCCTAAGCCCCATCAGCCGCCTCTCGGACGAGATGGAGGAGATCTCCGCCGAGAGCATTGAGAAGAGGCTGCCCGTCCGTGGGCAGGACGACGAGGTGGACGAGCTCGCGACAGCCTTCAACGCCCTGCTCGAGAGGCTCGAGCGCTCCTTCACCTCGCAGAAGATGTTCGTGAGCAACGTCTCCCACGAGCTGCGCACGCCCCTCGCCACCGTCATCGGCAGCCTCGACCTCGCCCTGCAGCGCAGCCGCACGGAGGAGCACTACCGGAGGGTGATGCAGGTAGCCCTCGACGACGCTTGGCAGATGTCCCGCCTCATAGACGAGCTGCTCGACCTGGCCAAGGCGGACTACACGCTGGAGCAGGTGCAGAGGGAGGAGATACGCCTCGACGAGCTGCTGATAGACGTGCGCGAGAGCCTCCTCCGAGCCTACCCTGACTACCACATAGAGCTGCTCTTCGGCACGGACAACACGGACGACGACACGTCAATAACCGTGCGGGGCAACCTCTACCTGCTGCGCATCGCCTTCTCCAACCTCATAGAGAACAACTGCAAGTACTCCTCGAACCACACCTCCTTCGTGCAGATATCCTCGTGGGAGGAGTGGTGCATCATCCGCTTCACCGACAACGGCATCGGCATGACGGAGGAGGAGGAGCAGAGCCTCTTCCGCCTCTTCTACCGAGGGGAGGAGGCGCGCCAAGCCGAGGGATACGGCATCGGAATGACCCTCGTGCAGAAGATAGTGCTGATGCACCAAGGCGAGATAACCGTCCTCTCCGAGAAGGGGGAGGGCACCACCTTTCTGCTCCGCCTGCGCCACGTCTGAGGCTCCGCAAAACGTTCATTGAAGGGACCGCAACGCCTCCGACGGACCAGTTCCAAGAGGTCCGACGGACCGATTCCAAACCCTCCGACGGACCGATCCCAAACCCTCCGACGGACCGATCCCAAACCCTCCGACGGACCGATTCCAAGAGGTCCGACGAGGGCTCTAATAGTTTTCTAATACCCTTTTAATGGTTCTCTAACACCTCGGAGAGGAATTAGTGCCGACCTTCGCGGCGGTTTTTGCAAGAATCCATTTAATCAACACCTGTATTAACGTCAAAAAAGAGAAAGACTATGTGGAAGAAAAAGCAGAAAAGTGACCACAAAATCGCTTTCAACGCCGAGAAGGTGTTCTTGGCGGCTGGACAGCCACTCGACGCAGTCTACAACTACTTCCAGACAACGAAGAAGGGACTGAGCCAAGAGGCTGTCGAGAAGAGAACAGAGAAGTACGGGAAGAACGTCGTGCAGCACGAGGCGAAGAAGAACCCCGTGGTGATGTTTGCCAAGACCTTCATCAATCCTTTCATCGGAGTGCTGACGGGTTTGGTAATCATATCACTCTTCACGGATGTGATATTCGCCGACCCCGAGGAGGGACAGGACTGGACTTCCATCATCATCGTCACCACGATGATAATCCTGAGCGCCATCCTCCGCTTCTGGCAGGAGTACAAGGCGGAACTCGCAGGCGAGGCGCTGAAGAAGATGGTGACGAACACTTGCTACGTGTTCCGCGCCGACAAGCCCGCGCAGGAGATGCCCATCGAGGACATCGTGCCGGGCGACCTTGTGAAGCTCTCAGCGGGCGACATGGTGCCTGCCGACATGCGCATAATCGAGGCTAAGGACTTGTTCGTGAGCCAGTCAACCCTGACGGGCGAGAGCGACGGCATCGAGAAGATACCCCACGTGATAGAGAAGAAGTTCCGCAGCGGCAGCGTCGTGGAGCTTGACAACATCTGCTACATGGGCTCCACCGTCATCAGCGGCTCCGCCATGGGCATAGTCTTCGAGACTGGTAACAACACCTACCTCGGCACCATAGCCAAGACCATCGCTGGTCACCGCGCAAAGACGGCGTTCGATAAAGGTATCACCAAGGTCAGCATGCTGCTCATCCGCTACATGCTCGTCATGGTTCCGTTCGTGTTCCTCGTTAACGGCATAACTAAGGGCGACTGGTGGGCAGCCTTCCTCTTCGGTATCTCCATCGCCGTGGGTCTGACCCCGGAGATGCTGCCTATGATCGTGTCCGCCAACCTGGCAAGGGGCGCCGTGCAGATGTCGAAGAAGAAGACCATCGTCAAGGACTTGAACTCCATCCAGAACTTCGGCGCCATGAACATCCTCTGCACCGATAAGACCGGCACGCTGACACGAGACCACATCGTCCTTGAGCGCCACATCAACGCCGACGGCACGAAGGACGAAGGTTTCCGCATCCTCAGGCACGCCTACTTCAACAGCTTCTTCCAAACGGGCTTGAAGAACCTTATGGACCGAGCCATCCTGAGCCACGTGAAGGACTTGCACCTCGAGCACGTGAGCGAGAACTACAAGAAGGTGGACGAGATACCTTTCGACTTCACACGCCGCCGCATGAGCGTCGTCGTTGAGGACAATCAGGGCAAGCGCCAGATTATCACCAAGGGTGCCGTGGAGGAGATGCTGAGCATCTGCACGCACGTGGAGTTCGACGGCGAGGTTTCCCCGCTTACCAAGGAGCTTCGGCAGAAGGCAGACGAGATAGTGACCGAGATGAACAACCAGGGTATGCGCGTGCTTGCCCTCGCACAGAAGAGCTTCATTGAGAAAGACCACGACTTCGCTGTCGAGGACGAGAGCGACATGGTATTGATTGGCTACCTTGCCTTCCTCGATCCTCCAAAAGAGTCCGCTGCCCTCGCCATCAAGCAGCTGCACGAGCACGGCATTGAGGTTAAGGTGCTCTCCGGCGATAACGACGCTGTGGTGAAGACCATCTCCCGACAGGTGGGCTTGGACACCAGCACTCAGGTCACGGGTCTCGCCTTCGAGAAGATGACCGAGGAGGAGAAGATGAACGCTGTTCACGAAGCCAACATATTCTCGAAGCTTACCCCGATGCAGAAGGTGGAGATAGTGAAACTGCTTCAGCGGCAGAAGAACACTGTCGGCTTCCTCGGCGACGGTATCAACGACGCAGCCGCACTGCGTGAGAGCGATATAGGTATCTCCGTAGACTCAGCGGTGGACATCGCCAAGGAGAGCGCCGACATCATCCTTCTTGAGAAAGACCTTATGGTGCTTGAGGACGGTGTGCTTGAGGGACGTAGCACCTTCGGTAACATCATCAAGTACGTGAAGATGACAGCAAGCTCCAACTTCGGCAATATGTTCAGCGTGCTGGTTGCAAGCGCTTTCCTGCCTTTCCTCCCGATGATGCCTATACACATCCTCGTGCAGAACCTGCTCTACGATATCTCGCAGACAACCATCCCGTTCGACCGTATGGACGAAGAGTACCTGCGTAAGCCTCGCATCTGGGACGCCTCCGACATCAGCCGCTTCATGATATGGATAGGGCCGATAAGCTCCATCTTCGATATCCTCGTCTACGTGTTCATGTGGTGGTTCTTCCATTGCATAACGAACACCACGTTCGACTCTCACCTCTTCCAGTCGGGCTGGTTCATCGAGGGTCTGCTCTCGCAGACATTGATCGTGCACATGATACGTACCCGCAAGATACCGTTCATCCAGAGCCGCGCCTCCTGGCCAGTGCTGCTCATGACGGGAGCAATCATTATAATAGGTATGTGCGTGCCGTTCACACCGTTCGGACACTCCATCGGGCTCGTAAGTCTGCCGCCAATCTACTTCGCATGGTTGTGGGGTACGCTGCTGACCTACTGTGTGCTGACGCAGTTCCTGAAGGTTTGGTACATCCGCGCGTTCGCTCGCTGGTTGTAATCGGCTTGAGACCCGTAACGTTATGCGTAAGAATGCATTCATCCTGCTCCTTTGCGTAGGCTGCCTGCTGCCGCTCTCGGCTTCTGCCCAGAGCATCGGAGGCGAGATGACCTCCGAGTGGCAGTGGAGCCCTAACAAGAAGACTGTTAACTGGATGAACATGCTACGGCTCGACTTCGAGTACTCACCGTGGAAGGGTGGCACGTTTCAGGCTGCCACCATCCACATGGCGAAGACTAACCCCGACGAGTCGATAATAAGCGACTACCAGGTGTTCTCCAACATACAGGAGGAGAACTGCTACGCCGCCATCGCCGTGCTGGGCTACCAGCAGAGCTGGAAGCACGCCAACCTCTTCGTGGGCGTTAGGAACATGAACGAGGACTACTTCGCCTCGCCCGTGACCTCCTACTTCACCAACAGCTCGCCCGGCATATTCCCGACGATCTCGGCTAACTACCCCGTAGCCAACTATCCCGTGAGCAGTATGACCATCCACTTGGAGCTCATCTTCGACAACTGGCACGTGAAGAACAGCCTCTACAACGGGGCTGCCTACAACGGATGGAAGCGTGGGGACAACCCCTTCATCATCCGCCCCCATAAGGACGGCGTGCTCGACGTGCTTGAGCTGAGCTACGACGACGGCAAGAGCTTCTACTCCGTGGGCTCGACGTTCCACAACGGTGTTTACGACGAGGACATGGAGCCCGTGCGCAAGACCGACGCTGAGGGCAACCTCCTGCACGGCTACGAGAAGAAGGCCAGCTTCGGCTGGTGGGCGTACGCTGAGCAGTGCCTCTGGCAGAGCGAGGACGAGGAGAAGAAGGTCTCCCTTATGGTGCAGTACTCCGAGAACACACGCGGCAAGCGCTACTTCCAAGAGGAACAGACGGAAGGCTGCAAGCGCTACGCCGAGCTGGGCTGCCTCTACGACTTCGGTGATAACCATGCGGGCTTCACCGCCCAGTACGCCCACTACGGCAAGGGCAAGGAGGAGTCGCTCGAGCTGACCTACAGCCGCGACGTGAAAGACTGCCTCTCCCTGCAGCCCGTCTTCAACTACATCCACAACGCCGAGGAGAAAGGCAACTACGTCGTCTTCAGCGGCCGACTGGTGTACAGCTTCTAACAGATAACATTATTCAAAGAACAACTTAAACATCACTGATATGGCAACGTTAAGAGAAAAAGAACTGAAGAAGAACGTCCTCGACGAGGTGCGCTACAAGCACAAAGGTCTCGCCCTCATTATGCTGACGCTCTTCCTGTGGGGTCCCTTCATCTGGCTCAGCCTCACGCTCTTCTGGCTCACAAGGCACACCGACACGCAGGCACCCTACGTGTTGCCGCAGAGCCACATCGAAAAGGTGTGCGGGCAGCTTAATATCAACTACCCGCAGGATGTCCCCGCACATCTGATGCAGTAAGGCATCCCCCCGCTCAGGCGAAGGGGCGTGAACCCCAGCCAACGAGAGAGACAAGGGGCGGCATCGCAAGGTGCCGCCCCTTCTGCGCCTTGCCCCGAGCCGAGACCTTCCGGCACGGCAATACGCTCATCGCCGCAGAGCATTCACCGAGTGCACCTGAGTGCATTCACTGAGTGCACTTGAGTGCATTCACTGAGTGCAGTTGAGCGCATTCACTGAGTGCACTTGAGCGCATTCACTGAGTGCACCTGAGAGCATTCACTGAGTGTACTTGAGGGCATTCACTGAGTGCACCCCGGAGGCTTCATCGAAGCCTCCGCATTATGGCTTAAATCCTTGCCTCGCAAGCCCTCATTATCCAAAGGTGGGCAAAAGCCCGGCTTTCTTCACTTGAGCAATATGGCTTACCCTCGCCTTTCCCTCAGCCTTACGATGATGATGCTTAGCTCGTAGAGGGCGTACATCGGGAGGGAGACTATCAGGAGGGTGAAGATGTCGGGCGGGGTGATCACAGCCGCCACGAGCATCACGAGGATAAGGGCGTGCCGGCGGTAGTGGCGCATAAAGCCGCTCTCAAGCACGCCGAGCCTTGAGAGCAGGAGCGAGAGCACGGGTATCTGGAAGACGAGCCCCATCAGCAGCGTAAGCGTGGTGAACGTGGAGATGTAGGACGAGAGGTTTATCTGGTTCACCACCGAGGCGCTCACCTGATACGTGCCGAGGAAGCGCAGGGCGAAGGGGAAGAGGATGTAATAGCTCATCAGCACCCCAAGGAGGAACAGCACGTAGACAGCCAAGGCGACGGGCACGGAGTAGCGGCGCTCGCTCTCGTAGAGGGCGGGGGCGACGAAAGCGTACAGCTCAAGCACGACGTAAGGCGAGGCGAGCAGCAGGGCGAGGTAGACGGACGTGGAGACGTGCACAAGGAACTGGTTCGACAGCTCCGTGTTAATCAGCTCAATGCGGAAAGGCTCGATGTGCAGGCTCCAGCCCACGGAGGCGCACAGCCGCTCCAGCGTCCTGTACGTCACGAAGTCGCTGCTGCCGGGGGCGAGGAGCAGGCGGAAAGCTTCGTCCTTGAAGCAGAAGATGGCAACGGCAAGCACGAGGGTGACGATGACCATGCGGATGAGCATCTTGCGCAAGGCTTCCAGATGCCCGCCGAAGGTCATCATCCCGCCGTCACTCTTCCCCATTCTGTTCCTTAGGCTCTCCGCTCTCTTGCTGCTCCTCCTCCTTAACGGGCTCGGCAGGCTTCTCGAGGGGCTCGTTCATCCCCTCCTTGAAGCTCTTCATCCCCTGCCCCAGCCCACGCATCATCTCAGGCAGCTTCTTGCCGCCGAACAGCAGCAGGGCTATCGCCCCGACGAGGATAAGCTCCGTCGTGCCGATGAACATCGGTATTATCATCAACAGCATAAGCCTCAGTCCTTAGTCACGAGCGATACCTCGCAAGTCTCGAAGTTAATCTCCCAGTTGCCGTCCTCGCGGCTTTCCCATTGGTACTTCCGCGCCATCCTGTCCCACCAGGCTTGGAACTTACCGCCAGTCTCGCCCATGTCCTTCACCAGCTTCTCGTAAAGCTCGGCGTTATCGACGGTGAGTATCTTAGCCAGCTCGTTAAGTCCGTTGCGTCGCTCGAACAGCGCCTGAATCTCGTCCCTTTCGTCAGGCGTAACCTGACCAACCAGTTTCTTTACCATTCTTTTCTCACGTCAAAGGGGTCTAAGTAATCTATCTTCTTAATCTCTTTCTCAGGCATAAACGCTCCGTGCTTCCTGATGTTGGCGAGCAGCTCACGGCTTGCGTTGCGCTCAAGGTGGGCAACCACGCATTGCTCGTGGCTTGGGGTGTTCACCTCCAAGGTCGTCTTTCGGTTGAGCCACACGCAGCGGCGGCATTGCAGAGCCTCGCAGATGCGGCACAGCGGAGCGTGGTCCAGCTTGTAGAGCTGCGGGTTCTTTATGTCCAAGCCCTCTGCGAGACTGCCCACGGCATAGCCGCCAGCCGACTGGTAGAAGGCGGGGCAGACGTAGAACTTGCCGTCGGGGGCGAGCGTTATGTTCGTGTCTCCCGCCCCGCAGTTGTTCATCTTGTCCAGCATAATGCGGTCGGTCAGCAGGTTCAGCTGCGGAGCATTGCCGTTCACGTACTCATCTTCCACCGTCAGGGCAAGCTTCCCGAGGCACGCCTCATAGGCTTTGAAGTCAGCCTCCGTGAATGTCTCGATGTCCGTTATCACTATGTTCAGGCGGTCGACTTGCTTAATCAAGGCGCAAACACTGTCAGTCTTCGCGAAGAGTTCCGCCTTACTTAGGCGCAACACATAGGCAGTCTTTCTGTCCACACAAGCAATGTCTGCGCTCTCGCTCACCACGACATCAGCGTCCCTCGACACAGAGACGGGGCGTATGTCCGTGTGGTCAATCGTATCGATAGCCTCAAGATACTCCTTCGGCAGCTCGTAGTCGGGGTAAACGAACTGGATGTTCAGGTTCTCCGTCATACCGTAGAGTATGCCCTGCCTCAGCGTCTCGAGGGGGATGAGCCTGCGCTCCGTCCTTTCGTTCTCGTTGTGGCAGAAGGACACCGCCGTGTCGTCGAGCAGTATAACTAAATATTGTACCATCTTT
>JAJPYQ010000074.1:6478-17285 GCA_021204865.1 Prevotellaceae bacterium | reverse complement strand
GAATAGGGGCTTCCAAACTCCTCCGACGGACCTCTTCCAACTCCTCCGACGGACCGTTTCCAACTCCTCCGACGGACCTCTTCCAACTCCTCCGACGGACGTTTTGAAACGCCTATACCTGAGTGCTAACCTTTTTTAAGTTATCATAGTTGCGCGAAAGCTCCTAAAGCAGTACTTTCGCGGCACTATAACCAAGAAACGCTTTAACTACACAGAGACAGCATTATGGCAGAATCAGTGGACATCAGAGAGCTGAACGAGCGCATCGAGAGGCAGAGCTCGTTCGTCGCGAACCTGCAGACCGGGATGGCGCAGGTGATAGTAGGGCAGAAGCACCTCGTGGAGAGCCTCTTCATCGGCCTGCTGAGCGACGGGCACGTGCTGCTCGAGGGCGTTCCGGGGCTCGCCAAGACGCAGGCCATCAAGACGCTCGCCTCGCTTGTGGACGCGAAGTTCAGCCGCATACAGTTCACGCCCGACCTGCTGCCCGCCGACCTGATAGGCACGATGATTTACAGCCAGAAGGACGAGCGCTTCGTCGTGGAGCAGGGCCCCGTGTTCGCCAACTTCGTCCTTGCCGACGAGATTAACCGAGCCCCCGCGAAGGTGCAGAGCGCTCTGCTCGAGGCTATGCAGGAGAGGCAGGTGACCATAGGCAAGCAGACGTACCAGCTGCCCGACCCGTTCCTGGTGCTCGCCACACAGAACCCCATCGAGCAGGAAGGGACGTACCCGCTCCCGGAGGCGCAGGTGGACCGCTTTATGCTGAAGGTGGTCATCGACTACCCGAAGCTCGACGAGGAGAAGAAGATTATCCGCATGAACATCGACGGGGAGAGCCGCAAGCCCCGACCCATCCTGCGCACCGAGGACATTAAGGAGGCTCGCTCGGTGGTGCGGCAGGTGTACCTCGACGAGAAGATAGAGCAGTACATCGCCGACATTGTGTTCGCCACTCGCTTCCCCGAGAAGTACGGGCTGAAGGACTTGAAGGCTTACATCGAGTTCGGCGGCTCGCCACGAGCGAGCATCAACCTCGCCCTCGCGGCAAGGGCTTACGCCTTCATCAAGCGCAGGGGCTACGTCATCCCGGAGGACATAAGGGCAGTCGCCCACGACGTGCTGCGCCACCGCATAGGCTTGACCTACGAGGCGGAGGCGAACAACGTGACCACCGAGGAGATTGTCAGCCAAGTGGTGAACAAGGTGGAAGTGCCCTGAGCCTTTCCCCCAAAGCACCGAAGAGACGTGGAGACCGTAGAGCTGCTCAGGCGGGTACGCCAGATTGAGATAAAGACGAAGGGGCTGTCGAACAACATCTTCGCTGGCGAGTACCATTCGGCTTTCAAGGGGCGCGGCATGGCTTTCAGCGAGGTCAGGGAGTACCAGTACGGCGACGACATCCGAGACATCGAGTGGAACGTCACGGCTCGCTTCAATCGCCCCTACGTCAAGGTGTTCGAGGAGGAGAGGGAGCTCACCGTGATGCTGCTCGTTGACGTGAGCCGCAGCCTCGACTTCGGCAGCCAAGGGCAGTACAAGCGGGATATGCTCACCGAGATTGCCGCCACGCTCGCCTTCTCCGCCATACAGAACAACGACAAGATAGGGGTCATCTTCTTCTCCGACCGCATAGAGAAGTTCGTGCCGCCGAAGAAGGGGCGCAAGCACATCCTTTATATCATAAGGGAGCTGCTCGACTTCAAGGCGGAGAGCCGTCGCACCGCCCTTAGCCTTCCCCTCGAGTACCTCACGCAGGTCATCAAGCGACGCTGCACGGCTTTCCTGCTGAGCGACTTCCTCGACAGCAAGGACTTCGAGACCGCCCTCACGGTGGCGAACCGCAAGCACGACGTGGTGGCCATAAGGGTCTACGACCGACGCATTGCCGAGCTGCCCGACGTGGGGCTGATGAAGGTGTACGACGCTGAGACGCTGCACGAGCAGTATCTCGACACCAGCAGCAAGGAGGTGCGCCGAGCGCACGCCCAGTGGTGGAGGAAGCAGACGGAACGCCTTGCCGACAACTTCCATACGAGCAACGTGGACAGCGTGAGCATCCGCACCGACCAAGATTACGTCTCCGCTCTTATGAGCCTGTTTGCCAAGAGAAGATGAGGCGTGCTTTCTCCTTAATCGTTGCTTCGGCTTTAGCCCTTGCTTCCTTCGCCCAGGTAACCGTTGACGTGAGCCTCGACAGCCTTCAGCTGCTCGTCGGAGAGCAGACGGGCATCACGCTTGAGGTGAGCTGCGACACGAAGCAAAGTGTGGAGTTCCCCGCCTTCCAGCCAGGGCAAGAGCTTGTGAAGGACGTGGAGATAGTAAAGGTGCTGCCCCTCGACACCACTTTCCTCAACGAGCGTGCACGTATGCAGCTCACGCAGAAGTACATCGTCACGGCTTGGGACTCCTCGTTCTACTACCTGCCGCCCCTCGAGGTGCGGGTCGACGGCAAGGCGTACCAGTCGAAGAGCCTCGCCCTTAAGGTCTACACCATCGACGTGGACACGACGAACGTGGATATGTACTTCGGTCCGAAGAGCAAGATGGACGCTCCCTTCGCTTGGGAGGACTGGCGCTGGGTCGTGGGGCTTAGCATCCTTGCCGTCCTGCTGCTCATCGTCGCGGCTGTGGTGTGGGTGTCCCTAAAGACTGGCACGCCTATTATACGCATCATACGCCGCAAGCCTAAGCTGCCTGCCCATAAGGTCGCCCTCGAAGAGATAGCGAGGATAAAGAGCGAGCGCACGTGGGCGCAGGAGGACAGCAAGGAGTACTATACCCGCCTCACGGACACCCTGCGCACCTACATACAGGAACGCTACAAGTTCAGTGCGATGGAGATGACCTCGGGCGAGATAATAGAGCGGCTCACGGAGGAGAACGACGAGGAGGCGCTTGCCGAGCTTCGGGAGCTCTTCCGCACTGCCGACCTTGTGAAGTTCGCCAAGTACAGCACGCTCATCAACGAGAACGACGCTAACCTTATGACTGCCCTTGAGTACATCAACCAGACGAAGGTGGAGGTTGACCCGAAGGAGGAGCAGGAGGTTGAGGTGGAGACACCGGAGGAGAAGCATCGCCGCCTGACGCTCGTAGTGAAGTGGAGCGTTGTGAGTGTCTGCGCCCTGCTGTTCGTCGCCGCCTTGTGCTGGATAGTTTATAGGGTCATCGATTTAGTCTCCTGAAGGATGTTCTTCGCCAACCCCATATACCTGTTCCTGCTTCTGCTGATAGTGCCTTACGCTGTGTGGTACGTCCTTTGCCACCGCAAGGCGCACCCCGTCCTGCTCGTAAGCTCTACGGAGGCTTACCGCTTCCTGCGACGCACGTGGAAGCAGTACCTCGTGCACGCCCCCTTCCTGCTTCGTTGCCTCTGCTTCGCCGCAGCTGTGGTGGCACTGGCACGCCCTCAGACAATGAACAGCTGGAAGCAGACAGACGTGGAGGGCATAGACATTATGCTGTGCATGGACATAAGCTCCAGTATGCTTGCCGAAGACCTTAAACCCAACCGCGTTAAGGCGGCGAGGGAGGTGGCGGTGGAGTTCGTCTCGGGTCGCCCCAACGACAACATAGGCCTTACGCTCTTCGCTGGCGAGGCGTTCACCCAATGCCCCCTCACTGCCGACCACTCCGCCCTCATCAACACGCTTCAGAGCCTTCAGGTTGACATGACGCAGCGGGGAATGATAGAGGACGGCACGGCGATAGGCATGGGACTGGCGAGCGCCATCTCACGCCTTAAGGACAGCCAGGCGAAGAGCAAGGTCATCATCCTGCTTACCGACGGGATGAACAACCGAGGGGACATCTCGCCCCTCACCGCCGCCGACATTGCCAAGAGCTACGGCATAAGGGTCTACACCGTGGCGGCAGGCAAGAACGGCAACGCCCGCTACCCTGTGCCGGTCGCCGGGGGCGTGCAGTACATACAGATACCCGTGGAGGTGGACGAGCGCACGCTTAAGAGCATAGCCGAGACCACCGACGGCAAGGAGTACCGTGCGCAGAGCACGAAGGCTTTGCAGAAGATATACGAGGAGATTGACCAGCTGGAGAAGACCAA
This sequence comes from Prevotellaceae bacterium, assembly GCA_021204865.1. Lineage (GTDB taxonomy): Bacteria > Bacteroidota > Bacteroidia > Bacteroidales > Bacteroidaceae > Physcousia. The sequence goes on along the minus strand of JAJPYQ010000074.1, from coordinate 13,216 downwards.
GCTCAACACCAAGAAGTTCAGCAAGCGCTACGAGGCTTTCACGCCCTTTGCCCTCATCGCTGTCCTCAGCCTGCTGCTTGAGCTTCTGCTGCGCATAACCATACTTAAACGCATACCCTGATGTTCCGCTTCGAGAATCCTGAATGCCTTTACCTGCTCGTCTGCGTCCCCTTGCTGGCGTTGCTGCACTACTGGACGGGCTACCGCAAGCGCAAGCGGCTCCGTAAGTACGGCGACCCCCAGCTGCTGCGGGGACTGATGCAGGACGTTAGCCGCTGGCGACCCGAGGTGAAGACGTGGTGCCTGCTCTTGGCGTTGGCTTGCCTCATCCTCGCCGCCTCACGCCCCCAGTACGGCACAAAGATAGACACCACCGAGCGCTACGGCATTGAGGCGATAATAGCCATGGACGTGTCCAACAGTATGCTTGCCACCGACGTGCGCCCCAGCCGCCTCGACAAGGCGAAGATGCTCTTCACCAACATGATTGACGGCATGCGCAACGACATGGTGGGGGTCATCGTCTTCGCTGGCGACGCCTTCGTGCAGCTGCCCATAACGAACGACTACGTCTCCGCCCGCATGTTCCTCGACCAGATAGACCCCTCGATGATACGGGTGCAAGGCACTGACATAGGCGGGGCGATAGACTTGGCTATGAAGTCGTTCACGCAGAAGAAGGACGTGTCGCGTGCCATCTTCGTGATAACCGACGGCGAGGACCACGAGGGAGGGGCGCTGGAGATGGCTAAGGCCGCACAGAAGAAGGGCATATCGGTCTACGTCCTTGGCGTGGGCAGTCCCGAGGGCGCGCACGTGCCCATCCCCGGCACTGGGCAGTACATCATCGACGAGAACGGGGATGCAGTCGTCTCGCGCCTCAACGAGGATATGTGCCGCCAGATAGCCAAGGCGGGAGGCGGGGCTTACATCTACGTGAACAACAGCACCTCGGCGCAGGAGGACTTGCGCAAGTACGTCGACAAGCTGGCGAAGGCGCACCTCGAGACCCACGCCTACAGCGAGTACGACGAGCAGTTCCAAGGCTTCCTCTTGCTCGCCCTGCTCTTCCTCCTCGTCGATGTGCTGCTGCTCGAGAGAGAGAACCACATCCTCAAGTCGCTTAACCTCTTCAAGAGGACTGCCGTCATTGGCTTGCTTCTCTTATGCTGTTCAGTAGCGCAGGCTCAAAACTACCGAGACTACATACGAAGGGGCAACCGCCTCTTCCGCGACAGCCTCTTCGACAAGGCGCAGGTGGAGTACAAGAAAGGCTACCAGCTCGACACCCTCAGCGTCCCCCTGCTCTACGACCTCGGCACGTCGCTCATCTACACAGGCGAAGTGGGCAAGGCAGACACGCTGCTCATGAACGCCGCGCAGACAGAGCGCAACCCCTCACGACGGGCGAAGATATTCCACAACCTCGGTGTCATCATGCAGGGGCAGAAGCAGTTCGCCCAAGCCATCGAGTACTACAAGGAGTCGCTGCGCAACAACCCCTCCGACAACGAGACACGATACAACCTCGTCCTCTGCCAGCGTCAGCTCAAGGACCAGCCCAATGGAGGCGGAGGAGAGAGCGGTGACGACAAGCAGGACCAGCAGCAGCAACAGCAGCAACAGCAGCAGCAACAACAGCAGAAGCAGAACGACCAGCAACAGCAGCAGCAACAGCAAGACGAGGCGCAGATGAACAAGGACAACGCAGAGCAGATGCTCAAGGCCGCACTGCAGAACGAGCGGCAGACGCAAGACAAGCTCAAGCGCCAGCAGCAACAGCAGCAACCCTCACGCAGACTACAGAAGCAGTGGTAAGACAAGAGAGAGCCCTTCGGGGCAAGGATGTAGAGGCCTTTCCCAAAAGAGGTGTAGACCCCTTTGCCCGTAGAGGTGTAGACCCCTTTGCCCGTAGAGGTGTAGACCCCTTTGCCCGTGGAGGTGTAGACCCCTTTGCAGGCCGTCGCCACACCCATTTAAGGCTCGCGATGACAGCCCTCCTATTGTCGCTTCCATTCCTCCTACGAGCGCAGGTGAAGGTGACCATCAACGCCCCCTCTCAAGCCATCGAGGGGCAGAGGGTGCAGGTGAGCTACACGGTGAACACGCAGAGCGTGGAGGACATTCAGGTGGGAGACTTCCAGGGCTTCGACCTGCTCTACGGACCCACGGCAAGCCGACAGAGCAGCTACTCCATCATCAACGGCAAGAGCAGCTCCTCAAGCTCCATAACCTACACCTACACCCTCGAGGCGAAGACGGCAGGCACGTACAAGCTGCCCGTCGCCACCGTCACCTCGGGCGGCAAGCCATACAAGAGCAACACGAAGAGCATACAGGTGCTGCCCGACACGGGGGGAGGCGCAGGCTCTTCCCAGGGAGGCTCGCAAGGCGGGGCGACAAGGATGAGGACGCAGGACACCGGGGACAAGATAACCGACAAAGACCTCTACATCACCGTGACCGCCAGCAAGACGAACGTCTACGAGCAGGAGGCAATACTCTTGACCTACAAGCTATACACGCTCGTCTCCATCGACCAGTGCGAGGGCAAGATGCCCGACCTCGACGGCTTCCTCATCCAGGAGCTGCCCCTGCCGCAGCAGAAGGAGCTGAAGTACGAGAACGTGAACGGGAAGACGTACGGCACGGTGGTGTGGAGCCAGTACGTGCTCTTCCCGCAGCAGACGGGCAAGCTCAAGGTGCCCGCCCTTAGCTTCGAGGCGCAGGTGGTGCAGCAGGACCGCACGGTCGACCCCTTCGACGCCTTCTTCGGCGGAGGCTCAACGCTCCGACGGGTGAAGAAGACCGTCGTGGCTCCCGCCGTAGAGCTGCAGGTGAACCCCTTGCCTCCGAGGCCCGCGGGCTTCTCAGGGGCGGTGGGCACGGACTTCCATATCAGCGGCACACTCACGCCTGAGCAGGTGGACGCCAACGACGCTGTGCAGCTGCGCCTCGTGGTGAGCGGCACGGGCAACATGAAGCTGATGAACGCCCCTGCGGTTGACTGGCCCAAGGACTTCGAGACGTACGACCCCAAGACGGACGACAAGACGAAGATAGGCACGACTGGCACGACGGGCAACATTGTCTACGACTATACCGCAGTGCCCCGACACGGCGGCAAGTACGTCATCCCAGCCGTACGCTTCTGCTACTTCGACACAAGCTCCAAGACCTACAAGACCATCCGCACCGACTCCTTCACGCTCGCCGTGGCGAAGACCGCCTCGAAGGAGCGGCGAAGCGAGGTAAACCAAGAAGACCTCCGTGTGCTTAACGACGATATACGCTACATCAAGATAGGCTCGAGGCGAGGGCAGTCCCTCGGCACTGCCTTCTTCGCCACTGGGCTGTACTACGGGGCTTACGCCCTGCTGCTCCTGCTCTTCATCCTCGTAGTGGCTGTCCACCACGCCCTCACGAAGGCGAACTCCAACGTGGCGCGCACCCGAAGGAAGAAGGCGGGCAAGGCTGCCGCGAAGAGGCTTAAGACCGCAAGCCAGCTCTTAAGGCAGGCGAAGGCGGAGGCGTTCTACGACGAGGTGATGCGTGCGCTGTGGGGCTACGTCTCCGACAAGCTTAACCTGCCCCCCCAGAGCCTCTCGAAGGACAACGTGGGAGAGCAGCTCCGCCTCAAGGGCGTGGACGAGGAGCTGACGGGGCGCTTCCTCAAGGTGCTTGAGGACTGCGAGTTCGTGCGCTTCGCCCCGGGCGACCCCGAGCAGGCGATGGACAAGCTCTACGCCGACGCCACCGACGTGATTAACCTCTTAGACACGAAGCTATGAAGCATATCCTCACCATCATACTGCTCACCGCCAGCTCGCTCTCTTTCGCTGCCCAGGCGGACTCCCTTAAGGTGGCCGCCGACAGCGCCTACGCCAAGGAGGACTATCGTACGGCTGTGAAGCTATATAAACAACTCGACCCGACTGCTGCCGTGTGCTATAACCTCGGCAACTCGTACTACCGCCTCGACGATATGGCGAAGGCTGTGCTCTGGTACGAGCGTGCCTACCTGCTCGACCCAAGCGACCCCGACATACGCTTCAACCTCACGATGGCAAGGGGCAAGACCATCGACAAGGTGGTGCCAAGGCACGAGATATTCTTCGTCAGCTGGTACTCCTCCCTCGTCAACATCTGGAGCGCCGACGAGTGGGGCTACGTCTCCATCGCCCTCTTCACGCTCGCCTTGCTTGCCTTGCTGCTGTGCGTCGTGCTGAAGAGAATAGGGCTGAGGAAGCTCTGCCTCTCCGCCTTCAGCGTCTTGCTGCTTCTCTCCATCCTCGGCAACGTGTGCGCCTTCTCGCAATGCCGTAAGCTCGCGCACCGAACGGGGGCTATCGTGATGGACAGCTCCGCCGTGGTGAAGAGCACGCCCTCGCCCTCGGGCAGCGACCTTTTCGTCCTGCACGAGGGGACGAAGGTGGAGATACGGGACAACACGCTCACCGACTGGTACGAGATTGAGCTTGCCGACGGGAAGGTGGGCTGGATAGAGAGCCGACAGATTGAGGTGATCTGACCCCACGGATGGACAAGCTTATCGCCCTCGACCAGCAGCTTCTCCTCCTTCTCAACGGACGCGGCCCCGTGTGGCTCGACAACCTTATGTGGCACTTCTCCAGCACGTGGACGTGGGCGCCGCTCATCCTGCTGCTGCTCTTCGTGACGCTCAGGAGCTACACCCCACGGCAGTTCATCGTCTTCCTCGCAGCCCTTGCCCTCGCCATACTGCTTGCCGACCAACTCAGCGCAGCCATACTGAAACCGCTCTTCCACCGCCTCCGCCCTACCCGCGAGCCGGGGCTGATGGAGATGGTCAGAACCGTGAGAGGATACAGGGGAGGGCAGTACAGCTTCGTCTCCAGCCACGCCTGCAACTGGCTTGCCGTCACCACGTACCTGACACTCGCGCTGCGGGGCAGGCTCCTCGCCCTCTCGCTCGCCCTCGTGGCAGCCCTCGTCTGCTACTCACGCATATATCTCGGTGTGCATTACCCCGGCGACATCCTCTGCGGGGCAGTGCTTGGCTTCGTTGTGGGATTGCTCACCTACCAAGTCTTCGCCATCTGCTTTCGCTGGAAGGAAGAGCGCCCCCGCCTCGCAGGCTTCCGCCCCACCAAAGGCACGCAGGTAAGAGGCAGAACCCTCCTCGTCCTCGCCGTCTGCCTAACCCTGATCTGCGTCTGCGCCCTCTCCTTCTTCTGCTGACACAACGCAGCTCACTCCCTGGCCGCAGGGCTGAGAATAAACGCCTCATAACCTTGCGCCAACGAGCAAAAAGCCGTATATTTGCAGCAAACGAAAGGACATCAGGATGAATAGCGTCAGCTTAATGTTAGTTCTTGAAGCTTCTAAGCACCTAAAAACCTAACTACCTTTTCACCAAAACCTAATTAGGCTTTCATCAAAACCTAACTACCTTTTCGCCAAAACCTAATTAGGTTTTGCCTCACACGCCGTGGAGAATCAGCTTAAAGCTCGTGGAGAGTCGACCTGAAGACCGTGGAGAGTCAGCTTGAAGACTGTGGCGCGTCGACCAGAAGCATAAGGTCGCTTGCGATTTTCCCCGTTGTTTATTCGTCAACGTTTAGGGAAATGCCTAACTTTGCGCCACGGACTCTAAACAGTAACACTATGTAAAGACCAAGAGAAGGACATCTGAATAAAAGCGTTAGCTTACGTTCTTGTTTCCTTTAAATCGCCAATTTAAGAAGCGTTCAAGAGTGAAAGTTAATGCTCACGCAAAATGCGTGGGCTTTTGCTCGTATATGAACGCACGGTGTTTGGCGATACCTTAGGAAACGTAGACGAAGAATCAGTCCACGTTTTTTTGTTGTCCAAACTCGACAGCCATACAGACACTAACTACTAACCATTAATAACTTACCATTATGAGAACCAAAGCAATTCAAACGATCCTGCGCCCCGCAGCGCTACTCTTCATCCTCCTGCTCGCAGCAGCACCGCTACACGCCTACGATGCCAAGATTGACGGCATCTACTACTACTTCGACACCTCTGCAAGGACTGCCACGGTCACATTCAATGGTACCGTTTCCTACACTGGCAGTGTCACTATCCCCTCAACTGTGAAATACAACAATACGAACTATATCGTGACAACGATAGGACTGAACGCATTCAATGGTTGCAGTGATCTCACTGAGGTGACTATCCCAAACACTGTGACAACCATAGTGATGTGGGCATTCAAAAATTGCACAAGCCTTACAGAGTTGACGATCCCCAACTCCGTGACAAGCATAGGAGGAGGCGCATTCGAGGGTTGCAGCGGCCTCAAAGAGGTGACAATCCCCAAGTCCGTGACAAGCATAGGAGTCGAGGCGTTCAAGCATTGCAGTAGCCTTGCAAAAGTGGAATACAATGCCACAGTGTGTACTTCGGCTGGATCTTCCTCTCAACCTGTATTCTCTGGCAGCACGAGGCTCGCCGAAGTGACCATTGCTGACAATGTAAAGACCATACCTTCGTATTTGTTCTATGGTTGCAGCAACCTTAGTAAATTAACTATGGAAGATGGTAAGGACACTCTGTCCATTGGAGGTTCTTATTTAAGTAGCTGCCCTATTAAGACATTATATTGGGGAAGGAATGTAGACTCTGCCCATTTTGGCACATCACTGACTTCTGTGACAATAGGCAACACTATGACAAGCATAGGGGACTATGCATTCTCAGATTGCAGCAACCTCACATCTGTGACGA
>JAJPYQ010000074.1:0-6378 GCA_021204865.1 Prevotellaceae bacterium | reverse complement strand
AGATTGCAGCAACCTCACATCTGTGACGATAGGCAACTCAGTGACAAACATAGGAAACTATGCATTCTATGGTTGCAGTAGCCTTTCCGCTGTGACAATACCCAACTCAGTGACAAACATAGGAGAGTATACCTTCTATAATTGCAGCAGCCTTCCCTCAGTGACTATCCCCAACTCTGTCACAAGCATAGGGGACTATGCATTCTCAGATTGCAGCAACCTCACATCTGTGACGATAGGCAACTCAGTGACAAACATAGGAAACTATGCATTCTATGGTTGCAGTAGCCTTTCCGCTGTGACGATAGGCAACTCAGTGACAAACATAGGTGACTATGCATTCTATGGTTGCAGTAGCCTTAAAGAGCAGACGATTCCCAACTTTGTGACGAGCATAGGGAAGTATACATTCGCTGGTTGCGCCGAACTCAAAGAGGTGACGATAGGCAATTCTGTTATAAGCATTGGCAATTCTGCCTTTGATAGTTGTGAAAGCTTAGAGTCAGTAGTAATTGGCAGTTCTGTGACAGAAATCGGAGGCTACGCTTTTTGGTTTTGCACAAACCTCTCTTCTGTCACATCTGTCAATCCTGAGCCACCAACTTGCTCATCCACTTCATTCGGCTACGTGGACACCAGTACCTGCACACTCACCGTACATGAAGGCTCAAAGGCAGCGTACGCAGCGGCAGACGTGTGGAAAGACTTCTATAACATAGTGGAAGACCCGTCATTAGGAGTGAACGCAGCGTCCCTCTCTGGCGATGAGCAAGAAGTCTCTCGCTTCACTCTCGATGGCAAGCAGATAAACTCCCCGCAGAAGGGCGTGAACATCATCCGCTACTCTGATGGCAGCACCAGAAAGGAACTCGTGAGATAACAATCTATTAACCATATTTTATCACCAATTAAAAGAGCATAAAGATGTGTGACGTAAATGAACGACCCCGAGTCTATCAGGAGATTAGAGAAGCGATCGGAACAAGAGTTAAAGAATTAGCTAATACTCTGATGCATAATGAAAATAAGGATTTCTGTATGGAAGGTGTCTCCAAGTATGACTGGAAATGTTATTATGGAGATGAGGCCCGAACTTATTACGTCGTTGTTCCTGCTGCGCATTTCAGAAGTCTAATATGTGACCGTCAATACCTTACAGCAGTATCAACTCATCCAAAATTGTTCGGCACTGGAAAAGCTATAGATGTACTGGAAGCTCTAATGAGATGCGATCAATATCCTGGTGTTCAAAATATGTGTCTATGTGACTATTTGAAATTCCTTAAAGCTGAAAATATGGCGTATGTTTTTGAAGTAAAGGATGGTAAATTAAATGAGAGAATCCTGCGCTTGGATTTGTTCAGAGATATAAGCAATGATCAAAAAGATTTTCTTGGTGGACTTTTTCATGCTTTTAAGCACTTTACCGTTGAGGGTTATGGTACAATTTCCTATAAAAATGGCGAGCTCAAAGTACCTTTCTTGGAAAGAATAATTTCGTATGTGATATTGAACTTCTTCTCGGATAAGTTTGAAAAAGAGAAAGAAGATGAGGATGACAACGTATATATTGCACATAACGAGATAGAGAGTGATGATATAGAGCATCCTGCAAAAGGTGTTTATTACAAACAATATGGAATACCAGTTTATTTCCTGAATTCTCTACATATTGAGGATAAGAAATAGGCATAACCGACCAACAGCATCGAATCAACAAACATACTTATCATTTAACCTATAACAATAACCACTATGAACAAAAAAGCTTTATTCAGAGTCCTGCGCCCCGTTGCGCTCCTCTTCACGCTCCTGCTTTTCGCAGCCCCTCTCCACGCCTACTATGACTATGACGCCAAGATTGACGGCATTTACTACGACCTCAACTCCTACTCGAAGACTGCCACCGTTACCTACGAATCCTTGTATATCTATAACAATGGGAATGCGTACAGTGGCAGCGTCATCATCCCCTCAACTGTTACATACAACGATGTAACCTATGACGTGACCAGCATTGGAGATAACGCATTTCAGTATTGCGGCAGCCTTACAGCAGTGACAATACCAAACTCCGTCACAAGCATAGGAAGCATGGCATTTACGTCTTGCAGTAAGCTTAGCACTTTAACTTTGGAAGATGGGACTGGCACTCTGTCGCTTACACTGAGCAATTCAACTTCTCATGAAACACCTTTTAATGATTGCCCTATACAGACATTGTATCTGGGAAGGAATCTATATGGTGGCTCTCCTTTCAAAAATAAGTCCTATCTTTCCTCTTTGACTATTGGCGAAGACGTTACCTCAATAAGAGACTATGAGTTCTATGGTTGCAGCGGTCTTACCTCCGTGACAATACCAAACTCCGTCACAAGCATAGGAAGCTGGGCATTCTATGATTGCAGCAGCCTTACCTCTGTGACAATTCCTAACTCTGTGACAAGCATAGGAAGCTCTGCGTTCTCTGGTTGTAGCAGCCTTACTGAGATTACTATACCCAACTCTGTGGAAACCATCGGAGATAATTCATTCTATGGTTGCAGCAGCTTTAGCACCTTGACTTTGGAAGATGGTACTGACATTCTGTCCATCACAAATGCTTCTTTTAGTGGGTGCGCTATCGAAACATTGTATATGGGCAGAAATGTAAGCTATAGCAGTTCAAGTTCTCCATTCAATACATCACTGACTTCTGTGACTATTGGCGATGCTGTAACCTCAATAGGAGTCTGTGAGTTTTATGGTTGCGCCAGTCTTACCTCCGTGACAATACCAAACTCCGTGACAAGCATAGGAGATAAGGCATTCGGCAATTGCACAGGCTTGGTGGAACTGGAATACGACGCCACTGCTTGCGCTTCCGCTGGCTATGCCTTTCAGGGCTGCTCCAGCCTGAACGATGTCACGATAGGGGGGAATGTCACGACAATACCGAAATACATCTTCGCAGGTTGCAAAGGTCTGACGCAGGTCAGCTCTCTGAGCGTAACCCCTCCGACAATATACAGCGGCACATTCGACGGCGTAGTGGATGTTGAAGTGCCGATAGAGGCCCTGAACAGCTATGCGCTGGCTGACTGCTGGGCTGACATGCCAAGGATATACGCCAACAGCGGGGGCAGCGTCTACTATCCAGTACCCATAGCAGCTGACGGCGAGGCAGTGGTGAACGTGACGGGCGGTGGCGAAACAGGCACAGTGGCGATGGAAGGCGATGTGGTCGCCATAACGCCTGCTGGCGAGGACGGAAAGGTGTACGGTCTGGTCATCCTTGACGAGAAAGATATAACAGACACTCTGGCAACGGCAAGCGAGTACTCTTTCACCGTGTCGCAACACCACAAGGAAAACACCACCCATACATATTACATAGGAGCGGACAACGTTTACGACATTAAGGCTAGCGAGGCAGGGCAACTGCTGACACAAATCACTGTCGCCAATATCCCCAACGTGTATAAACTTAAGATCACAGGCGACATCAACGGCACCGACATCACCGCAATACGCAGGATGACAAACCTGAAAGTGCTTGACCTCTCGGAGGCAAGCATCGTGAGCGGAGGGAACAATTACTATGACACATATAGCACCGCCAACGATGTTATGGGCGACTATTTCTTCTACGGTATGACCTCTTTGAAGGTGGTTGACCTGCCTCAGAGCGTGATGAGGATAAACGCATATACCTTCGGCGGCTGCACAGGGCTGTATGCGATAACGCTTCCCAAGTCCATCACCTCAATCGCAAGCTATGCTTTCAGCGGCTGCACGGGCATTCTTGAGCTGACAGTGGAGGATGGCTCTGTTGCTCTGTCACTCTCAGGCTCGAATGCGTCTACATCCCCGTTCTGCGACTCTCCCATCACCACTCTGTACCTTGGCAGGGATCTTAGCTACAACTACAATCCTTTCCTCGACAAGACATCGCTGACCTCAGTGACAATAGGTAACAGGGTAAGCAAAGTGGAAGAGTCCGCATTTTCAGGCTGCGCCAACCTCCAGACAGCCACAATGGGCGGAAGCGTGAGCAGCATCGGCGATAACGCTTTCTACGATTGCTCAAGCCTCAGCAACGTAACTATTGGCAGTGGCACAAAATCAATAGGAACAAACGCTTTCTATAACTGCACAAGCTTAGCCGAGATATATTGCAAGAGCGTCACCCACCCGGACATATCGAGTAGCACCTTTAGTGGCGTGGACAAGAACTCCTGTATTCTCTATGTCCCCACAGGCAGCTTGAACGACTACTGGCTTGACCTGTTCTGGCAAGAGTTCCTCGACATTCGGGAGATTGAGTTTGCGGATGATACAGACCGAATAGAAAACACCACAGCTAATGTAACTGATGAGCAGGAAGTGAGCCGATATACCTTGGACGGCAAGCAAGTGAACGCACCACAGAAGGGTATCAACATAATCCGCTACTCCGACGGCACGACCCGCAAGGTGCTTGTACCGTGACAATAGAAACAAATAACTTCATTTCTTAATCATTTAAACTATATCATTATGGAGAAAAGACTGAAAATCTGCTTGCAAGCAGGTCCAAATCTGTTGCCCAACCTCGACAAACTTCAAGCTTTTAAGAAAGAGCTTCAAGAAAAAGGATTAGGCTATGTTGATGATCACACATTAGAAATCGTCTGTGATGATAATGATGTGGAAGAAGTAATGGCTCTATTCAAAAAATATACTCTCGGGAAGTGAGGCTTAGTTGTTGAATATTGTCAAGAAAGAACGCTCCTGCCACACTATAACGGCAGGGGCGTTTTTAATCGTATTTTACCTCGGCTGACGGGTGGAAAGGCTTCGGTTACATAGTGGAAGATCCCACTGTAGGAGTAGACAAACCATCTGCTTCAGAAGGTGAGCAAGAGGTGCCTCGTTACACGATGGACGGTAAGCAGATAACCACACCACAGAAGGGCATTAACATAATTCTCTATTCCAACTGTACGGTTCGCAAGGTGCTTGTGAAGTAAGCCTCACAATTCTCTATACGGAAGCCCCTTGCCACAAATGTATGGCAGGGGGCTTCTTTTGTGCAAATGCAGATTGACAAGAATAACCCCGAAAGGGTTTCACTATGGTAGCCGCTTGCCTTTAGGCTGGCGGTTAATGCGTTAGCGTTAGAAGAGAGTCGGAGGTACTCTCTATTATATTCATCTGCGGAGAATATGGAGTACCTTCGGCACTCATTTGGGGCGTTGCCCCTTACTGGGGGTTGCAACACTCGGCTATCATCGTAGAACCCCTTCGGGGTTCACTCCGACCCAACGCTATCACGTCACGACATCTTTGCCATCGTCTCGTGCGGTCGAGGGAAAAAGTCGGTGCGGTTGAGGGAAAAAGTCGGTGCGGTCGAGAGGAAAAGAATGCGCGGCCGTTGAGGGGCGACTGCGCTATGTCAGAGGCAGGGCGGCAGGGGGAGTATCTTTCCGTTCGCCACGAGGTAGAGCGTCGGCACTCGACGGACGGCGTACGCCCGCGCTAAGTCTCCGTCCCAATGGACGCTGTCGAGGGCGAGGGCGAGGAGGTGGATGGATGGGAGCTGGTGAGGCAGTAAGCCCCCTTCATCACGCCTTCACGATATCACGAAACCCTTATGCCCCGTTTCGTGACGTGATTCGTGATGCACCGCTTGCTGTGAGACGAGGTCAGTCATGACGTGTCTCCTCCTCGTCGCTCGGGGGAAGCTCCTTGGCAAACGCCTCCACTTCTTGTGCCACCACTTTCTTCAGTTCTTCCTTCGGGACAATCAGCTGATAGTCTGCCACACCTATGGGCTTGCCCATGTCCTCTAACGCAAGCTCAACTTCGACGTGATCCTTCTCCGCACAAAGAATGATGCCGATGGAGCGGTTTTCGTCCTGCCTGCGCTTAGGGACGGTCGAGCAACGAGAGGTAGAAGTTCATCTTGCCCGCATATTCTGGCTTGAACTCGCCTATCTTGAGGTCGATGGCGACAAGGCAGCGCAATCCGCGATGGAAGAAGAGCATATCGACCTTGCTCCTCTTCCCGTTGTAATCGAGCGCATACTGATTGCCGATGTAGGTGAAGCCCTTGCCAAGCTCCAGCAGGAACTGCTTCACCTTCTCCACGAGCCGTGCCTCAAGCTCTATCTCCAGTATCGGGTTCTTGACACCGAGGAAGCTCAGGTTATAGCCGCTGCGGAACACCTCATTCGCAAACATCGCCTGCGTGGCGGGCAGTGTGTTGCTGAAGTTGTTGTCTGGGGGACCGCTTTTCCTTATGTGGCTCTTCAGCGCGATTGCACTGGACAGAAGCTCACGATTCCACCCTTTGCCAACAAAGAACCCCCAGAGGGGGTTCAATACGAGTAGCCGAGGGTTGAACAACCCTCGGTA
>JAJPYQ010000067.1 GCA_021204865.1 Prevotellaceae bacterium | reverse complement strand
CCCCAGAGGGGGTTCAATACGAGTAGCCGTGGGTTGAAAACCCACGGTAAGGTGCATCGCACCTTTTGAGTGCCGGAGGTACTCAACCCTTTTGCTTGCGGTTGCGGATGTTGTCGAGTGGCTTCGCCACTCTTAAGCGCTTTTATAGGTTGCGGAGCAACCTCCGGCACTCACCTTAGCTGCGCCTTGTTCCGTGGGTATCGCGACCCAGAAACGCGGAGTGTTTCCCGATATTAACGATTGGCTTGCGGAAGCAAACCCACGGCTACTCTTCTGAAACGACCAAAAGCGAGACCCAGCAAAACGGAGTTTTGCCAAAATGGACACGAAGTGCTTGCGAAGCAAGCAAGCTTGCTTGCTTTTCCGAGCGCCAGCGAGCAGGAACGTTCGTGCAAACGAGAGAAGAGCAGCTTGCTGACTCTTCCGAGTGCAGCCGAACCTCGCCGCAGGCCAGCTCGCCAAAGAGCAACGAATATCTCGCGTAGCGAGTTCGCTGCAAGCCAACCCCCGCTGGGGGTTAGCCACACGCTTACCTGCACAGCACCTGGCAGACCCTGTCTTGGAAGTCCTTCGCGGCACGGGTGGAGGAGATGCCTTGGTTGATGATGCTGAAGGCCAGGATGTGGCCGTCAGCGTTCGTGGCGTAGCCTGCGAGGCTGCTTACGCCCTCCACCGTTCCCGTCTTGGCGTGCACGTTGTGCTGCGCCTCCGTGCCCTTCATCCGCTTCGCCAGGGTGCCGTCGCTTGCCGCCACGGGCAGTGCCCCGTAGAGGTGCAGACGTATCTGCTCGTTCTGCCAAGCGTAGACCAAGAACTCAACCAAAAGCTGCGGACTCACGTAGTTGTAGAGCGAGAGCCCGCTGCCGTCGGCAATCTCGTAGGCTGACGCGTCCATCTCAAGCCGCTGCGAGATGAAGCTCTTTATGCGGGCGGCGGCCTGCCGATGCCCCACGCCCCTGCCGCTTGCTCCGTTAGCCGCTATGTGGCAGAACAGACTCTCTGCGAATATATTGTCAGATTGCTTCAGCATCCGCGGCAAGATTTGGTCAACACTGTGCTGACTTTGGCGCAGAAGCCGCGCGGACGAGGGGCAAAGAGTAGTGTGAACCTGCTCGTCGGCAAGGCGGATGCCGACCGAATGCAAGTCGGAGAGGAACTCTTGGGCGAAGGTGTCACGCCCGTCGATGGTCAGGACACGCAGGGGTCCCCACTTGTCGTCCCAGCACCAGCCCCAGCCGTAGTCGTCAGTGTCCTTGAAGGAGACGTCCATGTTCACCGTGCCGGCTATGCTGTCAATGCCCTGCTCCCTCAGCTCCCTCGCCATCCCGTACACGTCGCCCTGCGCAAGCAGCGGGTCCATCCTGCCCACCACGTAGACATCGCCCTCAAGCACGCCGTCCCTCACCTCGCCCGCCATGCGCAAGTCAGTGAGCAGCTGATAGCCGCCCCCAAGGAGGGAGAGAGCCGATATGGCGGTTACCAGCTTCTCGCAACTGGCAGGCCTCATCCTGTGCCTGTAGTTCACCGCGAAAAGGTCTTCCCCAGCCGTGATGTCGAAGACGTAGAGACCAAGCTGCGAGGTGGCGAAGAGGGGCGTGTTGCAAAGCGAGTCGAGCTGGCGCTGCGCAGTGCCCTTCCACGTGTGCTCTGAGGCGAGAGGCACAGAGTTCAGGTTGTACGCGCCCCATTGAGCGGCTCTCTCTTCCGCATCAAGAGATGTCTCATCCTCCGTCTCTTCGTAAACAATCGGTTGAGGCGTTTCCTCAATGCTAAGAGAGGGAGGCGCGCTGTCGGGCAGCAGGACCGCCCTCTTGCGCCTGTCATCAGCGTTAGATGTCAGAGCGAAGAGCAGAAACGCAAGCAGAAAGACATGGTTCTTCACTTTTCCGTAGTGCCTTTTATTTGATTGTAAAGTTAGCGAAAATTCGCGAGAACGCGTAACTTTGCGGGTGTTTTTTTAGGCATATTTTAGGCATGATACGCAAGTTCGATTTCCTAATCATTGGCGGAGGTGTGGCGGGAATGAGCTACGCCCTCAAGGTGGCCGAGGCGGGCAAGGGCAAGGTGGCGCTCGTGTGCAAGACCACCCTCGAGGAGGCTAACACCGCGAAGGCGCAGGGCGGCATAGCCGCTGTCACCAACCTTGAGCTCGACAACTTCGATAAGCACATACACGACACCATGGTCGCGGGCGACTACATCTCCGACCCCGAGGCTGTTGAACAGGTGGTCAGGTGCGCCCCTGCCGCCATCAAGGACCTGCTCAAGTGGGGTGTCAACTTCGACAAGACGGAGAAGGGCGACTTCGACCTGCACCGTGAGGGAGGGCACAGCGAGTTCCGCATACTGCACCACGCTGACGACACGGGCTGGGAGATACAGCGCGGGCTGATGGAGGCGGTCAGGCGCGACAAGCGCATCACGGTGCTCGAGAACCACTTCGCGGTGGAGATCATCACCCAGCACCACTTGGGCATCGAGGTGACACGACGCACGCCCGACATCGAGTGCTACGGGGCTTACATCCTCGACCCAGACACGAAGAAGATAGACACCTTCCTCAGCCGCGTCACCCTCATGGCGACGGGCGGCACGGGCGCTGTCTACGCCACCACGTCCAACCCGAACATCGCGACGGGCGACGGCATAGCCATGGTCTACCGAGCCAAGGGAACGGTGAAGGACATGGAGTTCGTGCAGTTCCATCCAACTGTGCTCTACAACCCCGCCGAGACGCACCCCGCGTTCCTCATCACAGAGGCTATGCGAGGCTACGGGGGCATACTGCGGCTGCCCAACGGGGAGGAGTTCATGAAGAAGTACGACAAGCGGCTCTCGCTCGCCCCGCGCGACATCGTCTCACGAGCCATCGACCGCGAGATGAAGATACACGGACTGAACCACGTCTGCCTCGACGTGCGCCACAAGGACGCGGAGGAGACCAAGCACCACTTCCCCAACATCTACGCCAAGTGCCTCAGCATAGGCATCGACATAACCAAGCAGATGATCCCCGTCTGCCCAAGCGCCCACTACCTATGCGGAGGCATCAAGGTGGACAAGGACGCGCGCGCGTCCATCCGAAGGCTCTACGCCGTGGGCGAGTGCTCATGCACGGGGCTGCACGGGGGCAACCGCCTGGCGAGCAACAGCCTCGTGGAGGCGGTGGTCTATGCCGACAAGGCGGCTGCCCACAGCCTGGCCCACGTCTCGGAGTACCAGTTCAACGACCAAGTGCCCGAGTGGAACGACGAGGGGACGATGACCAACGAGGAGAAGGTGCTTATAGCTCAGGATGTCCGTGAGGTGGGGCAGATAATGTCCAACTACGTGGGCATCGTCCGCAGCGACCTGCGCCTCAAGAGAGCCTGGACACGCCTCGACCTGCTCTACGAGGAGACCGAGGAGCTCTTCAAGCGGGTTAAGGCCACGAGGGACATCTGCGAGCTTCGCAACATGATCAACGTGGGCTACCTCATCACCCGCCAGGCCATGGAGCGCAAGGAAAGCAGAGGATTGCACTACACCATCGACTACCCCAAGCACGCTTACGACCAGCAGGAGGGGTAAGCCTGCCGGCTTGGGGGTGCATCTCCTCCC
>JAJPYQ010000030.1 GCA_021204865.1 Prevotellaceae bacterium | reverse complement strand
GGGCCACGCTCAAGGGCAGCGCCAGGGCCGAGACGCTCGGGGAGTACACGGTCGTAAGCCTCGGCAGCGCCTCGGGCTACGTTGACCTCGGAAGCCAGGCAGGCTCTGTCTCGGAGCTAACATAGCTGCGCATCCGCTCAATCGCTCCGAGCGGTGTGCAGCAGCCCGGGGTGCTTCCACGCCTGCGCCTTAGCCGTGGAAAGCGTGAGCAGCAGGAGACCAATGGCTAATGTCTTCCTCACGGCTTGACGACTACCTTCTTCCTTCCTTTAATATATACACCGTGAGAGGGACGGGAGACGGGTCTGCCCGCAAGGTCGTGCCACTTAGTCTCCCCCTCCTGGGGGGCAGCCGCTCGTGGGGCGGAGACCATAGTGCCGTCGCCCGCCCACTCGACGAGGAAGGGATAGCCGTAGAGCGTGTCGCTGTAGTCGAAGTTGATTGAACCGTCCTTCTCCACGTAGATGAACTGCTTCGTCTTGGTCGACGGGCGGGTGTAGATGGCGGCGTAGTCTGTGCCCGAGGCGAAGCTGATGGTGTAGGGTCGTGTGTAGAGCCTCTTAACCATCTCACCGCTGGCGTTGAGCGAAGTGCTGTCCACAAGTGAGCGCAGCTCGTAGTAGGGGTTCTTCTCGCTGGAGCGGTAGAGATACCATTGCTGCGTCTCAGGGTTCTCCTCGTCGAGCGGCAGGAAAGAGGGCGTGCTGCCCAAGCCTTGGTTAGTCATATACATACCGTCGGAGCGCTGCTGTATCGTGTAGTTGCCGAGGTCAAGCAGGCGTTCCTCCGACGGGGTGACAAGCAGCTCGAAGGAGAGCGAGTAGCTTGTGCCGCCCAAGGTGTAAGTAACCGTGTGGCTAACGCTTTCGGTAAGCACTCCCAGCTCAAGCGTCTCGCCCTCAGAGCCGTCGTCCCAAAGGTACGTGCCCCCGGCGAGCAGGTCGGCTGCCACAGCCTTAAGGGTCACGTCAGCCCCCTCGTTCACTATAACCGAGGCTTCTCCGTCCGTCTCCACCCCGTCCACAAGCACGACTGGCGAGATGGCGGAGACTGTGATGTGGAAGCAGACGACGGTGCGCCTCCCTCCGTGGTTAATCAACGCTCCCTTCACCTCACGGTCGTGCGTAACAGCCGTGAGGGTCAGCTCGCTGCCAGTCTGCCCGTTCTCCCACTCGAACGAGTTCCATTCTCCGCCCCCAGCTATGCCGAGGGTCACGCTTGAGCCATACTGAAGGGTGATGTCAGTGTCGTATACCGCCCCGTCGCCTACATTATAATATGGGGTGACGCTGAGCTCCTCGCAGTCGCCCTTGGCGGCGATGGTGAACAGCTGCTCGCTCTCAGCCCCGTTCTCGTTGGTGTAGGTTACACGGTAGGCGTAGCTCTTGTCGGAGGAGACCGTGATGCTCTGCGTGGTCTCGCCAGTCGACCACTGCCACTTGCCAGTGTTCGTCTCTCCTTCGGGAAGCTCTGCCCAGAGGGTCAGGCTCTGCCCAGTCTCCACAGCCGTCGTGCCGTTGTCCCAATAAGGGTTGTACAAGCCTCCGAGGTTGCTTTGCTCGAGCGTCTCCCCGTCGTAGGTTATGTAAGGCGTGAGGGTGGTAGGCACGTCCTCGGGGGCGGCTATGCCGCTGCGGGTATTCATCAGGACGGAGTAGCCGAGGTGGTCGTACGAGCCGCTCGTGCTGCCCGTCCCCCCTGCGTCGATGCCCATCTTCTTGTAGACTGTCTCGCTTAGAGGCATGGTAACACCCTTAACGCCCTCGTAATGCCCGATGACCGTCCCCCAGTAGGGACGTATCTGCTCGCCGAGGGCAGGCTCTGTCATCAGCCACGAGCGTGAGTCCGTCCAGTAGTAGCCGTTGGAGGCGTAGTGGTAGTTGGTCCAAGGCAAGCCCTCGAGGCTCTCCACCTGCCCCGCCACGTACTCGATGCCTGCTGCGAGGCGATTGTCCATATAGGAGAAGAGGTCGTCGCCTTGGTTCCAGCCGAGGTGTGCGAAGTCAACCGCCAGCCCCGCCGCCATCGTCGCGTGACCAATGTCACGGCCGCTCTCCTGCATCTGCCCCAGCTTGCCGTAAGCTCCCGTCTCGAAGTCGCTCTCCGTGGTGGTCACCACAAGGTTGCCGAGGAACTCGGTCAAGCCGTCGTTGAGTATGGGGTCGGCAGTGCGAGGGTCTACGAACGTGCCTACCTGGTCGTACTTGAAGAAGGACATGCCTTGGTTGTAGATGTACACGTCGTCGCACAGCACGCCTATGCTCGCCACGCAGAGGGCGTTCGACAAGCCCCAGTTGCTCCAGTAATGCCCCGGGCACTGCCACCACATCGAGCTGTTCTCCCACGTGCCGTTACGTACCCTCAGGAAGCGCAGGGCGGTGGGGTACCAGAGGTTAAGCATCCACTGCTTGAAGGCGTTGAAGTCCTCCTCTGCCCAGCCCTCGTAGTCACGCACCAGCTCTGCGGCGTTGGCGAACTCGTAGCCATAGATGCCCGAGGCGAGGGCGTAGTTGCTGTCGCCCCCGATGCCGGTCGTCGTGTTAGCCCACGCCATAAGCACCTCCACGGCGTGCTTGGCGAAGGCCTCGTTGCCCGAGATGCGCCAGCGCAGGGCGTTCTGGTAGGCGATGGTAGCCCCTCGGGCGGCGTTGATGTAGTTCTCCCCCGTGCCTCCGCCCCTTATGATAGTCTCCACGGGATAGGTGGCTGCGGTGCTCTGTGCGTACTCGGCGTTGCAGAGGGTGCTGTAGGCGCTGGTCACGGTAGCGTCGCCCTCGCTGAGCTGCTGGCGTATGCGCTCGAAGTCAGCTTCGGTGTGCAGCCCGCCTGGGTGGCGGAAGCCCCTTGCCGTGTCGTAGCCTTGGGCGGAGGCGTCGCCGAAGGTGAAGCCTTTGCTTGCCTCGAGGCTTGCCTTGGCTGCCGAGAGCTTGCTGAGGGCGTCGTCGATGAGGGTCTGGGAGACGAGCCCTTGAGCGACCATCTGGCGGCAGTACCCAAGCACGTCCTCGTAGTCGTCGAGGGCTGCCTGAGGGTACGTGCCTTCGGTGACGGAGGCGAGGAAAGCGTCAGCCTGCTCCACCGCCTCGGAGAGCTTGGTGAAGTCCCCCGGGTTACCGTAGGTATAAGCGTAGTCAAGGCTCTCCGTCTCTTGGCTCAGCCGGGCGACCTCGTCGGCGGTGAGAGCCTCGTCGTAGAGCGTGAAGCCGTAGACGAGCGTGGCGGGAAGGTAGCTGTCGCTTGAGAAGGGGGAGCGGCCGAGCCAGCAGTAGGAGGGCGTGGTGGTGAAGGCGCTCGAGGGCAGGGGCATGCCGCTGATGGAGGCCACACGAGTGCCGTCGATGTAGAGGCGGCCAGAGTTGCCCGACTGCGTGTAGCACACGTGCACCCACCTGCCCGTCTGGCTTGCCGAGCCCACGCTGTAGCCCGTCTCGCCCGTGTAGCCTGCCCGTGAGGTGGCTATGCGCTGCTCGTTGAGGCGGTAGGCGTGGTACGTGCCCGAGGAGGAGCCGCAGTCCTGGCTTGTGCTGTAGCTCCACAGGAAGAAGCCGTTGCCGCTGAGCGAGGTGCCGTCGTCCACACGGTAGTAGCAGCTCACGCTGAAGCTGCCGAGCGCCGCGAAGTCCGAGCCTGCCTGGCTTCCGAGGTCAACGTAGCCCGAGGCGCTTCCGAGGCTTACGACCGTGTACTCCCCGAGCGTCTCAGCCCTGGCGCTGCCCTTGAGCGTGGCCG
>JAJPYQ010000058.1 GCA_021204865.1 Prevotellaceae bacterium | reverse complement strand
GGCATAGTACTCGTCGCAGTAGTCGAGCAGCTCGGCCACCCCCCCCCCCCTCATAGAACTGCGTCATAAGGCAGTAGTAGAGGCTGTCCACGGTGGTGGAGTTGTAGCGCAGTGCGTGGAGGAAGTGCTTCGATTGGGAGCTTGTGGAGCCGACGGAGTAGAAGTTGAGGGACTGGTTAGCTGTGAAGTACTGCTTGCTCGCCCCGTAGCCAAAGTCGTAGTCGCAGTCCCACAGGGGGCCGAACACCCAGGGGGTCTCGTCCTTCGCTCCCACGACGAGGCGGTCGTTGACGTTCTCGGTGAAGAGATACTCGCTCTTGGGGTGCGCCAGCTCGCTGTTCACGATGTACTCGCACGTGAGCAGGTAGCGGGCGAGGTAGTCAGCGTCCACCCTGCGGAGGTAAGCGTCAGTGCCTGTGGCCACGAGCCGCACCATCTCGTTGAAGTCGTTGATAATAGCCTCGGCCGTAAGCTGCACCCCGTCGTCCGTGAGGTCGGGCGAGTGTATCTTGGCGGGCAGGC
Source organism: Prevotellaceae bacterium (assembly GCA_021204865.1). Lineage (GTDB taxonomy): Bacteria > Bacteroidota > Bacteroidia > Bacteroidales > Bacteroidaceae > Physcousia. Next base: position 77,066 of record JAJPYQ010000058.1, on the reverse strand, counting down.
TGTAGGCGTTGTCGCTGTAGATGGGCTCGTCGGTGTACACGTCAAGCTCAAGCACAGCGGCATTAGTCTCGTCCTCGAGGTCGACACTGTTCGAGCGAAGCCCGATGCTCTCGGTGAGGTCGTAAGCCCCTCGGTAGCTCCCGTTGACGTAAAGCTCCACGGGCACTATGTGGTTTGCGTAGGCAACGCCCAAGAGGTTAGCCACCTTCTGCCCCATTGCGTTGGAGGTGAGCGAGCCCGTCTGCTTGTTGGCCACGAGCACCCAGTGCTTTCCCTCCTTCATGCCGAGGGGGCTCTTCTTAGAGCCGAACTTCAGGTGGTAGGGGTTCTTGCTCTCCCACGAGCTCGTCCACGAGGTGTTGCCCCTGCCCTTCACTTGCACGGGCGTCTCGGGAAGGTCGGGGAAGACGCCTGCCCCGTCTATCTTTATGAGGGCGCTCTCGTAGTACGTCTTGCCGTGCATACCTATCCAGTTGTCGCTGCTCCAAGGGGAGGGGTCGTCGAGCGTTATGTCTATGCGGGGCACGCCGTAGGGCGTTGTGGGGTGGTCGGAGAGGAAGCGGACAGAGACCGTCTGCTTGCGGCTGTAAGGCTCGAGCACTCTTGACACAGTGCCGTCCTCGCTTGACACGAGACTTAGCCGCAGCCACGAGGGGTTGCCGAGAGCGTAGGTGACGGGGCGGGCGAAGCTCTGCCTCGTCTTGCCACTCCGCTGCGGGACGCTGTCCACCCTCGCCTCCGTCCCTCCTAAAGTGAACGAGAAGGAAGCCGTCAGCCACTTCCCTATGCCGCCCACCTCGAGGCTTAGGGTGTCGCCCGACGGGTCGGGGCACTCGGCGTCCTCGAAGACTTGGCTGTTGTCCTCAGCCCTGAACTGAAAGGCGGCGAAGGAAGGCACGTCTTCGGGCAAGTCCCTCTGAAGCTCCTGCACCTGAGAGAGCTCCCAGTCCTGCCCGTCCGTCAGCCTTGCCGTGAAGAGGCCGCCGCTATATGTGTAGTCAAGCACGTACTCAAGGGGAAGCGCGACCACCGTACCGTCGCTAAGGCGAAGGAAAAGGGCTTCGTCTTCCGCTGCCCCAAGGCAGGGGAGCAGGGGGCATAGAGCTAACAGAAGGAGCGGCGCAAGTTGCTTCACGTGGTCTTAGGCTCTTGGTTTGTGACGCGAAGATAACACTAATCGCCATGGCGCGCAAACTTAAGGACAATAACACCTCACAGTGAGGCTCCGTGGTCCCCCACAGTGAGGCTCCGTGGACCCCACGGTGAGGCTCCGTGATCCCTCTATAGCACCCTTCAGACAACCCCTCGCAAGGGGTTGCTTAACGCCTCACCGTGAGGCGTAACGGTCCCTCACTGTGACCCTTCACGAAGCCTCACCGTGACTCACTGCAACGCCTCACCGTGCCCCTTCGCGGCCCCCACGTTTGCTCGCTTCGCCAACTATTGCTACCTTTGCCCCCCGGAACACTTACGGCTATGAAGAAGAGAGAGCTTGTGTGGGGGCTGCTGAAGCCCTACAAATGGTACATGGTGAGCACGCTGGGGATGAACGTCCTCGCCGCTGTCTTCAACGTCTTCTCCTTCTCCATCCTCTTGCCAATCCTGCAGATACTCTTCCACGTGAACACCGAGCGCTACAGCTTCATAGAGTGGGGCACGGGCGGGCTCAAGGCTTTCGTGGACGTGGCGAAGAACAACGGCTACTACTACAGTCAGGAGCTCATCGCCCTCCACGGTCCCGCCACGACGCTGCTCTTGCTCGGGCTGCTTCTCTCCTCTCTTACCTTCCTCAAGACGGCGACGTACTTCGCGGGCAGCGCCTTCCTCATGCCTCTGCGCACAGGCGTGGTCTGTGACATACGAAGCCGCATCTACAGCAAGATACTCAGCCTCCCCCTCAGCTTCTTCTCCGAGGAGCGCAAGGGCGACATACTGACACGCATCTCCACCGACGTGAGCGAGATAGACCTCTCCATCACCTCCTCGCTCGACATGCTGGTGAAGAACCCCATCTTCATCATCGCCTACTTCCTCACCCTCGTGGTCATCTCATGGAAGCTCACCCTCTTCACCCTGCTCGTCGTCCCCCTGATGGCCTACGGCATAGGCAGCATAGGCAAGAAGCTGAAGGCTAAGTCGCTCGTGATGATGGCTAAGCTCTCGGACAGCATCTCGCAGGTGGAGGAGACGCTCGGGGGGCTGCGCATCGTGAAGGCGTTCACGGGCGAGGGGATGATGAGGAGACGCTTCGAGAGCATCAACAACGACTACCGCCGCCTCGCCAACCGTGTGGCTATCCGGCAGAGCGCGGCACACCCCGTCAGCGAGTTCCTCGGCACGGTGATGATAGTGATAGTGCTCTGGTTCGGGGGGCTGCTCATCTTCAGCGGCAAGGGGAACATCGACGCTAACCTCTTCATCTTCTACCTCGTCATCCTCTACACCCTGCTCCAGCCCATCAAGGACCTCTCCAAGGCTACCTACGCCGTGCAGAAGGGTATGGCTTCGCTTGAGCGTATCAGCAAGATACTGGACGCGGAGAACCATATCAAGGAGGCGGAGCACCCCGTGGAGGCGAAGACACTGAGCAAGAGCATCGTCTTCAGCCACGTCTCCTTCGCCTACAACGCCTCCGCCGAGGTGCTTCACGACATCTGCCTCGAGATACCGAAGGGCAAGACGGTGGCTCTCGTAGGGCAGTCGGGGGCGGGCAAGAGCACGCTCGTCGACCTTCTGCCCCGCTTCCACGACGTTACGGCTGGGAGCATCCTTATAGACGGGCAGGACATACGCTCGCTTAGCATCAAGAGCCTCCGAGGGCTCATAGGCACGGTGCAGCAGGAGTCGGTGCTCTTCAACGACACCATCCGTGCCAACATCGCCTTCGGCATGCCCGACGCCACCGAGGAGCAGATAATAGAGGCGGCGAAGACGGCTAACGCCCACGACTTCATCATGCAGACGGAGCGGGGCTACGACACTGTTGTGGGCGACCGTGGGGGCAAGCTCTCGGGCGGGCAGCGGCAGCGCATCTCCATAGCGAGGGCTGTGCTTAAGAACCCGCCCATCCTGATACTCGACGAGGCTACCTCCGCCCTCGACACCGAGAGCGAACGTCTGGTGCAGGAGGCTCTCGCCCGACTTATGTCCGCTCGTACCACCATCGCCATTGCCCACCGCCTCAGCACTATACGGGATGCCCAGGAGATATGCGTGATGCACGAGGGCAGGATAGTGGAGCGTGGCACGCACGACGAGCTGATATCCCTCCAAGGTTACTACAAGCGCCTTTATGACCTCCAGCAGCTCTAACCGATGGCTCGCACGAGCCTTGATGGTGCTCCTTGCCGTCTTTGCGGTGGGCAAGGTGGGCTTTGTGCTGTACAACCGAGGCGTTGAGGCTCTCTCCCTTTGGCGGCTCATCCTCGTATGGGCAAACGGACTGCCCCTCGACGTGCGCACCTCCGCCCTGCTGCTCCTCATTCCTGCCCTCTGCTCCTTGCAGCGCAGGCTAAGCCTTCGCCTTCTGCTTATACCATATTATATAGTAGTGGGCATAGCCCTCAGCGTAACCATCGTGGGGGACACGGTGATGTACGAGTTCTGGCAGTTCAAGCTCTCCTCCGCCATCATTAGCTACGCAGCCTCGCCCGAGGGGGCAACCAACAGCGTGCCTGCCTCCTTCATCGTGTGGCGGCTCCTCGCTGTCGTACTCTTCGCCTTGCTTATTGCCGCTGCCCTCTACCTCGTTACCCCGAAGAGAGCGGAGGCTAAGGCGTGGCGAGGGCTTATAGTCACCATCGTCATTGCCGTCCTCCCCATAGGCGTGGGCTCTTGCTACCAACGGGGGCAGACGCTCTTCCAAGACCACGCCGCCACCAACCCCACCTTCGCCTTCTTCTCTTCCTTCCTTCTCGAGAGGAGCTTCCACTATATGCCCGACGACGAGTGCGCCTCCCTCGTGGGAGAGCTTTATCCCCCCACCGACGACCTTACCGACACGCTTCTGCTCACCTCGACCCCCGACATCCTCATAGTGCAGGTGGAGAGCTTCAGCGGCAAGTTCGTCCGAGAGCTTGGGGGACTGGAAGGGGTCGCCCCTAACCTCAGCCGCCTCATACCCGAAGGTGTCTTCTTCGACGAGTACTACAGCAACTCCTTCCGCACCGACAGAGGCACCGTGAGCCTTCAGAGCGGCACACTCAGCCATCCCACCCTTAGCCTTATGCGGGAGAGGCAGTACCACGCCTCCCTGCCTTCGCTCGCCCGCAGCCTTAAGGAGGGAGGGTACGAGACTGCCTACCTCTACGGCGGGGCGTACACTAACATGGGCAAGCGGGCTTACCTTGAGGATATGGGCTTCGACAAGCTTATCGACGGCAGCGCCTTCCCCGACTCGTGCATTCGTTGCAGCTGGGGAGTGCACGACGAGGTGGCAGGGGCGTGGTTAAAGGATTGGCTTATGAGGCAAGACACGCCGCACCCTCGTTTCGTCACTTGGCAGACCATATCGAGCCACGAGCCTTGGGAAGTGCCTTACAGCCGCCTCAGCGACCCCGTGCTTAACGCCTTCGCCTACACCGACCAGTGTATTGGCTCGCTGGTGGACAGTCTGAGAGCCACGCCCCTTTGGGACAACCTGCTCATCATCGTCATCCCCGACCACGGGCATCTCTACCAGCAGACCTACGAAGACCCCGACTTCTTCCACAGCCCGATGCTCTGGCTCGGAGGGGCGGTAAGGCAGCCCCGTCGCGTCAGCACCCTTATGAACCAAAGCGACATTGCTGCCACCCTTCTCGCACAGCTCGGCTTGCCGCACGACGACTACCCCTACAGCCGCAACATCTTCAGTAAGCGTTACACGAGCCCTTCGGTCTACTGCTGCTTCCCCGCTGGCATAATGCTCAAGGACACGTCGGGGGTGAGCGTCTTCGACATAACCGCCCGAGAGCCTATCACCGAGGCGCCCTCCCACAGCGATGAGCGTATCCTTAAGGCGAAGGCGGTGCTACAACAGTCATACCAACTCCACTAATGCTCAGACGCCTCACCTTCCTCCTCTCGCTGCTGCTGCTCTTCCTGCTTGTCTTCGCCCTTGGCAAGCTAGGCTTTCTCTGCTACAACCAAGCCGCCGAGCCCTTCCTCTCCCTTGACCTCTGGCAGGTGCTTTGGCACGGGCTGCCGATGGACCTTAGCACGGCAGCCTACCTCATCGCCCTGCCTTGGCTCTTCTGCCTGTTGACCGTGCTGTGGCACAATATACCCGTGCGCCGCTGCCTCGCCCCCTATTACATTATTATATGTACCCTCGTGTCGCTCGTCGTCGTGGGCGACACGGTGATGTACGAGTTCTGGCACGTGAAGCTCGACAGCACCGTGCTGCCTTACCTGCGCAGCACGGAGGGGGCTACCAACAGCGTAAGCCTCGGCTTCCTCGCCCTGCGCCTGCTCGCTGTGGTGCTGCTCTCCGCCTTGGTCTCGTGGATAGCCATACGGCTTACCCCCCGCAGGCTCGACCCTTCGAGGAAGCCCCTCCTCTCGTGCCTCGTGCTGCTGCTCCTTGGCGGCTGCGTCTTCGTGGGTATGAGAGGCGGCTTGCGTCAGAGCACGATGAACGTGGGCGAGGCGTACTACAGCCAGCGGCTCTACCTCAACCACGCCGCCGTCAACCCCGCCTTCAGCCTCGTCTCCTCGCTGAGCAAGCAGAAGGACTTCGCAAGGCAGTTCCAGCTGCTCCCCGAGGAGCAGAGGGCGCAGGCATTCAACGGGCTTTACGAGGTCGAGGACGAGGGGCTGGCGGACACGCTGCTTAACACACAGCGCCCTGACATCCTCATTATCCTCATGGAGAGCTTCGGCGGTTCGTTCGTCGAGGAGCTTGGGGGAGCGAAGGGTGTTGCCCCCAACCTCTCGAGGCTCATCCCCGAGGGCGTGTTCTTCACCCAGTACTACAGCAACTCCTTCCGCACCGACCGCGGCACCGTCTCCGCCCTCAGCGGGTGGCTCAGCTACCCCACACTCAGCCTCATGCGCATCCCTGGGGCGACCAACCATCTGCCCTCCATCGCCCTCAGCCTCACCCAGGCAGGCTACGAGTGCGACTACCTCTACGGCGGCGACATCAAGATAATGGGAAAGCAGGGCTACCTCGTCTCTTCGGGTTATCAGCGCCTTACCAGTATCACCGACTTCCCCCTCAGCCAGGCCAACGAGAGCAAGTGGGGAGTGAACGACAGCATCACCGCCCGCCGCCTCTTGGAGATGATAAAGGCTCGCCCCTCAGGCCCCAGTCACACGCCTTGGCACACCGTCTACCAGACGCTCTCCAGCCACGAGCCTTGGCAAGTGCCTTACCAACGGCTCAGCGACCCGGTGTTCAACGCCTTCGCCTTCACCGACCACTGCCTCGGCGCACTCGTAGACAGCCTCAAGTCGCTGCCCCAGTGGCGGAACATGCTCGTCATCCTCCTGCCCGACCACAACGCCTCCTGTGCGGGCAGCTTCCAAGACCCCGAGTTCTTCCGCTGCCCTATGCTCTGGCTCGGAGGGGCGGTGAGGGAGCCAAGGCGGATAGACCGGCTCACCAACCAGAGCGACCTGGCCGCCACACTGCTCGCGCAACTTGGACTAAGGCACGACGACTTCCCTTGGAGCCGCAACGTGCTCTCCACGGCCTACCGCCAGCCCTTCGTCTACAGCACCTACCCGAGCGGCGTTATGCTGAGGGACACCCGGGGGGCGACAGTCCTTGACCTTAACACTCTCCAGCCCGTCTTCAACCAGGGCAGTCTGGCAGACCAGCGCCTGCGGCATGCGAAGGCAATCCTCCAAACCTCTTACCAGCAGCTTCATCCGTAGCCTTAGGAACCGTCGCGGTAACCCCTAAGGGATCGTCGTGATAACCCCTAAGGGGTCGCGGTGGACTCAGTGAAGTCACTTTGGTGCCTTCAGTGAAGACACTCTGGTGCCTTCGGTGAAGACACTTCGGTGCCTTCGGTGAAGACACTTCGGTGCCTTCGGTGAAGACACTTTGGTGCCTTCGGTGAAGACACTTCGGTGCCTTCAGTGAAGACACTATGACGAGTCACGGTGACACGCTGCAGCGTCTCACCGTGACTCGTTGCCTTAATCCTTAAGCTCTAAGTCTTCGGGCATAAAGCAAGGGAGGGCAAGCCTGCGAGTTGGCTTGCCCTCCCTGTGCCGTTTATCCGGTCTGCCGCTCTTACTGCACGCGGTAGCGCACCTCCTCTGTGCGGAACTTGCGGACGGTGAACGGGTCCTTGTCGGTGTATATGCCGTGCCCTGTGATGACTGAGAGGCGGTTCTTGTCGTTCTCCTCGTAGGGCTGCACGGTGTCTCCCTTCCACTCCACGCTCTTGATGATGTCGGGGTCCACGCCGTCGTCGATGAGCGCCTGCCTTGTCTTCTGCGCCCTCTGCTCGGAGTACATCATGTTGAGCTTCGGGTTGCCGGTGCCTTGTCGGCGTAGGCGGTGATGGTTATCTCGGCGTCCTTCACTCCCTTGAGGAACTCAGCCACGGCCTGTATCTGCTCCATGGTGGTCTCGACGTCGCTCTCGCGTATCTCGAAGAATATCTCACGCTTGATGTCACGGTCGCGCGTCACGTCGCGGTACTCCGTGTCGTCGTACCAGATGGTGTCGATGCGGGTCTCCCATATCTCCTCAGGAACAACGACGGGCTTCTTCTTGTAGCCGAACTTGAAGGCGAAGCCGAGCTGCGCCGTGAGCTGCCAGTCGTCCTTGTTGCTCGCCTTGCTGTTGTAGCGGTCGTTGAGGTTGTTGGCGTCGACCTCGAGGTTGACGCTCACGTTCTTGCAGATGTTGTAGTCGAGCTGTGCGCCCACGCGAGCGTTGTGGCTGAACCGCTTGCCGTCCCACACGTTGGTCAGGACGGTGGAGCCGATGTCGTTGGCGTCGTCGTTGTCCCAGGCCGTGTTAAGGCCTATACCGCCGATGAGGTAGACGTTGAGCGGGTAGTAGTCCTTGCGGCCGAAGAGTGTGTTGAGGTTCAGCATGAGGTCAATGTCAGCGGTGGCGTACTTGTAGTCGTACTTGAGTTCTTCCACACCGTTGATGCCGCCTTTGTTCCACACGCCGTTTGCGTGGATGCGCGCTCCGACCACGGGAGTGAACCAAGCGCCGAAGCTGACGCTCGCCGTGGGGGTGATGAGCTTGGAGTTGTCGAAGTTCGTAAGGGTCGTCTGCCCGCCTCCCTGAATGCCGATGAACATGTGGGGGTAGCGCTTGTAGGAGAGGTTGTCGCTGTCTTCCTCAGCGAGGGCTGGAGCAGCCACACAGGCAATGAGCGCCGTGGCTGCGAGGATGCGTTTGAGATTCATCATGATATGTTAGTGTAAACGGTTAAGCACAATCGTTTAGCAAAATTAACTATATTAGTATAACAAGCAAAATAAAAGGCAGCTCTTTTTCCCTTAATGCTGTCTTTTTTAGCCTAAACGCCCCCTGAGGGGCAGCTCCTACGTTGTTTTTTTGCTACCTTTGCGGCGTAATGCGACTGCCGTTATGGATAATCTGACTGTTCGCCCCGTGGAGAAGAAGCGCGACCTGCGGCGCTTCGTCCGCTTCAACTGGGAGCTTTACAAGGACTGCCCTTACGCCGTACCCGACCTGCTTGAGGACGCTCTCGACACGTTCAACCCGCGCAAGAACCCCGCCTTCCGCTTCTGCGAGGCGCAGTGCTTCCTCGCGGAGAGGGACGGCAAGATAGTAGGCAGAGTTGCCGCCATCGTCAACCGCAGGGCGAACGAGCGTTGGCAGACGAAGAACGTGCGCTTCGGGTGGATAGACTTCATCGACGACCTCACGGTCTCGAAGGCCTTGCTCGACACGGTCGCGCAGTGGGGCAAGGAGCGGGGCATGACCACAATCGTCGGTCCGCTTGGCTTCACCGACCTCGACCCCGAGGGGATGCTCACCGACGGCTACGACCAGCTCTCCACGATGAACAGCATCTACAACTACCCCTACTACCCCGAGCACCTCAGACGTCTCGGCTACGTGAAGGAGACGGGATGGGTGGAGCGCAAGGTGTTCTGCCCCAAGACCCCCGAGCACGAGGGCAACTTCCGCAAGTACAAGAAGGTGGCTGACATGGTGGCGAGGCGCTACGGCTTCCGCCTCCGCAAGTTCAAGAACAAGAAGGAGATACGCCGCGAGGGCTACATAGAGAAGGTGCTGGGGCTGGTGAACAGGTCATACGCCGAGCTTTACGGCTACAGCGAGCTTGACGAGGCGCAGATGGAGACGTACGCCAACGAGTACCTGATGTTCCTCGACAAGCGTTACCTCGGAGTTGTGGAGACTGCGGACGGCAAGGTGATTGGTATGGGCATCTGCATAACGAGCCTGAGCCGCGCCATACAAAAGGCTAAGGCGAAGCTGCTGCCCTTCGGCTGGTGGCACTTGGTGAAGGCTCTGTGGCTGAACAAGCACCCCAAGATACTGGATATGCTGCTCGTCGGTGTCGACCCTGAGTATCAGAACAAGGGGGCGAACGCCATGATCTTCGCCGACATAATACAGAGCGCCATAGACGACGGCTACGAGTGGGGCGAGACGCACCACCAGCTTGAGGACAACGTGCCAAGTCAGGCGCAATGGAAGAACATGGACTGCATAATACACAAGCGCAGGTGCGCCTTCAAGAAGGAACTGGCGTGATGGGGAACGGGTTGCTTGCGCCAACGGGCGACGGCACGATGTACGGCGAGGAGAACATCCTGCACCTGACGGACATGGAGCACGTCCGCACCCGCCCTGGTATGTACATCGGCAGGCTTGGCGACGGCTCTCAGCCTGAGGACGGCATCTACGTCCTGATGAAGGAGGTGATAGACAACAGCATCGACGAGTTCAAGATGCAGGCGGGCAAGCGCATTGAGGTAAGCGTGGAGGAGGGCTTGCGTGTCAGCGTCAGGGACTACGGACGGGGCATACCCTTGGGCAAGCTTGTTGAGGCTGTGTCGGTGCTTAACACGGGTGCGAAGTACGACTCGAAGGCGTTCAAGAAGAGCGTGGGCCTGAACGGAGTGGGCTTGAAGGCGGTGAATGCCCTGAGCACAAGCTTCACGGTAAGCTCCTTCCGCGACGGCGAGACACGCAGCGCAAGCTTCGAGAAAGGCATCCTGAAGGAAGACTTGACGGGCAAGACTGAGGAGGAGAACGGCACATACGTCTTCTTCGAGCCTGACGCTTCGCTGTTCAAGCACTACAGTTTCCGCTCGGAGTTCGTGGAGCAGATGTTGAAGAACTATACCTACCTTAACACGGGCCTCACGATAATGTTCAACGGCAGGAGGATAGTGAGCCGCGAGGGCTTGAGCGACCTGCTTAACGACCGTATGGACTACGACGCTCTCTACCCCATAATACACCTTAGCGGCGAGGACATAGAGATAGCCTTCACTCACACGAAGCAGAACGGCGAGGAGTACTACTCCTTCGTGAACGGGCAGCACACCACCCTCGGAGGCACGCATCAGGCTGCCTTCAAGAAGTACGTAGCGGAGGTGATAAAGGAGTACTCGGGCAAGAACTACGAGTACGGCGTCATTCGCAACGGAATGGTTGGGGCTATAAGCATAAACATACAAGAGCCGCTGTTCGAGAGTCAGACGAAGGTGAAGCTTGGCTCGCTCACCACGGAGCCCGACGGGAGAGTGTCGATAGACAAGTTCGTGGGCGACTTCGTGAAGAGCCAAGTGGACAACTACCTGCATAAGAATACCGCCGTGGCTGACGTTATCCTGCAAAAGGTGCAGGAGAGCGAGCGCATCCGCAAGGAGATGGCGGGCATTGAAAGACGGGCTCGCGAGATGAGCAAGAAGGCTAACCTGCACAACCGCAAGCTCCGTGACTGCCGCATACACCTTGGCGACAGCCGCGGCGACAAGCAGGAGGAGACAGCCATCTTCATCACCGAGGGCGACTCGGCGAGCGGCAGCATAACGAAGAGCCGCGACGTGAACACGCAGGCGGTGTTCTCGCTCCGTGGCAAGCCTCTGAACTGCTTCGGACTGACGAAGAAGGTGGTGTACGAGAACGAGGAGTTCAACCTCCTGCAGGCTGCCCTTAACATAGAGGACGGGCTTGAGGGCTTAAGATATAATAAGGTGATAGTGGCTACGGACGCTGACGTGGACGGTATGCACATAAGGCTGCTGATGATAACCTTCTTCCTCCAGTTCTTCCCCGAGCTGGTGAAGAAGGGGCACGTCTACATCCTTCAGACCCCTCTGTTCCGTGTGCGCACCCGCAAGGCGAGGCTCGGCAAGGCGAAGCTGCAAAGGCTCGAGGAGGCTGCCGCTGACCTCGACGCACTCACACGCCCGCACATATCGGAGACGGCGGACTTCGTTACGCAGTATTGCTACAGCGAGGAGGAGAGGCAGAGCGCCATAGACTACATGAGCCCCGACCCTGAGATAACTCGCTTCAAGGGGCTTGGCGAGATAAGCCCCGAGGAGTTCAGCCACTTCATCGGTCCCGACATACGCCTCGAGCAGGTGATGCTGAGCAAGAGCGACCAAGTGGCGGAGATGCTGGAGTATTATATGGGGAAGAACACGATGGAGCGGCAGAACTTCATCATTCAGAACCTTGTGATAGAGGAGGATCTTGCGGAGGAAGGCGATGGAGAATAGCGTACTCTTCCCAGGCTCGTTCGACCCCTTCACCCGTGGGCACGCCGACCTTGTGGAGCGTGCCTTGCGCATCTTCGGCACGGTCATCGTGGCGGTGGGCTACAACGAGGCTAAGAGCGGCTGGATACCCGTCGGGGAGCGGGTGAGGGCGTTGCGAGACTTCTACAAGGACGAGCCTCGCGTGTGGATAGAGAGCTACACGGGGCTTACGGCGGAGTTAGCCAAAAGGCTTGGCGTTAGCTGCATACTGCGGGGAGTGCGCTCCACGACTGACTACGAATACGAACTAAACATAGCCGACATAAACCACCATCTCGCCCACACCGAGACCGTCATACTGCTCGCCAAGCCCAAGCTCGCAAGCCTGTCGAGCAGCGTCGTGAGGGAGCTGGCACACTTCGGGAGCGACATCAGCGAGTGGTTGCCTGAAGGCTTAACTTACAGATTATGAAGAAGACTATCATTGCCCTCGTGGCGATATTCCTATCCCTCAGCGTGCGGGCGCAGATGCAAAGCGAGCTTGAGAACGCGATGAGAAAACTCTACACAGCGACGCTCACGACGAGCCTTTACTACGTTGACAGCGTGGACTGCAACAAGCTCGTTGAGGACGCCATCAACGGTATGCTCGACAAGCTCGACCCCCACTCCAGCTACACTAACGCAGAGGAGACGAAGAAGTTCCAAGAGCCGCTACAAGGCTCCTTCGAGGGCATAGGCGTGCAGTTCAACATCCTTGACGACACGCTTATCGTGATACAGCCCACTGCCAAGGGACCGTCGGAGAAGGTGGGCATAATGGCGGGCGACCGCATCATCACCGTTGACGACACCCTGATAGCGGGCGTGAAGATGAGCCGTGAGGACATCATGCGAAGGCTAAGGGGTCCGAAGAACTCGCAGGTGAGGCTGGGCATCAAGAGGCACGGCACGGACGGGCTTAGCTACTTCACCGTGACCCGTGACAAGATACCCCTCAACACCGTCGACGCTGCCTATATGGTCACGCCCACCATCGGACTCGTGCGCTTCACCTCCTTCGGGCAGACCACCCACGACGAGCTGCTCGAGGCGATAGCCAAGCTTAAGGCGGAGGGGATGCAGGACCTCATCATAGACCTTCAGCAGAACGGGGGCGGGCTGCTCGAGGTGGCTGCCGACATAGCGAGTGAGTTCCTGCCTCAGGGCGACACGATAGTGTACACGGAGGGCAGGACAGTGCCCCTAAGATTGTTTACAAGCACGGGCGGCGACGCATTCCAACAGGGCAAGGTGGCTGTGCTGATAGACGAGTACTCCGCCTCGGCTGCCGAGATACTCACGGGGGCGATACAGGACAACGACCGCGGCGTGGTGCTTGGCAGGCGCTCCTTCGGCAAGGGGCTTGTGCAACGCCCGATAGACCTGCCCGATGGCAGCATGATACGCCTCACGATAGCCCGCTACTACACCCCCAGCGGTCGTTGCATTCAGAAGCCTTACACACAGGGCGACAAGCAGAGCTACAGCCAAGATGTCATCACCCGCTACAACAACGGCGAGCTGACAAACGAGGACAGCATACACTTCCCCGACTCGCTTCGCTACACCACGAGGAAGCTTGGCAGGACGGTGTACGGGGGCGGAGGCATCATGCCCGACTACTTCGTCCCGCTCGACACGGCACGCTACACGAAGTACTACCGTGAGCTCTCCGTAAAGGGCTGCATCGTTAACGCGAGCCTGCGCTACCTCGACGGCAACCAGAAGAAGCTCGCCAAGCGTTGGACAAGCTTCGATGAGTTCAAGGAGAGCTTCGACATCCCCGACGACGTTACGGACAAGCTGATGGACGAGGGCGAGAAGCTCGGTGTCACCCCCTCCAGCGAGGAGGAGAGGGAGCAGACCGTGCCCCAGCTCAAGCGCACGCTCAAGGCTCTCGCAGCCCGAGACATCTGGGACATGAGCGAGTACTTCGCCATTGTCTACGACCAAGACCCGCTCGTCATGAAGGCGGTCGAGATGCTCCAACCGTGACAACCTTCCACACCATAGACTGCCCCCTGCCCCAGCTCGACCAAGCGAAGGTAAGACAGTGGGCGGAGCTCGTGGCGGAGAGCTACGGACGGCGACTGGGGGACGTGGCTTACGTCTTTGTGAGCGAGGAGGAGATATTGAGGCTCAACCGCCAGTACCTCGGCCACGACTACCTTACCGACATCATCACCTTCGACTACTGCGAGGGACCGCTCCTCTCGGGCGACCTCTTCATCTCGCCCGCCACGGTGCTCTCCAACGCACAGACCCTCGGCGAGAGCCCCGAGAGGGAGCTGCACCGAGTGCTAATACACGGCATCCTCCACCTCTGCGGTCTCAAGGACAAAGCCCCGGGCGAGCGCAAGCTGATGGAGCAGGCGGAGGACAAGGCCCTTAAGCTTCTCGAATCCTTATAAGCCCGAGCAGGCCCTGAGCCCGCAGCCTTGAGGCTCTGCGGCGGGTCGCACGAGGCTCCGCGACACGTTCGGCGAAGGGACCGCGACACGTAGGCGTAGGGATCGCGTCACCTTCGGCTAACTGCGCAAAAACTTAGCCCATCTCTTTCATTATTCCCTCCGCTTGCGTATCTTTGCCCGCACAGACACCCCCTCCGAGCCATGACCAAGGACGTAGCCCTCGCCATACTGATGTGCAGCACAACGGCGCACTACGTGATAGCGATGGTCATGTTCGTCTACGCCCGCCACCAGGTGCGCTACCTCTCCATCGCCTGGATTATGGCCATCCTCGCCTTCCTCAGCACCTTCATCTGCCTCATCGACACGCTGCCCGTCAGCGCCCGAGGCTTCCTGCAGCCCGCGGCTCTTCTGCTGCTCGTCATCGTGTGTTACCTGCAGAGCATCTACCCGCTGAGCTTCGTTATGCCGGGCTACCTGCAGTGGCAGCGCATGGTCAAGTACGCCTCGCCCGTGATGGCTCTCATACTGCTCTACACCTTCCCCCTGCTCCTGGGCAAGACACCGCTCGTCATAACCAGCACCCACGACCTCCTCCAGCACCTGCTGAGCTACGACATACTCATACGCCTCGCCTCCCTCGCCCTCAGCCTCGCCTATATCGTCAACATCTTCCGCCTCCCGCACAGGCTCACCCACAAGGAGTTCCCCCGCTACCTCGTGGGCTACAGCCTCTGCCTCGGACTGAGCGCAGTGTTCTACGCCGTCGTCTGCGTGCTCCGCTTCAACCTCCTGCTCGCCACCATATATATATTGTGCTTCACAGTGCTCAACCTCTACCTAAGCCTCCGCACGCTCGAGACGATGGCTCTCGAGTTGCCCAAGCCCACCATAACCGCCGTGGAGCAGAACCCCAGCGAGAGAGACCTCGAGCAGGCGCAGAGGGACTTCAACGAGCTCAACCAGAAGCACTTCGAGAGGGTGGAGTACTGGATGCAACACAACACCGAGGCGTGGAAGGACAACACCTTCGGGCGCAACCAGCTGTGCCGGGAGACGGGGCTTAACCGACACCTCCTGCTGCAGTGCGTGCGCAGCCAAGGATACAACAACGTGCACGACTACCTCAGCTTCTACCGCATAGCCGAGCTTAAGAGAATGATAGAGTGCGGGGAGGTGACTAACCTGACCGAGTGTCAGGACGCAGGCTTCGGGACTACGAAGACCGTGCGCAACTGCTTCCTCCGCTGCGAGGGCGTGCCCGTCGAGGACTTCCTCGCCGCCCACGCCCCAGAGAAGTGACACAAGGCAGCCCCAGGCGCTTGCCCTTTAGTTTGTTTTGCCTACATTTGCCCTCGAAAGAGGTATTAGAGATGCTATTAGACTTGAGACACAACCCTTTATTATTCGCCCTCCTGCTCGCCTCAGCCCAAGCCAAGGCAGCGTGGAACATACAAAGCGGAGAGAAGTACTACATCACCTGCGCATGCACCAGCGGATACGTCTGCCCCGGCTCGGCGGAAGGCTCTGCCTACGACGTTGTCTACCAGACCAAGTACACCGCCCCTCCCTCCAGCGCCTACTGGTACATATCGAAGAGCGGGGACGCTTACACCTTCGAGAACTGCGAGAGCGGGGAGTACCTGACTTGGACGAGCGAGTACAACCAGACTAACTGCAAGTACCTTACCCTTAGCTCAGACGGCTCTGCAAGCGAGGCGCTGTGGACGCTAAGCGACGGGGGAGGCTTCCAGAGCATACGCAGCGTGGCTCAGCCCGCCTACCAGTTCAACCTGCGGAAGGAGACCCTTATGATGGGCTGCTACGAGAGCCAGACGACCGACGACAACGAGCAGTTCCACATCTACGCCTCCGACGGCACGGAGGTGCAGTACAGCGCGGTCACGGTTAGGGTGACCTCTATAAGCATCGAGGCGGAGACCACGAGCCTCGAGGCGGGGCAGGAGCTTCAGCTTGAGGCAAGCGTCGCCCCCGACGACGCCACTGACCCCTCGGTCGTCTGGTCAAGCTCCAACGAGTATGTCGCCACAGTCAGCAAGACGGGCTTGCTCACCGCCCTTGCCGAGGGGACTACCACCGTGACAGCCACTGCCAACGACGGCGGGGGCGTTAGCGCAAGCATAGAGATAACGGTGAGCAAGAGCTCTTACCTTGAGCACGACGACGATATGCTTTACCTCCGAAGGAGCGACAGCACAGTGGTTGTCCTGCCCCGAAGCTACGTCCTTACGGGCACTTACAGCGGCAGCCTCTTCCGGGCAACGCTGGCGGACGGTGAGGACTACGAGCTTAAAGGCGTGGTGGACGTTGAGACGGAGACCCCCGAGGACATCCCCTCGCTCAACTCCTTTAAGTTCAACAACAAGTACAACAGTCAGGTCTTCACCGACGCTGAGTGCGAGGACGTGAGCGGAGACACCCTGCGCCTCTCGGTGGCAGGCATAGGCAAGTGGCTTACCGCCTCCTTCCAGCTGGGCGGCGAGGGCACTAAGGCTTTGGTGCAAGGCGTGAGGCAGCGCAGCAAGAAGACGAGGCAGAGCTTCGCCGAGCCAGTCACCTACGAGCTTACCAACCCCTACTGGCAGGAGCTTAGGATAAAGCAGAACAGCGACGGCACCTTCGAGAGGGAGCTTGCGGACTTCTCCAAGAAGGTGACGGTGTGCGTCGACTTCCTCACCGACCACCCTACGAGTTCCTACGGCGTGCCTCGCATTGACATCACCCTGAGCAACACAGCAAGCTGGAGCAGCTCCAACTGGATAGGCAAGAACGGCAAGAGCTACTACGAGGAAGCCTCAATAGCCATCGACGGGGCGGGGGTCTTCCCCGACATGGAGAGCACGCCCATACTGATTAAGGGCAGGGGCAACAGCTCTTGGAGCAACTCCTACAAGTCGAAGAACCCCTACCACTTCAAGTTCTCCGAGAAGCAGAAGCCCCTCGGCATGAAGAGCGGCAAGCACTGGATACTGCTCTCCAACAAGCAGACTGGCTCGATGACCACCAACGCCCTCGGGCACAAGGTGGGCAACCTGCTCGAGACCGCCGCAACGAACCACATCGTGCCCGTTGAGCTTTACATCAACGGCAGCTACCGAGGCAGCTACAACCTCACCGAGCGCATAGGCTTCAGCAACAACTCGATAGACATAGACGACGAAGGAAGCGCAGCCATCATCGAGATGGACGATTACACGGACGAGACCATCTACAAGAGCAACGCCTACAGCCTGCCTGCCAAGATACACGCCCCCGACGTGGGGGAGGAGGGCGTGTCGCTCACGGCTAACACCATTATAAGCGACTACAACAAGATGATGTCCGTCGTCAAGGGAGGCTCGGACAGCTACACCAAGCTCGTAGACCCCGACTACCTCGCCCGCTACCTCCTCGCCTGCGAGATAATATGGAACGGGGAGCTTAAGCACCCCAAGAGCGTCTACCTCTACTCGGAGAACGTGACGGACGCTGTCGACGCTGAGGGCTACGACCCGACCCCGTGGGTGTTCGGCCCCTTGTGGGACTGCGACTGGGCGTTCGGCTACGAGGTCAGCTACACCTACTTCGTCAACGACGCGGAGGTCGACCTCTTCTCCTACATCCTCTCCTCGGGCGACAGCAAGGGCGTGGCGGGGCAGTTCTTCAACGCCCTGCGCTACAACTCCACGGAGGTGGACGAGGCTTACTACCGCCTGATGTACAACTTCGTCAACGGGGGCGCGTTGGACGAGCTTGAGGACTACTGCGACGAGTACTACGCCTTCGCCTCCTCCTCCTTCGCCCATAACACGAGCAACGAGACAAGCGACCGCGACGGGGCGAACTACTCCACAACCGCCTCCAACAGCAAGACGTGGTTCCAGAAGCGTGCCTCCTACGTCCTCTCCCGCCTCAACGCCTACGACATCAGCGAGGACGAGGGAGACGAGGACGAGAGCCCGGCGGACCGTATGGGCGACGTGAACGACGACGGGCTGCTGGGAGTGGCAGACCTTGTGTGTGTGCTTAACTACCTTGAAGGCATCGACAACGACACGTTCCTCAAGGGGCGTGCGGACGTTGACAGCAACGGTGAGATAAGCTCCGACGACGTGGCCTTGCTCCGAGACACGATAATGGCAGAGGCGGCGGACGCAAGCCGCAACCGCCACCTCCCCTCTGCCGACATCACCTGGCAGCTGCCCTCACGCCGCCTCGACCCCCAGAGCCTCGCCCTCCTGCCCCTCATCCTTACGGTGGACGAGGGGAGCTACTCCGCCCTGCAGTTCGACCTCCAGCTCCCCTCGGGCATAGAGCTCGACGCTGTGGAGCTTCCCGCCTCTATGCAGGACTTTGAGGTGCGACTGAGCCTCTTGGGGGAGGGCAAGTGGCGAGTGCTGCTCTATGCCGACGGCAATCACCCCTTGCCCTCAGTGACGGACTCCCTTGAGCTCCGCCTCGCCACGGGGGAGACGCTCGAGGGCTACGCAGTCATCTCCAGGGCAACCGCCTCAACGAGCGACGGGCAGGAGGAACGCCTCGCTTGCCTCGGCGCACTGCTGACGGTAGCCGACGAGGACAACGTCGAAGACGAGGAGGGTGAGGGCGAGACGGACGCTGTCCGCAACGTGAGCGGCGACGGTCTGAACAGCGAAGGCACGGTCTACGACCTTAGCGGAAGGCCCGTACGCCAGCCTAAGACCCACGGCGTCTACATCATAGGAGGCAGGAAGGTGCTCCTCCGTTAGCCTAAACCACACCGCCTTAGGGCAGACCCAAGCCTAAGTACTTGACGCGCGCCGGCGCCGGTACTTAGGCTTTCTTCGTGCCTCTACCTGAGGCTTCGCAACGCCTCACAGTGAGGGTCCGTTACGCCTCACGGTGAGGCGTTAAGCAACCCCTTGCGAGGGGTTGCCTTGAACCCCTTGCGAGGGGTTGCCTGGTGACTCTTATACAGGCTTCACGAAGCCCCTTAAAGGGTCGCCACGGTCCCTGTTATATAGGTGTTACGGAAGATGGCTAAGACTTCTTCCTGCCGAAGTCCGCCGGTATCTCGCCCCACTGCTCGGTGTCCCACTTCCTGAGCTCCGTGGAGTAGGCGTTGCCACGAAGCCAAGCCTCCGCCCGCCGTGTAAGCTCGAGGGCTTTCTCTGTCTGAGGGGTGAGCTGAAGGGTGGTGCGTGCCATCTTGTCCCGCACCCAGGCGAGGGCGGTCTTGCTGTCGGTGAAGACGGGGACACCGCTCACTCCCCTCTGCTTCTGCAAGGCGAGGGCGTGCACGATGGCGAGGAACTCCCCTATGTTGTTAGTGCCTTGCAGGGGACCATAGCGGAACACCTGCCTGCCCGAGGGGATGTGCACGCAGCGGTACTCCATCGGCCCGGGGTTGCCCGTGCAGCTCGCATCCACCGTCCACGCCTCCCGTATGCCTTCCAGTGGGTAAGCCATCACATCCTCTCCGGCACCTCGATGCCAAGTATGCCCATCGCGCTCTTCACCACCTTGCTCACCGCCGCAGAGAGGGCGAGGCGAAGGGTGCGCTTAAGGCTGTCCGCCTCGTGAAGGACGCTGAAGTCGTGGTAGAACTGGTTGTACTCCTTCACAAGGTCGTAGCAGTAGTTGGCGATGCACGAGGGGTTGTAGTCCTGTGCGGCCTGTCGCACCACCGTGGGGAACAGCCCAAGGTGCTGTATGAGGCTCGTCTCCTTGGGGTTGATGTCGGAGGGCACGGGCAGTGTGGACGGCAGGCTTAAGCCCTCCGCCTCCGCCTTGCGCAGTATGCTGCGTATGCGGGCGTAAGTGTAGAGGATGAAGGGACCCGTGTTGCCGTTGAAGTCGATGCTCTCCTCAGGGTTGAAGAGCATGTTCTTGCGTGCGTCCACCTTCAGTATGAAGTACTTCAGTGCGCCCATTCCCACGATGCGAGCCGTCTCCCGTGCCTCCTCGGGGGTGACGCCCTCGAGGCTCTTCACCTTGTCTGCGCTGACCGAGGCTGCCTCCTCTATCATCTTGGCGATGAGGTCATCAGCGTCCACCACCGTGCCCTCACGGCTCTTCATCTTGCCGTTGGGCAGCTCCACCATGCCGTAGGAGAAGTGCACCAAGCCCTTGCCCCACGAGAAGCCGAGCTTGTCCAAGAGTATGCTCAGCACCTGGAAGTGGTAGTTCTGCTCGTTGCCCACGACGTATATCATCTTGTCTATCGGGTAATCCTCGAAGCGCAGCTTGGCAGTGCCTATGTCCTGCGTCATGTACACCGACGTGCCGTCCGCCCTAAGCAAGAGCTTCTCGTCAAGCCCCTCTGCCCTTAGGTCAGCCCACACGCTGCCGTCCTCCCGTCGGTAGAAGATGCCCTGCTCCAGCCCCTCAAGCACCTTCCGCTTGCCCTCGAGGTAGGTCTCGCTCTCGTAGTATATCTTGTCGAAGCTCACGCCAAGCGCCTTGTACGTCTCGCTGAAGCCTGCGTACACCCACTCGTTCATCTGCCGCCAAAGGGCACGCACCTCAGGGTCGCCCTGCTCCCACTTCACCAGCATCTCGTGCGCCTCCTTGATAAGAGGTGCTTCCCGCTTAGCCTCCTCCTCGTCCATGCCCTGCTCCGTGAGCTGCTTCACCTGCTCGCGGTAGTGCTGGTCGAACGCCACGTAGTAGTCGCCGATGAGGTGGTCGCCCTTCTTGCCGCTCGTCTCGGGGGTCTCCCCGCCTCCGTACCTGAGCCAAGCGAGCATGCTCTTGCAGATGTGTATGCCACGGTCGTTGACGATGTTGGTCTTCACCACCTTGCAGCCGTTAGCCTCCATCACGTTCGCCAACGCCCAGCCCAGCAGGTTGTTGCGCACGTGGCCGAGGTGCAGGGGCTTGTTGGTGTTGGGGCTCGAGTACTCTATCATCACCAACGGGGCGTTGTCGCTTGGCTCGGTGAAGCCGTAGCGTGGGTTCTGCTGAATGGTGTTAAGCTCTGCCGTCCACTCAGCCGTGCTGACGGTGAGGTTGAGGAAGCCCTTCACGGCGTTGTACTTCTCCACCGCCCCCTCGCTGTTGCTGATAAGGTAGTCGCCTATCTCCCTCGCCGTGTCCTCGGGCTTCTTGTGGCTCGCCTTAAGGAAGGGGAACACCACCAGCGTCAGGCTGCCCTCGAACTCGGGGCGTGTCTCCTGCAACTGCACCGTCACGTCCAACCCGTACAAATCCTTGAGCGCCGCCCTGACGCAAGCCTCTATCTTACTGGTAAGCTCCATAGTCCTCTAAGTGTGTCGTTTGGGCTGCGAAGTTAGTAAAAAAGCGAGGCTTATGCCATAGTTCAAGCTAAAATACGTACTTTTGCACCCTACTGACAGCAAAGCCTCACTGATATGTTCCGCACTCCTCCCGTAACGAAGAACCTGCTCATCATCAACATACTGGCGTTCGTCGCCACCTTCGTGTTCGAGACGAGGGGCGTGTACCTGTCAAGCCTCCTCGGGCTTCACTTCGTGCTTGCCTCGCACTTCCGCCTCTACCAGTTCGTCACCTATATGTTCGTGCACGGCAACCTTGGGCATCTCTTCTTCAATATGTTCGCCCTGTGGATGTTCGGGCGCATAGTGGAGCAGGTGCTTGGCGTAAGGCGCTTCCTCGTCTTCTACTTCGTCTGCGGCATAGGGGCGGGCATAATGCAGGAGCTGGTGCAGTTCGTGGAGTTCTACGCAAGCCCCTACTCGCAGTTCCCCGTCAGCGAAGTGAGGCCGCTTCTTAACGGTTGGACAACCGTCGGCGCGTCGGGGGCGATATACGGCATCCTGCTCGCCTTCGGCATGACCTTCCCCAACGAGAAGATGTTCATCATCCCCATCCCCATCCCCATCAAGGCGAAGTACTTCGTGGCTGCCTACGCCGTCATCGAGCTGCTCTCAGCCGTCTTCTCAAGCGGAGACGGGGTGGCTCACATGGCGCATCTCGGTGGCATGCTCTTCGCCCTCGTGCTTCTGCTGCACTGGAGAAAGCCAAGCAATGGAGGGCGCTCGTGGTGGCAGAAGCTGACGAGCCGCAGGCGGAAGCCCAAGATGAAGGCAAGGCCAGGGGGCAGGTTCACCGACGAGATGGACTACAACGCGCGGCGCAAGGCTGCGGACGAGGAGATAGACCGCATCCTCGACAAGGTGAAGCGGCACGGCTACGGCAGCCTCACCGAGGAGGAGAAGCGCAAGCTCTTCAACGCGGGCGGCAGGTGATGAAGCGTCGGGGCAAGCGCATAAGACGGTTCCTGACGGGTGTCTTCCTCAGCGCCGACATTGTCTCGCTGCTCTTGCTATGGGCTTGCTGCCTCCTGACGTGGGTGCCGCCCTACTTTTGCCCCCGCCTCGCAGTGGCTTGCCTCACGTTCCCCATCATCCTGCTCTTCAACCTGCTTTGGCTTCCCTTCTGGCTCCTCTTCAAGCCTAAGTACGCACTCGTGCCTCTTATTGGCATTCTGCTGACAGGCGGCTTCATCCTCGACTACTTCCCCTTGCACCGCTCCCCCACACAGGCGGACGCTGACCTTACCATCCTGAGCTGGAACGTGATGAACTTCACCTACAAGGACATAAAGGAGCGGCAGGAGGAGCTGTTCGCCTACATCGACAGCGTCGACGCAGACATAATATGCCTGCAAGAGTGCGCCGGGGGCAAGATAGCAGCCGACCTTAAGGAAAGGCTCTTGGAGCAGGGCTACGAGCACCACGAGACAAATGGGCGCACCATCTACAGCCGCTTCCCAATCCTCTCGCACGACACGCTCAGCGCAAAAACCTCGCTGAACAACGGGGTCAACGTCTATGAGCTGCTCCGAGGCGAGGACACGCTCGTGGTGATGAACACGCACCTCGAGAGCAACTTCCTATCGACAGAAGACAAATACGACGGCAAGGCGGCACTCAAGTCTCGCGACAGAAACGAGCTTAAGCAGGAAGGCAAGCGGCTATGGGGCAAGCTCGCCAACTCGCAGAGCAACAGGGGCAGGCAGACGGACACCCTCACCGCAGCCCTCGACACGCACTTCGCCCGCGCCTCCGTCATCGTCTGCGGCGACTTCAACGACACGCCCATCTCCTACGCCTGCCAGCAACTCTCCCGCCGCCTCGAGAATGCCTACCGAAACAAGGGCTTCGGCATAGGCGTGAGCTACAACGAGCACCTCTTCCTCTTCCGCATCGACCACCTCTTCCACTCAAACGACTGGCAGACCCTCAGCGCCCGCGTCGACAACTCCAGCCTGCTCTCCGACCATTATCCCCTGATAGTGAAGCTGCGCAGGAAGTATTAATAACCCCGAAGAGACTTCGTTAGCGAGACGTTGACTAAAACATAGCGAGACGATGCCCCTCGACCGCGCTATCTTTTTCTCCCGACCGCACCGACTTTTTCTCTCAACCGCACATTCTTTTTCTCTCAACCGCACGAGACGATGGGGATGGAGATGCGCAGGAAAATCAAATTTTTGCCCTGCTTTTATTATACAAGCGTGAAAAAACGCTATCTTTGCGCACTAAATGGCTTAATGCGGACTTTACTCCGCCCTTACTGACCGCAGGAATATACAAAAACAATAACCTACATAACAACAATGCGAAACAAAGGATTTGTAACTCTTATCGCCGTCTTGCTCGCACTCATCTGCCTCTTCTATATGAGCTTCGGATGGGTGGTAAGCTACCACGAGAAGAAAGCCGAGAGGATCTCCGCCACCGCAGGCGAAGAGGCAGGACAGCGATATATCGACTCGCTCACCAACGTCAAGGTGTACTGCAACGTGTGGACGCTGAAACAGTGCCGTGAGCTGGGGCTTGGACTGGGTCTCGACCTTAAGGGCGGCATGAACGTCATCCTCGAGGTAAGCGTAGGAGACGTGGTGAAGGCTCTCTCAGACCACAAGGAACTCACCAACGAGAACTTCGCCAAGGCTGTGGAGATTGCACAGAAGGAGACCGCCGCAGGGCAAGGCGACTTCATCACCCTCTTCATAAAGCACTACAAGGAGATAGCTCCCAACGGCACTCTCGCCGAGCTGTTCGCCACACAACAGCTGCGTGACAAGGTGGGCACGAAGACGAGCGACAAGGACGTGGAGAAGGTCTTGCGAGCCGAGGTTAAGTCTGCCATCAGCAACTCCTACAACGTCCTGCGCACACGTATCGACCGCTTCGGTGTGGTTCAGCCTAACATACAGGCACTCGAGGGGCAGGAGGGGCGCATAATGGTGGAGATGCCTGGCGTGAAAGAGCCTGAGCGCGTGCGCAACCTGCTGCAAGGGAGCGCCAACCTTGAGTTCTGGGAGACATACGACGCACAAGAGATTTACCAAAGCCTTATAGAACTGGACAGCCGCCTTGCTGCCGTGAACACCGAGACCCCTGACACCGCTGCCGTTGAGCAAGCAGAGGAGGCTACCGAGAAAGTGGCAGAAGCTGAGCCTGATACCACAGAGAAAGCCAAGGCAGACCTTGGGGAAGCTCTTGCCAACGTCACTGGCGAGGCAGCACAGGCAGCCGAGAACAGCAACGTGGACATAGAGAAGCTGCAAAAGGAACACCCCTTGCTCTCCCGCCTTCAGGTGCAACCAACGATGGGCTGCGTCGTCGGCATTGCCCACAAGCGCAACCTCGAAGCCATCTCCGAGCTCTTCGATACGCCTGAGGCTAAGCAAATCTTTCCCTCCGACCTTCGCCTCCGCTGGGGCGCAAAGGGCATTAACAGCACCGACGCTTCGGATTACTATTACCTCTACGCCATCCGTGTGACCGAGCGTGACGGACGGGCACCGCTTGAGGGCGACGTAATAACGGGGGCGAGCGACGAGTTCGACCAAAACGGCCGCCCTTGCGTAAGCATGAAGATGAACGTGGACGGGGCAAGGCGTTGGGCTGCACTCACCAAGCTCAACGTGGGCAAGTGCATTGCCATTGTCCTCGACGATAACGTGTACAGTGCGCCCACCGTGCAGAACGAGATAACGGGAGGCAACAGTCAGATAACGGGCAACTTCACGCCTGAGGACACGAAAGACCTTGCCAACGTGCTCGAGTCGGGCAAGATGCCCGCTCCCGCACACATCGTGAGCGAGGAGATAGTCGGTCCTACCCTCGGGGCTGAGTCAATACGCATGGGAGTGTACAGCTTCGTCATCGCCTTCATCATCCTTATGATATATATGGTGGTGATGTACGGCGGCATACCGGGTATGGTGGCCAACTGCGCCCTGTTGCTCAACCTCTTCTTCACCGTAGGCATACTCACCAGCTTCCAAGCGGCACTGACGATGAGCGGCATAGCGGGTATGGTGCTCTCGCTTGGTATGGCGGTGGACGCCAACGTGCTTATCTACGAGCGCACGAAGGAGGAGATGAAGGCAGGCAAGCGGGTGCGTGAGGCTCTCGAGGCGGGCTACAGCAACGCCTTCAGCGCCATCTTCGACTCCAACCTTACCTCTATTATCACAGCCATCATCCTCTACTACTTCGGAACGGGACCGATAAGAGGCTTTGCCACGACGCTCTTCATCGGTATCTGCGTAAGCTTCTTCACGGCAGTCTTCCTCACACGTGTCGTCTACTCGGCGGCAATGAAGCGGGACAAGTGGCTCGGCGTGACGTTCACCACCAAGGCAGGGCAGGCTATCTCCTTCAAGAACCCCACGTTCAAGTTCATGGACAACCGCAAGAAGAGCTTCATCGTCTTCGGCGCTCTTGCCGTTATATGCCTTGCCGTCATCTTCACCCGAGGCTTCAGCAAGAGCATCGACTTCACGGGCGGAAGGAACTTCGTGGTGGTCTTCGACAAGCAGATTGAGCCTGAGCAGGTGCGCGCCTTGCTCGACAACGCCTTCCCCGAGAGCAACACCAGCGCCATCGCCATAGGCACTGACGGGCAGACGATACGCATCTCCACCAACTACCGCATAGACGAGGACGGCATCGAGGTGGACAGCGAGATTGAGGAGAAGCTCTTCACCACCCTCAAGGAGGCAGGGCTGCTGGCGCAAGACCTTGAGATGAGCACCTTCATCAACCGCGACGTGCGTGAGGGAGGCTCAATTATCAGCAGCCAGAAGGTGGGACCTTCGGTCGCCGAGGACATCACCCGAGGGGCGATGATAGCAGTGGCTCTCGCCTTCGTGGCTATATTCCTTTATATACTGTTGCGCTTCCGCAACCTCGCCTTCTCCGTGGGGGCCATCGTGGCGTTGATATGCGACATCATCATCATCCTCGGGGCGTACGCCATACTGTGGGGCTTAGTGCCCTTCTCCCTTGAGATAGACCAGACCTTCATAGGAGCTATCCTGACGGCTATAGGTTACTCCATCAACGACAAGGTGGTGGTGTTCGACCGTATCCGTGAGAGCCTGCACGACCACCCGACGCACGACAAGCACAACCTCTTCAACGAGAGCCTGAACATCACGCTTAACCGCACCGTCAACACCTCGGTGAGCACGTTCATCGTCCTGGCCGTCATCTTCGTCATTGGCCTCTTCTTCAAGGGGGCGGACAGCATCATAAGCTTCTCCTTCGCCATGATACTGGGCGTGGTGTTCGGCACGTTCTCCTCGATGTTCGTGGCAGCGCCCGTGGCGTACCTCATCATAGGTAACAAGCAGGGCGAGCCGGTGAAGGCGAGGAAGTAAGTCAGGGCTTCTCTCTAAAGCATATCAGATAGCAGCCAAGAGGGCGGGACGTTCAAGCGTCTCGCCCTCTTGCGTTGAGGAGCTGCGACGACTTGCGGCGAGGAACCGCGGAGAGTCCGACGGAGTCTCAGCGACGATGATATAAGAGGTAAGGGGATTAGTACGGGTCTACGTCGTAGTAGAACTGGGCGGAGCGGTACTGCGGCTGTGCGAGGACGTGGGCTTGCAGCTGCCTTAGGCGACGGCGGACGGCAGGCATAGGGAGGCTCCGCTCGAGCTTCAGGACGATCTTGCGGATGTGGTAGAGGCGGACCATCCCCACAGGCGGAGTGTCGGGACCGAGTACCCTGTCCGCGAAGTCAGCCCTGAGCAGAGAGGCCATCTCGGCTGCGAGCAAGTCGGCCACGCCGCGCTCCTTGTGCTTCATGAAGACGTACACGAGGCGGCCGACGGGGGGATAGGCGAACGCCTCCCGCTCCTCCATCTGCTCGAGGTACATCGCCTCGTAGTCTCCCCTCAGCACCTGCCCTATGACGCTCTGCCCCGTGTCCTTGGCCTGCAGGATGACCAAGCCCTTCTTGCTGCGCCTGCCTGCCCTGCCCGACACCTGAGCCATCATCTGGAAGGCGCGCTCGGCCGCTCGGAAGTCGGGGAAGGCGAGCATCGTGTCCGCCCCGAGGATGCCGACGACGCTGACGCGTTCGATGTCCAGTCCCTTCGCCACCATCTGCGTGCCCACGAGGATGTCGGTCTTGCCTTGCTCGAAGTCGCGGAGCAGGCTCTCGTACGCACGGCGTGTGCGTGTGGTGTCCTGGTCCATCCTCGCCACACGAGCCTCGGGGAAGAGCGTCTGTATCTCCTCCTCAATGCGCTCCGTGCCGTAGCCGAGCCTTACGAGCTGCTGGCTCGAGCAGTTAGGGCATTGGGTAGGAACGGGGTACGTTGAGCCGCAGTAGTGGCACACCATGCGCTGTCCCTCACGGTGGAGCGTCAGAGGGACATCGCAACGGAGGCAGCGGGGCGTCCAGCCACAGACGTGGCACTCGAGCGAGGGGGCGAAGCCTCGGCGGTTGCGGAAGAGTATGACCTGCTCCCCCTTGTCCAAGGCGTTGCGCATAGCGTTAAGTAGAGTCGGTGAGAACTGCCCCCTCATCTCCTTCCTGCGGCGGAGCTCGGCGGTGTTCACAGCCACTATCTCAGGCATCTCCACGTGGCCGTAACGCTCAGTGAGCCGCACCAGCCCGTACTTCCCCTCCCTTGCGTTGCGGTAGCTCTCGAGGGAGGGCGTGGCTGTGCCGAGCAGTGCCTTAGCCCCGTACATCTGCGCAAGGACGAGGGCTGTGTCACGGGCGTGGTAGCGCGGGGCAGGCTCTTGCTGCTTGA
The DNA here is from genome assembly GCA_021204865.1 of Prevotellaceae bacterium. Classification (GTDB taxonomy): domain Bacteria; phylum Bacteroidota; class Bacteroidia; order Bacteroidales; family Bacteroidaceae; genus Physcousia. The sequence continues at coordinate 48,920 of JAJPYQ010000058.1, read as the reverse complement.
AGGATGTCTCGTGCTCCTCGTCCACGATGAGCAGCCTGAGGCGCTGGAAGGGAAGGAACACCGAGGAGCGCACCCCTACTATCACGTCGTAAGGCTCAGGGGAGAGCTGCTTCTTCCATAGCTCCACACGCTCCCGGTCGCTGTACTTGGAGTGGTACACCCCGAGCCTCGTGCCGAACACTCGACGAAGGCGCTCAACGAGCTGGGCGGTGAGCACTATCTCGGGCAGGAGGTAAAGCACCTGCCCGCCCTGCCTTAGCGTGTCGCTGATGAGGTGGATGTAGACCTCCGTCTTGCCGCTGCCCGTAACGCCGTGCAGGAGGCATACGCTCTTGTCCTTGAAGACGCTCTCTATCTCAGCCTTCACCTGCTGCTGAGCCTCGCTAAGGGGAAGGAGCAGCGGCTCCGAGGGGATGCCATCACTCTCTGCAAGGCGTGCCTTGGGGCGGCGGGTGTCCTTCACCTCTTCCCTGACGAAGGCGAGCCCCTTGTCGAGCAACGCCTTGACCAAGGGCAGCACTCCCTTTAGGCTGAAGCGACGCTGCAGCTCAGCCACCTTGAGGGTCTTCCTCTTCCTGAGCAAGGCAAGCACCTCCGCCTCTCCCTCCGAGAGGCTTTGGGAGGTGTCTCCCTCAGCGTTGAGGATAAGCACGCTCTCGCTCTCCAGCTTCATGCCCGAGGGGAGAGCCGCCTTGCACACCTCGCCTATGGAGCAGAGGTAGTAGTCGGCTATCCAGCGCCACAGGCTCAGCTGCTCGGGCAGAAGCACAGGGCTGTCGTCGAGCAGGGCAAGCGCTTCCTTTATGGTGAAGCCTGCCTCGGGGCAGTCGTCCCTCAAGGCAACGACGACGGCGGCGTACACCTTCCTCTGGCCGAACTGCACTATAAGCCTGCACCCTGCCCGCACCTTCTGTTGAAGCGGCTCGGGCAGGGCGTAGGTGTAAGCCTCGCCAAGGGGCAAGGGCAGCACTACGTCAGCGTATCTTGCCATAGGGGTTGTAGAAGGGTGTCGCGAAAGGGGTGTACACCTCTTTCGCGGAAGAGGTCTACACCTCTTTGCCCGGAGGGGTGTAGACCTCTTTTACTGAAGGGGTGTAGACCCCTTTCGGGGGTTCTGTCGGGTTGTGGCATTCGCTCAAGCCTCAACGGCGGGTGCGTCGGGCGCTTGCCGTGACGGCTGAGCTCTTGGACGACGAGGAGGACTTGCTCTTCCTACTGCCCGACGAGGAGCCTGAGCTGCGCCTTGTGGAGCTGAGCGACGAGGACTTAGAGCTTGCGTCGTCGGTGCTTGCCGAAGCCTTCTTGCGCTTCTGCTTCGCGCTCTGCTCGTCCACCGCCACGGAGTCGAGCGAGTCGGCGGCCACCTGCGTGCTCCATATATGCTGCTCGAAGTCGGTGAGCTGCTGCTCTATCTTCTTCTGCTCCTCGGTCATCGCCTCCTCCGTCTTGCAGTAGTCGGCAAGCACCTGCCCTTGCAGGTTGCTCGTCTTGTATATCTTGCCCTCGTAGTGGTTCATCTGGAAGTAGTCGTCGGCCGTCATATTGGTGACGTTGTTGTAGTTGCTCGCCATGACTGGCAGGCGGCTGAGGTATGGCGCGAGGTCGTCGTACTTCATCCAGAAGAGAGGCTTAGGGGAGGCGGAGTCGCCGAAGTCGTCGCTCTCAAGCATTATGGGGCAGAGGGCGGTGACCTTGGTGTTGTACGTGCCTGTCCGCTGGTCGAGGTAGGAGCTCTCCTTGATGTAGTAACGCTTCACGTAGGCGCTCGGCACGTCGTTGTCCGCCACCGTGAGCTTGCCGTCTTCCTCCTCGTAGTAGATGTAGTAGCGGTCGAGCAGCTCCTTCACGTCGGTTATCTTGTCCTTGTCGTCGAAGGACTCGTTGCCGTCGAGCTTGTAGTTGTAGGCAGCGACACGCCCCGTGAGGAAGAGGCGGAAGATGAAGGTGAAGAGGTTGCACTGCGTGCCTATAGGCTCAACGGGATAATAGAGCGGGGCGTTCTTGTCGAGGTCAAGGTCGAGCTGACGGTAGATGTCCCGCTTCCACACCACGTCGGAGGGCATCTCGTCGCCCGTGGGGAAGAGCAGCGAGGCTCTGTCGACGGTCTGCTTAGCCTTCGGGTTGCCCGCCTGGGCGACGGCGCTGCTCGTTGTCGTCCTGCGTTTTGTGGGCTGAGCCTGCGCGGCAAGCGAGAGCAGAGCCACTATGCTTATCAAGATTAAACGCTTCATATCTTATTCTGCTTTTCTTCTGTTAGTTCACGATTACCTCCATCGCTCCGTTAAGCGTACGCTCCACTCCGTCGGGTCCCACCGCCTTTATGTTGGTGATGTAGAAGCGCTTGCCCCTGCCAAGCTGACGTATCATGTTCTTCTGACGGTCGGTGAAGGCTGAGCTTTGCGACACCTCAGGCACGGCGTTACCCATATTGTCATAGAACACCATCTCGAAGCCACGCACGGTGAAGGGTATGTTGAGCAGTCCGTCGTCGATGGCAGCGCCGAGGTTCGTGGCAGCCATAAGGACTTGCTTGCTCAGCTTGCCGCCAAGGAAGTGGTCGTCGCCGTTGGGGATGAAGGCGGTCGGGTCGGGAAGCTTGCGCACTCGGAAGGTGAACTTGCCCATCTCCTGCATCCTTCCCTCGGTCTCAGCGCTGACGGAGATGACCGCCTCGCCTCCCACGTCGGTGGGGCTGGCTATGTACTTGCCGTCGCCCTTCTGCACGAACGTGCCGCCGCCCGACATGGAGACATGCAGCTTGTTGTTGGGCACACCAGGCACGCTGACGCTCATCGGGTTGTCGTAGCCTGCGTAGAGCACGTTCATTATGTCCGCGCTGACCGTTGCACCGGGAGGCACGACGGAGTACTTCTGTTCGAAGTCACGGCGCACCTTCTCCCCGCTTCCGTTGAGGGTCTCAATGTATCCCTGCAGGGTGAAGTCGCCTGTGGAGTTGCATATCGTCTCGTAGATGCCCTGCTCGTTCTCCACCTTCTTGCCGCCGATGTAGATGGTCGGGCGGTTAGTTGTGTCTACGGCAGCCATGAATATCTGCGCCGAGAACTTGCCGCCCTGCACGATGGTCTGCGAGTTAGGCACGACGTAGGCGTTAATCTCGTTCACACGCAGGTCCTTCACGTCGATGTAGCTGACAAGGTTGTGCAGCACCTCGCCCTCAGCGCTGCGCACATCGTTCTGCAGCTTGGTCAGTAGCGTGACGGCAGCGGCAGTGGGCTGGTTCTCGAACATATACTCTTGCCAGTTCTTGCCCTCCGCCTTCGCCTTAGCAGGTACGTTGGTGTTGAGGTCGCTCCTTATTATCTTCTTCTGGTTCTCGTCCGTCACCATCTTAGTGATACGCTCACGATAACTGTCTATCATGGCGCAAAGCTCCGCCCCTCTTCCGTGGGTAGGCGAGAGCATAACGAAGGTGGACGCCTCGAGGTCTTCCTGGTTCTTTATGTTGTGCACGTCAGCGTTCTTGCCGTCGCTCTTGGTGACGATGGCCACTTTCAGCTCCTCGGCGAGGTTGTAGAGCGAGTCGCTCATCTGCTTGACGTACTGCGCCTTGTCGTACCACTCCTTCACCTTGGCGGGGTTCGCCTTCATCTGTTCCTCGAAGTTCTTGTATATCCCCTCGTTGATCTGCGTGGCATTCTGTGTGGAAAGGTCGAGCTTGTCAGCCACAAGGGTGAAGCCTTTCAGCACGTCGCTGCTCACGTTTAGGGCGAGCATCGCCATAAGCACGACGTACATCAGGTTTATCATCTTCTGACGTGCCGAGACTTTCTTCTTCCTGAACTTTGCCATTTACGTTGCTTTTGTTCCCCTTGTCTTATGCCTTCTGCGAGTCCCCGCCCTGCTGTACCACGGGCTTCATATTTATGGTAAGAGCCTGTATCATGCGGGCGTAGACATCGTTAAGCTCCTCTATCTGCTTCGCCATGCGGCGTGTCTGCTCGTCAATCTGCTCTATGGTGGACACTTGCTTGCTGATGTTCCTAAGCTGCAGCTCGTACACCGTGGCTATGCCCGTGAGCGTGCGGTTCAGGTTCTCCATCTCCTCGCTGTCGGTGCTCATCCTTGCTGCCTGCGCCTTCACTCTGCCAAGAACCTCGGTCAGCTCCTTCAGCTCCTCGGTGTAGTTCTTCACAGCCTCCTCTATCTCCGCAGGGTCGGTCGCCTTTATCTGTGCGGGATTGATGGCACTGCCGCCTTGCAACTGACTGAGGGCAAGCTGTGCTTGTGCGGCAGCCTGACCCGCTGCTGCAAGGTTAGCGGCAGTGGCACTGAGGCTCTCGCCCTGTGCAAGCGCCTCAGGACTTATGTTGCTCGCAGGTATAGCCCCTGCTATATCACCAGCACTAACGCCAGTGCCTCCGCCTCCACCTATTATTATAGTGCCGCCACCGGCAGCTCCACCGCCTCCGCCTTGCACGACTATGGGCTGACCCTCAGCACCTCCTTGCACTACACCCGAGGAAGGAACGCCTCCGCCCTGCACCACTATTGGCTGCCCCGAGCTTGCCGAGGCTGCTGCTGCCGCAAGCTCGTCCACCTCCTCCTGCGTAAGCGAGGGAGCGTTCTCAGCCGTTGCTGTCTCACTGACACGCTCCGTCACACGTTCGAAGCCTGAGACGATGAACACGAACACCTCAGTGCCCATTCCGACGCAAAGCATCAGGTTAGCCCCCGAAAGGTGGAGCAGCTTGAACAGCGTGCCCAAGATGACGACCGCGGCGCCCCAGCTGTAGGCATAGTTCATAAAGGTCTGCCCTTGCAGGGTGTCCATCCATTTCTGTACTCTATTGATGAGATTATTCTTGTTCGTTGCCATAACTCTTTATTTCTTCTTTTGGGTCTTTTGCTTTGAGTTGTCGTTCACCATCGAGCGGACGCAGCGGAAACCTATGTAGCTGCGTGGCTGGTTCTGGTACTCGTAACTGCGCCAGGCGCTGCGTATCATACTCTCAGGGTCTTTCCATGAGCCGCCTCTCACGCTCTTCTTCTTAAGTCTATAAGGGTCTTCCTTGGCGGCGTTGTAGCTTAGCTCAGGGTTCATGTCGCTCATGCTCTCAACGCCCGCCTCGGTGTAGACGGTGCTTGTCCACTCAGCCACGTTGCCCGCCATGTCGTAGAGGCCGTTGCTGTTGGCGCTGTAAGCCCCGCACTTCGAGGTGATGAGGCTGCCGTCCTCGGTGTAGTTGCCTCGGTCGGGCTTGAAGTTGGCATAGTAGCAGTCCTTGTCGCTCTTCACCTCGCCGCTCTCCCAAGGAAACATAGAGGCGCTCTTGCCACGGGCGGCGAACTCCCACTCCACCTCGGTCGGCAGGCGGTAGCGCTGTATCTGCTTCGCCATCCCCCCAAGCCCCCGCAGCAGGAAGTTGGTGCGCCAGGCACAGAAGGCGTTGGCTTGCTCCCACGACACCCCCACAACAGGGTAGTCGTCGTAGGCGGGGTTGCTGAAGTAGAGCTTCATATACCTTTCGTTGTCGGCGTTGCGGAAGTCGTTCACCCAGCAGGTGGTGTCGGGGTAGACGTTCACGATGTACGTGTTCAGGAAGTCCCACGGGCCGCTCAAGGGGCGGGTGATGGTCTCGCGGCGTATCACCCCGTCGTCGTCAATCCACGCCGTGTCCTTCGATATCATTATCACCTCGCCGGGGTCTACGGTGTGGTCGGTGTTGAGGTCACGCTCCTCAGGGTCGAGCCTGTACTTGCGCTGCGCGGCCGTCACGTAGTCGTATATCTCGTAGCGGTAGTTCAGTTGGCTCGCGTCTATCATCATCGTGCCGTCTATGGGGTGCACGTAGTAGAGGCTCTCGATGGCTCGCTGCTCGTCCTCGTTCGCCTTCTTCCAGGGGATAGCCTTGTTCCAATTGAGGTAAGGCGTGATGGGGTTGCCCTCCTTGTCCTCCTCTATCTTGTACGTCTCGTCGCCCCCGTAGGCAGGGTCGGCCAGTCGCTCGCGGATGATGCTGTCCCTCACCCAGTTGACGAACTGCCGGTACTTGGCGTTAGAGACCTCCATCTCGTCCATCCAGAAGCCGTCCACCGAGATCTCCCTCACGGGTGTCTCAGCCCCCCATAGCGAGTCGCTCTCCTCGAGGCCAATCTTAAGCGAGCCTTTCTTCACCGCCACCATGCCGAAAGGCGAAGGCTCACTGAACGCTGAACGCTTCACTCCCGTTATCTCCCCGCCCGTCACTGTGGAGGACGACGACCCCATGCAGGAGACCATCGCCCAAGCGCCTATGAAGGCGGTCAAGATGCATATAGGTTTAACTCTCATATATCTCTGCTTGTGTTATAGTATTCTTACGCTTTTATGCAGGTTCTTCCCCTTCTTGAACAAGTCCATGTCCATCTCGTAGCCCACCACGAACTCGTGCGTCCCGCTCGCCAAGCCCACGCCGCTGGTGTACACCTCGTAGGAGTAGCCTATCTTTATGCCGTTGAACACGGTGCCCAGAAGCAGGGCGACCGAGACCGTCGGGCTGTACGACAGCCCCGCGTAGAGGTGGAGCTTCTCGCTGTCGTAGGCGAGCCTTGCCGTGATGTCCGCTCTCCACGCGACGAAGTCCGTGCGGAGGATAGCCGTCGTGTAGAGGGCGTACTGCGGGGAGCGGAACCTCTGTGTGTAGCCTCCCGTCAGGTAGTAGAGGCGGCTTACGCTTGTCTCGTTCTCCTTGTCGTCGCCGAGCTTGATGGTGGGAGCCGTCAGGTGCATCGTGCTGAAGCCCGCGTACCACTTCTGCTTGTACGTGTAGCGCAGCCCCGCGTCCACGTCCACGCTCGTGCCGCTCACTTCGCTCGTGGCGAAGGCGGGGTCGCCCGTGTCCTCCACGTCAACGCCGCTGCCGTCGAAGGTCTCGTTCAGGAAGCCCACCCTCGCCCCTATGCTCAACCTACCGCCCCAGAGGGGCTGGTGGTAGGCGTACTGGAGGTAGAGCTTCTTGTTCGAGAAGAGACCGATGTTGTCACTCATAAACCCCAGTCCAACGCCATGGCGGGGTCCGATGAAGAAGAGCGGCATGTCCGCCGTTGCCAGTATGGTGGACGGGGCGTGCTCGAAGCCGACGAGCTGCATGCTGTACACCCCCTGCACGTCCAGCTTGCCCTCTATGCCGCTCGATGCCGGGTTGAAGTAGCTCTGCAAAGCCCAGTAGTTGGTGAAGGCGGCGTCGTACTGCGCCTTGAGGCTGTGGCCAACGAGCAAGAGAGCGGCAAGACATAGCAGTCTTCTCATCGTTCTATACAAACGCCCGCCCCCGTGATATTATTGTATACGGGGGTGAAATCTTTTAGCAGCCGCCGTGACGCCCCCTTAGGAGGCTTCGCGGTCCCTCACCGTGACCCTTCGCGGCGGGTAGCCCTCAGGCGAGCTCCTGGTACATCTGCATGAGGCGGGAGACGCAGGCTTGTTCGCTTGTCGAGGGCTCTGAGCCGGGCGCCCAGCCGTAGGCTGCCATGACGGCGCGGTCGTTCCGCTGGTGGGCTTGGCGCAGCTCCGCGGGCATGGAGAGCTCGTCGTAGAGGTCGGCGAGGCTGCTCCGGGGGTAGAGGTCTCTTGCCCGCAGTATCTCCCTTGCCGTCTGCTCTATCCTCCCCTGCTGCTCCCCCGTGGGCTGCGGCCAGGGGAAGTTGTTGTAGACGATGTCCTTCGAGTAGCGGTAGTCGCTCTTAAGCCTGCCGCCCACGGCCCTCATCCACGCCATGTGGACGCTTGAGGTAAGCACCCCGAAGTGGTAGAGCGTGGCGTTGGGGATGAGGCGGACAGCGTTACTGCAAAGAACCTCGGGAGACATAAAGCCCATTGGGGTGTACCTTCTGTTCTCCGACGATGTCTCTGGTATAACGATGTAGTTAGTCTTGGGCATATTCTCGACGTGGAAGCGTGTGGGCTTGTCGGCAAGCTTCACCGTGCCTGGGCTTGGGCTTGCGAGGCGGTAGTCCCTCACCGCCTGCACTCTCTTCATGCAAAGGGGCATACTGCGAAGCTCGCTGGGGGTGCAGTCTCCCAGCCAAAGGCAGTAGCGAGGCTTGCGGTTGATGAACTCGTAGGAGCCGTACCAAGGCTTGAAGTAGGCTCTCGAGGCTGGCTCTTTGCTGACGAACGCCTCCATCTCCTCGGGCGTGAAGAGGTAGTAGCCTCCGTCTATGGGCTTGTTGCCTATGCCTATCTCAGGCACTGGGCAGAGGGGCTTGCTTCGGCTCTCTATGAAGACGTTGGCGGCGTCCACGAGGTAGGCGTTGATGTTCCCCGCCTCTTCAGGCACGCCGTCAACGTAGATGAGCCTCTTGTCTGGGCAAGGGGCTGCGCTGAAGCCAACGATGACGCAATGCACGTGCGCCTTGAGGCTCGCCTCGCTGTCCCAGCGGAAGGTTCGGTGGGCGAAGTCTATGTGAATGCCCTCCGCCATAAGGGGCTTCCAGAGGACAGCCACCTGCTCGCCTTGTGCGATGGAGTTGGTGGAGACGAAGGCGCAGCGCGCGCTTGTGCCTTTGATGTACTCCGCCGCCCGCTTGTACCAGCAGCAGACGTAGTCGAGGTTGCCCGTGTTCTTCCAGCCCCGGAACACGTCGAACACGTCCTGCTTCTGCTCCTTGCCCATGAGCCTCGCCCCGCTGAAGGGCGGGTTGCCGATGATGTAGCTGAGCCTCTCGGGCGGTATCACCTGCTGCCAGGGGAGGCGCAGTGCGTTGCCCTCCACGATGTTGGTGTTGCGGGTGAGGGGGAGGAAGTCGAAGTCCTTCCTAAGTATGCTCTCCGTCTTCCTCAGCATCTGGCTCTCGGCTATCCAAAGGGCGGTCTTCGCCACCGTCACGGCGAAGTCGTTAATCTCAATGCCGTGGAACTGCGAGAGGCTCACCTTGACGGGGTTCGCCTCCTCCCACGCCATCTCGCTCTGCCCTGCCATAAGCTCCTGCAGGACGGCGTTCTCAAGCAGGCGAAGGGAGATGTACGACTCGGTGAGGAAGTTGCCGCTGCCGCAGGCGGGGTCGAGGAACGTCAGCTCGGAGAGCCGCTGCTGGAAGTCCCTGAGGCTGCGCTCCCTCACTCGCTCCACGCTGATGCCCTTCAGGAGGCTGAACTCGCGGTTGAGCCGGTTCATAAAGAGCGGGTCGATGACCTTGTGTATGTTCTCCACGCTGGTGTAGTGCATGCCTCCCGAGCGGCGGGTCTCAGGGTTGAGCGTGCTCTCGAACACCGCCCCGAAGATGGTGGGGCTCATCTCGCTCCAGTCGAAGCCAAGGCTCGCGTCCTCCAAGAGAAGCTTCCTTATGTCAAGGGTGAAGGGCGGTATCTCCACCCGCCGGTCGGCGAAGAGCCCGCCGTTCACGTAGGGGAACTCCCCCAGCAAGCCTTTCTTACGGAGGTAGGGGTCTCGCTTCTCGTAGGGGGTGTCAAGCACCTCGAAGAGACGCTCCAGCGCATCGCTCATACTGACGACGGTGAACTGGTCGAGGTAGTCGTGGAAGATGTCCCTGCGGCCGAAGAGGTCGGTGTCCTCGGCGTAGAGGCAGAAGACAAGGCGCACGCACAAGACGTTGAGGCTGTGCAGCGACTCAGGGCTGTCGGGCTGGAGGTACTCCTTGTGGAAAGCGTCGTAGAGCCTCCCCACCAGCTCCCCCGCCTTGACGGAGACCTCCAGCTGGCGGTGCAGGTGGGCGCTACGAGGGTCGACGAGGAACTGGAGGCGGTTGTACTCCTTGCCAAGGTCCCTGAGCAGCACCACCTCAGGCTCGCTGCCGACGGGCTTCTCCGTGTCGTACACCCAGAACTCACGGAAGTTGCAGCAGACGATGTAGCGGGGCTTCTTGGAATAGGTGAGCGCGTCAGCGTATCGCTTCGCCTGCCCGTAGGGGGTGAGCATCGAGCCATCGCTCTGCTGCTCCTCCTTGCCAAGGTCTATGTCCAAGCCCTTCTGCTCGATAAGCACCTTCGTGTCCTCGATGTAAGCGTCGATGAACTGCACACGCCTCCCCCCGCCGCTCACCCTCAGCTCGAAGCTGATGTGCTGCTCGGGTGCTTCAACGCCGTACACCTCCCTCAGTAGCTGTATCCAGAACGGCTGGCTCTGCCCCTTCTCGTAGCCCTTGCCCGCCCATCGAGCGGTGAACCTCTCGGCCGCCTCCTGCTGTGAGTCCTTCATAGTCTTCTTAGGTTTACGGGGGCGAAGGTAAGGAAAAAGCTTTCGACACGCAAGGAGGCTTGCCCCTTTCCCGCCGATTGCCTACCTTTGTGGCAAGCAAACAGACGATATGACAAAGGAAGACTTGAGGGGCAAGACGGTCTTCGACCTGTGCAAGGACGAGAAGATGCTCCAGGAGCTGGGCTATGATATCGCGAAGAAGAAAAGCTATGATGGATACCCCTGGATAGCGAAGGCGCAAATGGTCGAAAAGTATGCGGCGCGTATAGGCGACTATGACCTATATAAGACCGCTACAGCTCTCGAAAAGGACTTATGGAAAGAGTTACACGAGGAATCGAGGAGGAGAAGGTGTATAATTGATTAACTACCCTTGGCGATAAATCCTTTGGCTTCGAGCCATTCATCGATTCTCTCCTCTCTCGGAACACAAAGGACAAGCGGTGATATGACAGAACAAGAGTTACTTAAGCATTGCAGGTACTACAAGTGGGAGGAGGATTGCCCTTGGCATAACGCCAAAGGGGAGACCGACCCCGAGACTGGCAAGCCCGTGAGCCTGCTGGGGCTCATCCATTTCTTCTGGGGCAAGGGAGGAGCGTCCTACGACCTTGACCTTTTTGAGAAATTCATAAGAGAACAATATCTCTAACGGCAGAGGTACTTAACCTTTAAAGAAACAGGCGATATGACGAAGGAAGAGCTGAGGGGCAAGGGCATCAGCCTCGACGAGGCGAGGAAGGAGTACGGGGAGCTTGAGGACTTCTACAAGCGGAACAAGGGTGACACCATCTGGTGGACTTCACCCGTCGGCACTATCGGTGTCATACTGTTTTCCTTTGACAAAAAGACATTGTTCAATCTATACCCCGATGTGCCCGATAACTTAAGCGACGAACAGCTGCGGGTCTTTTGCAGGGAGAATAAGTGGTGGGTCGAGCACTTCTCATATATCAAGGCAGCAGCCGTCAAAAGAGGGGTGATTTGATTGAGTTCCAGAGTCCATATCGCCGCTGCTATATCCAAGTCCGAAACGTGAGGGGGAAGCCCCTGTCCCTCATATATTCAAGGAATGTCTTCCCCTCGTAACCCTCAATTTTCAAATCCACACCCATGTCCACTTCTTCGAGTATGAACTCCAGCCATTCCTCTCCCCATCCCACTGTCTCATCATCCTTCCTATAAATGTCGAATGAGTCAACATAATTCTTCAAAAGCACGATGTTCTCGTCCTCGTAGATGAAGTGTGGCTCCATCTCATAGTCGTACTGCTCCGTCGACAAGAGAAGTTCGTGCGTCGACCTCTGCCTTAGAGCCTTGATCCAATACTTTTCTTTCTCCTTCAACGAGAGTGCAGCATACTCTGATTCAGTCATTTCTGTAGATTATAAAGTTAATGTCTGCGTGCAAAGGTACGTAATTTCCGTACATAATCACCGTGTCGGGGGGCGAGTCTCTGTGCGAGATGGAAGAAATAGCCGCGTATCTTGGGAAGCGCGCCGCCTTATTTTGTATATTTGCCGCGATGACGAGGAAGGACAGCGTGGTCAGGGTGTGGCTCAAGGGCGGCGAGCGGGAGCTGTTCTTCGGCTCGGTCTCCGCCGTCTGCCAGACGCTCACGCGGCAGCAGCTGGGGGGCATAGGGGAGCGCACGCTGCGCAGGGTACTCTCGGAGACGGAGAGGTACGAGAACTGGGCGGTCATCGTGACCCGCGGGGCGGTGACGCGCTCCAGAGGGGCGGGGGAATGAGCGACAGACAAACAGCAAGACAAACAGACGATATGGGAGAGAATGCGTTATCCGTGGCCAACCGCTTCGTTGACCTTGCGAAAGAGAGGGGAGAGAACATAACCCAGCTCGGGCTGATGGAGCGCGTGTACATAGCGCACGGCTTCAGCCTCGCCATCTACGACGAGTCTCTGCTCGACAGCAGGTTCGACAGGGTGGAGGCATGGAAGTACGGGCCCGTCATACCGTCCGTGTACCACTCGTTCAAGCACTGGAAAGACCAGCCCATAACGGAGCGTGCGGTCATTATGAAGTGGGAGAACAACAAGCCTGTCTACGAGTACCCCACAGTGCGCAGCCCCCATGCGGAGAGCATCATAGAGATGGTGTATGAGCGCTACCACGGCATGAGCGACGGGGAGATGGTGGACTTGACACACAGGGAAGGCACGCCGTGGTACTGGTATTACAAGGAGGGCGAGAACGTGGAGATAAAGGACACCGTCACAAAGGCGTTCTACCGCAAGATAGTGGACAGCACGATGGGGAGGACAGGATATGGAGGATAGGAAGAGCGAGATTGAGAGGCTGAGGGACGGCGGAGCGGGCAAGGACGACTACAAGGAGTCTCTGCGCGAGGACGATTACAGACGACTCGACCTTGAGGGCAAAGCCACGGAGCTGGACATACGGAAGGAACGCCTGAACGCCCTGACGCAGGACAGGAAGCAGAGGAAGAACTTCGCCGTGGTCATCTTCGGGATGATGTGCTTGTACCTTGCGGCCGTGCTTGCGCTTGTCTATATGTGCGGCCTCAGCGCGGCCGCATTGAGCGGCACGGTGCTGGTGACACTGCTCGGGACGACGACCGCGAACATCATCGGCCTCTTCGCCATCGTCACGAGGTATCTCTTCCACCACGATGCGGCAAAGTTGGTTACGGGAAAACATGAATAGACAGGCACAAAGCCAAAAGACAAGCGATGATATGAAGAAGGGCAGACCCATTCCAGACGCGGTGCTTGAGCTGGTGAAAGAGTATGCGGAATATAATATGTTCGACACTGCCGAGTTCGTGTGCCGCTGGCGCGGCGTTGACGTGTATGCGCCTGTATTTAAGAACCCTGAGGTCACATACGGACAACCAATACTCTTCCTTTTTGACGGGAAGATGGCTCGTGAGGCCATGAAGGAAGAATGGCACGATATACTTCCACGCCTCGAATGAACTCATTTCGTCGGCTTCTTGAACAAAGACTTCGTCGCGTCAGGGTCTATGGTCAAGTTGTCAACTCTGTACACTCTTGACACCCAAAGCCTAACGTCCCTCAGATACTCCTCAATATCTCCGACCATTTCGCCCGTCTGCGGGTCGTAGTAACGCAGACCGCCATCCTCCGTGCGCTCGCAGGTGATGATGTGGCCACCGCCATTTTTCCAGAATACGTTTACGTGATAGCGTCCCTTCTCACTCGTCATTCCCTCCAGCTCCATCGCCGCTCCTTTCGCCGACCGCGACGCAAAATATACTGGAGTCGGCTTGTTGCCTTGTTCATCTTTCCATATAGCCGTGGTGTCCCATGCGAGGGCATCCGCCCACGCCCCGCCTGCCGTTCTGCCGACGGCTTCCACGTTAAAGCCCCTGCGCCGCATCTCGTTAGCCACGACGCACGTCTGGCAGTTCGTGGTGTGGTCGTGGTCACCCAGGAAATATAGAGGGTTCGCCTTGTTCCCGTCTGCGGCCTTGAAGCTCATCGGCACGCCGCGCGTGATGCCGAGTTCCTTCTCTACCTCCTCCAGGTTCTTCACCTGCTCTGCGGTGAGGCCTGTCTTCTTGTCGCGGTAGTCTCTTAGGGCTTTTATCTGCTCCTCGGTGCGGCTGGCGTGCCGTTGCTCGGCTTTTTGGAATATCTCCACCTTGCGCTGGATTTTCTTTGCCTCCTCTTCCAGCTTGTCTGTGTCCCCCGCCATTAGCGTAATCAGCTCTCGGGTGTTTATTCCTTCATACTTCATGGCCTCTCTCAGAACGTTCATCGCCTCCTGCTTGGCCTCCTCCGCCTCCGCCCTCAGGCGTTCCTCCCTCTCCTGCCTGGTTTCCTCTTTCTTGGTCTCCGTCTCCTCCTTGGCTTCCTCCGTCTCCCTGCCCTCGACTGGCAGCTCCCCGTTGAGGGCGTCCTCGATGATGTCGGGGTTGCTCTGTATGAAGTACGGGGCTGTGCCGTTGTTGTAGCTTCGCTCTATGTCGTCGGCGTTGTCGTCCACGAACCGCTGGAAGCCCTCGGGGTACTCCTCAATCTGCGTGTACTCGGGCTGGTAGTCGTCGTCCCCATTAATCACAGCGTCCATCTCCGCCCGCATCTGCTCCTCCGTGGCGAGGATGGGCGTGCAGACACACATACACTGGGGGTGCCAGCCCTCGAAGACGAAGTCCTTGGGGTAGTCGCCAGCCAGCTCGTCGCAGATGTCGTCCTTCGGGGTTGGTGCGTATCTTCACGTATCCGATGTCAACGTCCATCACGGGCTCTCTAACGCCCCTCTTGTTCTTCCTGCCGTACACCCTCATCTGGGTTATCTCGCCCGAGGCGTTCTCCTTGAGGTAGAAGTCCGAGGTCTCGGAGTACGTGGGCAGGTTGTTCACGAGGCTGGTCTTAATCTGCCTGAGCACCTTGTATCCGCCCACCGTCCGCACGACCTCCCAGTGGTGTTCGCCCCCAGCCCTGTAGTTTGTCCCCGACCCCATATTGCGCCGCTATATCCAAGTCAGAAACATCAGGGGGAACTCCCTCTCCCTCATATAGTCGAGGAACGTCTTCCCCTCGTAGCCCTCAAGCCCCAGCCCCTTGCCCAATTCCAGGCCAAGGATGAAGTCCAGCCACTCCTCCTCCCACCCTATTGTCGGGTCGTCCTTCCTGTAGATGTCAAAGGAGTCGATGTAGTTCTTCACGAGCATGATGTTCTCGTCCTCGTAGATGACGTGCGCCTCCATCTCGTACTCGTACTGTTCCGTTGAGAGCATCTCGTCCGATGACTTCTGCCTGAGAGCCTTTATCCAGTAGCGCTCCTTCTCCTCAAGCGAGAGGGCGGTGTATTCCGATTTGGTCATTCTCGTAAGTCTTGAAGTTCATGTTTGTCGGCAAAGGTAGGGAATTTCCGTACACAAAAACCCCCTCCTCATGGACGAGGAAGGGGTTAGGCATTAAGCTTGTCGGGATGACCAGACTCGAACTGGCGACCTCGCGCCCCCCAGACGTGTGCGCTACCAACTGCGCTACATCCCGAACAGCGTGGGCAAAGGTATGGACTTTCTTTGTATGCTCCAAACTTTTGAGTACTTTTGTGGCTCGAACCAAGACGTACGGAGCTGTATGGAAAGCATAACGTTGGCTGCCCCCACGAGGCTTCGGGCTGTGATAAACCTGCCCGCAAGCAAGAGCATCAGCAACAGGGCGCTCGTTCTGAGCGCTCTCTCAGGGGGTGTGCATCCTCCTATCAATCTGTCGGACTGCGACGACACTCGGGTTATGCTGCGTGCCTTGCAGGGGTGCGACACTCTGGTGGACATCGGGGCTGCGGGCACAGCCATGCGCTTCCTCTCCGCCTACTTCAGCGTTACAAAGGGCTGCCACGAAATCACTGGTACGGAGCGCATGCTAAGGCGACCCATAGGGGTGCTTGTCACAGCCTTGAGGCAGCTTGGCGCGAGCGTCAGTTATATGGGGGCGGAAGGCTTCCCCCCTCTGCGCATAGAGGGACGTGAGCTGAGCGGCGGCTCGCTATGCCTGCCGGGCGACGTGAGCAGCCAGTACATCTCCGCCTTGCTTATGATTGCCCCACGGGTGAGCGGCGGTCTCTGCCTGCGCCTTACGGGCGGGACGGTGAGCCGCCCTTACATAGACATGACGCTCTCCCTTATGCGGGAGTTCGGGGCGGAGGCAAGGTGGGAGGGGGACGACGTTATATGCGTCAGCGAGAGGCCTTACAGGGCTGTGGAGTACAGTGTGGAGGCTGACTGGAGCGCAGCAAGTTATTGGTATGAGGCGGTGGCGCTGAGCCGGGACGCGGGGGCGGAGGTCTCGCTCGAGGGGCTGTGCGGGCAGAGCCTGCAGGGCGACAGCCGTGTCAGTGAGTTCTTCCTGCCTCTCGGGGTGAGGACCACGTTTACCCCCGATGGGGTGAGGCTTAGCAAATGCCCTATGACGGTGAGCCACCTTGAGCTTGACCTGAGGGAGCAGCCCGACCTTGCGCAGACGCTTGTGGCGACGTGCTGCTGCCTTGGGGTGACGTTCCGCCTCAGGGGGCTGCGTAACCTGAGGATTAAGGAGACGGACCGCATCCGCGCGATGCAGACGGAGCTGGGGAAGCTGGGCTTCATCCTTGGTGCTACGGACGACGGCGAGATTTGCTGGACGGGGGAGAGGACGAAGGCTCATTCCTTTCCCTCCATAGACACCTACGACGACCACCGCATGGCGATGTCCCTCGCGCCTTGCTGCCTGCGCTGCGGTGCCTTAAGCATCAACAATCCCTCGGTGGTCAGCAAGTCGTACCCAAGGTTTTGGGACGACCTCGCCTCCGCCGCCTTCCGCATTACCAAAGCTGATGAACTCTGACATACAGTGCTGCGGACTGCACGAGGCCTGCGAGCGCAAGATGCTTGCGGCTCCGAAGGAGGCGGAATATTACGACGACGAGGAGCTTGACGCATACCGCGGGCGGAGTGCCGACTCGTACACGGAGGCGGAGGTGGAGGAGTTCCGCTACGTGCTTTACACGATGCGTGAGGACGAGGTAGCGGGCTGGCTGCGCAGCCTTGAGTTGAGGCGGGTGGAGCTGCCCCAGGAGCTTAGGGACGAGGTGATAATGATCGTTGGCGACCTGCGGCAATAAAACCTCCTGCCAAGGCGTTATATCATTATGCGTTGCCTGCGTCATTCCATTATCATAATCATCTGCCTCACGCTCGCCTCTTGCTCCACGAAGAAGAACACGGGGGGCACCCGCTTCTTCCACTCGGTGACGGCTCGCTTCAACACGATGTACAACGGTGAGGTGGCTTACGACGCGGGCATCGAGGCGCAGGAGAAGGGGCATCAGGACGACTACACCGCATTGCTGCCCATGATAATACAGACGAACGAGGCGACGGCTAAGATGGGCGCGAGCAACTACGAGACCGCCATAACGAAGTGCGAGAAGGCCATCAAGCTGCACAGCATAAAGAAGCGCCCAACCGTGAAGGCGGGAAAGAAGAAGTCCCCAAAGCAGAAGGCTTACCTGCAGCGCAAGGAGTTCAACCCTTACCTGAAGAACTCGTGGCTCTTGATGGGCAAGGCACAGTTCGCCCAGGGGGAGTTCATCGAGGCCGCCTCGACGTTCAACTACATCATACGCCTCTACTCCACCCAGCCCGAGGTGTACAGCGTGGCAAAGGCGTGGCTGGCGCGCTGCTACGTGGCTCTCGAGTGGCCTTACGACGCTGAGGACGTGCTGGGCAAGATGCGGCATGACACGGTGTCGGTGAAGGGGGCGAAGGAGAGGGACGCCACGCAGGCCGCCTACCTCATACTCACTCACCAGTACGACCAGGCCATACCGCTGGTGAAGAAGACCATCTCGCACACCCGCAGCAAGCTCGAGCGCTCGCGCCTTAAGTACCTCACGGGGCAGCTCTACGGGGAGCTGGGTGACAACGGCAACGCCTATAAGTACTACTCGAAGGTGATACGCAGCAATCCGCCCTACGAGCTCGCCTTCAACGCCCGCATAGCCGAGACGGAGGTGGTGTCGAGGGGGCAGGCTAAGAAGATGATAAAGAAGCTGCAGCGCATGGCGAAGAGCGACAAGAACAAGGACTACTTGGACCAGGTGTACTACGCCATCGGCAACATCTACCTGAGCGAGGGCGACACCATTCGCTGCACGTGGGCTTACGAGAAGGGGGCGGAGGAGAGCACACGCAACGGCATTGCGAAGGCTGTGCTGCTGTTGAGGCTCTCGCAGCTCTACTGGGAGATGGAGAAGTACATCGACGCTCAGCGCACCTACCAGGAGTGCATCGCCATCCTCGGCAAAGAGCACGAGGAGTACGACGAGGCGGAGCGGCGCTCGAAGATACTTGACGAGGCGGAGCCGCACCTGAGCGCCATAAAGCTGCAGGACAGCCTTCAGGTGCTCGCCAAGCTGCCTGAGAAGGAGTATCTGGCTGCCATTGACAGGGTGATAGCTGAGCTGAAGAAGAAGGAGAAGGAGGAGGCGAAGAAGGAGGCTATGGCGTCTGCCCAGGCTGCCACGCAGGCTGCCCGCCAGCAGCAGCAGGCTGCCGTGAACGCTGCCACGAGCGCCAACAATGCCGCCAAGGGGGCGTGGTACTTCTACAACCCCACGACGAAGGCGAGCGGCAAGCAGGACTTCCAGAAGAAGTGGGGCAAGAGGGCGAACGAGGACAACTGGAGGCTCAGCCAGAAGCCTCGCTCTGAGGCTGGCGACGAGGGCGAGGGCTACGACTACAGTGAGGAGGCGGACTCGATAGGGGGCGACTTGGAGGAGCTGTCGGAGGAGGAGCAGGCGCGCCTTGACTCGTTGCAGAACGACCCTCACAGCCGCGAGTATTACCTTGCGCAGATACCTTTCACGGAGGAACAGATGGAGCTGTCGAACGAGCTGCTGAGCGACGGGCTGTACAACGGGGGCATCATAGCGATGGAGAAGATACAGAACTTCCCCTACGCCCTCGGGCTGCTGCTGCGCCTCTTGCGTGACTTCCCCGACTACGACCAGAGCTCCGTGGCGAATGTCTACTACCACCTCTTCCTGCTCTACGGCCGACTGGAGGACGAGGAGGAGAGCGAGCGTTACCGCCAGTTGCTCATCTCCACCTTCCCCGAGGACAAGAAGGCCATACTGCTTGCCAACCCGAACTACGACATGATAGCCCGCGACGGCAAGCACATTGAGGACTCCATCTACGCCGCCACTTACGAGGCTTACAAGGCGAACCGCTACAGCGAGGTGGCTCGCAACTATGAGTTCCACACGCAGAACTTCCCCGAGGGCAAGCACCGAGCCCGCATTATGTTCATTCAGGCGATGAGCCTCTTGTACACGCACCAGCACAAGGAGTTCCTCGCTCTCTTGCAGGAGATCATCAACACTTACGGCAAGGAAGAGGTGGCGGAGATTGCGGGCGGCATTGTGAAGGGCGTGCAGGAGGGCAGGCTCCTGAGCGACAGCAAGTACGACTCGAGCGACATCTGGAAGCGGAGGCGCTTCAACCTGCTCGACGGGGACTCGATAACCGAGGACACGCTGAGCGCTACCCGCATCACCACCTTCAACTTCGTGCTGGCTTACCCCAAGGGCAGCCTCGACGAGGACCAGCTGCTCTACGAGGTGGCGAACTACAACTTCACGAGCTATCAGGTGCGCAACTTCGAGATAGAGATAATGGACCAGGAGCAGCTCTCGATGATGTGCGTCAAGGGCTTCCTCAGCTACGACGAGGTGCACGCCTACGCCCAGCGGCTCTACAGCGACGAGCACATGGCGATAGTGCTGGACGGCATACGCACCCTGCTAATCAGCGAGGACAACCTCCAGCTCATAGGCGTGGCGTTCAGCTTCGACGAGTATAAGGAGTTCTACGACACGGAGTTCGCCCCGATGCGGGTGCCCGACGACCTGCGCCTCGACGAGCCCACCGACCTCGAGATACGCAACTACGACGACGAGGAGCCCCAGCCCGAGGGCGAGGAGGAGGAAGAGGAGGAGGATGACTTCCCGTATGGCTTCTAATGGGTCTGTAGAGGCCTTTTGGCAAAGGGGTGTAGACCCTTTTCCCCGAAAGGGTGTAGACCTCTTTCCCCGAAGGGGTGTAGACCCCTTTCCCCAAAGGGGTGTAGACCCCTTTCCCCGAAGGGGTGTAGAGGCCCTTTGCGGCCACCGGCATACCCCTTCGGGGCTAAGAGGCAGGAACATTATATATAAAGGAATATGACGACGAAATACAGACTTCTGTGGGTGGACGACGAGATTGAGCTCCTCACCGCCTACATCATCTACCTCAAGGGCAAGGACTATGAGGTGGACACCGTGAGCAACGGCTCGGACGCCATCGAGCGGTGCGCCGAGCGGCAGTACGACCTCATCCTTCTGGACGAGAACATGCCTGGCCTGAGCGGCTTGGAGACGCTCTCCCGCATAAAGGAGGTAGCCCCCGCCACGCCCGTCGTTATGGTGACCAAGAGCGAGGAGGAGAACCTGATGAACCAAGCCATCGGCAGCAAGATTGCCGACTACCTCATCAAGCCCGTCAACCCCACGCAGATACTGCTCACGCTGAAGAAGAACATACACCAGAGGGAGATAACGCAGGAGGTGACGCAGAGCAAGTACCAGCGGAGCTTCGCCGAGCTGGCCACGCAGATAAACGACTCCCTCACCTTCGACGACTGGGCGGAGGTCTACAAGCGCCTGCTCTACTGGGAGCGTGAGCTGGCGGAGGCGGACAGTGCGATGCTGGAGACCCTTGAGGCGCAGAAGAGCGAGGCTAACAGTATGTTCGCCAAGTTCGTCAGGCGGCACTACCTCGACTGGGTAGGCGGCTCGGCAGACCGCCCGCTGATGAGCCCAGACATTTTCAAGCGCGTCGTCTTCCCCCTGCTCGACGAGGGGCAGAAGGTGTTCCTCATCGTGGTGGACAACCTGCGCTTCGACCAGTGGCAGACGCTCGCCCCCGAGCTCTCGTCCCTCTTCACCATCGAGGAGAGCCTTTATTGCAGCATCCTGCCGACGGTCACCCAGTACGCACGCAACGCCATCTTCAGCGGTCTTATGCCCTCTGCCATCGAGCGGATGTTCCCCGACCTCTGGGTGGACGAGGACTCGGAGGAGGGCAAGAACATGAACGAGGCGCCGATGATTGAGACGCAGCTCCGCCGCTTCCGCCGCCGCAACTCGTTCTCTTACCACAAGGTCAACGATTCCCTTGGGGCGGAGAAGCTGGTGCAGCAGCTTCCCAACCTCCGTCAGAACGACCTTAACGTCGTGGTGCTTAACTTCATCGACATGCTCTCCCACGCCCGCACGGAGAGCCGTATGGTGAGGGAGCTGGCTAACAACGAGGCGGCTTACCGCAGCATCACCCTGAGCTGGTTCCGACACTCGGCAGTGAAGGAGCTGTTCAGAGCCTTGTCGGCAAGCCCCTGCACCCTTATCCTAACCACTGACCACGGCAGCATACGCTGCTCGAACCCCGTCAAGGTCGTAGGCGACAAGAACACGAACACTAACCTGCGCTACAAGCTGGGGCGCAACCTCAAGTACAACCCCAAGGAGGTGGTGGAGATACTCAAGCCCAGCCAGGCGGAGCTGCCCGCCCCCAATCTCAGCACAAGCTACATCTTCGCCACGGGCAACAGCTTCTTCGCCTACCCGAACAACTACAACTACTACGTCAACTACTTCCGCGACACGTTCCAGCACGGGGGCGTGTCCTTGGAGGAGATGCTCATACCGCTAATAACCCTGCGGGGCAAACAACGCTGACATGCAGATAAAGATAAGCTCACTCGACGGCTTAGGCGAGGCTGCAAGGCAGTTCCACGAGGCGATGGGCAGCCATACCGTCTTCGCCCTGCACGGCGCTATGGGGGCGGGCAAGACGACGTTCGTCAAAGCTCTCTGCCAAGAGCTCGGAGTAAGCGACACCGTCTGCTCGCCAAGCTTCGCCATCATCAACGAGTACGAGACCCCTCAAGGCGAGCCTGTATATCACTTCGACTTCTACCGCCTCTCAAAGACGGAGGAGGCGCTGGACATCGGCTGCCTCGACTACTTCTCGAGCGGCCGTCTCTGCCTTATAGAGTGGCCCGAGCTTGTGGAGAGCCTCCTTCCCCCTGAGGCGGTCCATGTCAGCTTCACGGTGCAGCCCGACGGCACACGTATCCTATCCTTCTGAATCGCTTCGTCGAACGCATTGGAACTCCTCCGTCGGACCGTTTGGAACTCCTCCGTCGGACCGTTTGGAACTCCTCCGTCGGACCGTTTGTAACTCGTCCGTCGGACCGTTTGGAACTCCTCCGTCGGACCGTTTGTAACTCGTCCGTCGAAAGTTTCGCGGTCCCTAAGTCGGAGGCGTCACAAAAAGAGCGCCCAAGAGCTTGCGCTCCTTCTACTTAATGCTTACCTTTGCCCCCGAAAGACGCATTTGGCGACAACAGAATGAGTCAACCTGACCCTTACCTCCTCCTTGGCGAGACAATCGGCAGACTGTCCGAGGCGAGCTCACTCAGAGGCCTCTTCCACGAGCATAAAGACGGCGACCCTATCCCCTCGGGGCGTGTGCTTCAGGAGATAGTGGAGCTCTGCCGCTCCATCCTCTTCCCAGGCTTCTACGGCAACGCAAGCATCAACACGCACACCCTGCAGCACCACATCGGCGTGGACGTGGAGCGGCTCTACGGGCTGCTCTCGGAGCAGATAAGGGCTGGGCTGTGCTTCGAGTGCCACGAGTGCGGCGAGCGCCGGGCGAAGGAGCTTGCCCTTGAGTTCATCTCGAGGCTGCCTGAGATACGCGAGACCCTTGCCAAGGACGTGGAGGCTGCCTACAACGGCGACCCCGCAGCCGAGTCGTTCAGCGAGATAATAAGCTGCTACCCGGTCATCAAGGCTATAACCAACTACCGCCTGGCGCACGAGCTGCTGCTGCTCGGAGTGCCTCTCATACCGAGGATACTGACGGAGATGGCGCACAGCGAGACGGGCATCGACATACATCCCGCAGCCGAGATAGGCAAGCGCTTCACGATAGACCACGGCACAGGCGTAGTCATAGGTGCTACCTGCGTGATAGGCAACAACGTGAAGCTGTATCAAGGAGTAACCCTCGGGGCAAAGAGCTTCCCCCTCGACAAGGACGGACACCCCATTAAAGGCACGCCCCGCCACCCGATACTTGAGGATAATGTCATCGTCTACAGCAACGCAACAATCCTGGGGCGCATAACGATAGCAAGGGACACGGTCATAGGCGGCAACCTCTGGGTTACGGAGAGCACGAAGCCAGGGGAGAAGCTGGTGCAGGCGAAGAAGAGAAGCACAACAATCGTCCGCGCCGAGGACTGGGGAGGACTGTAAGAGAGACGTATGGAAGAGTTCGAGATAATAGCAAAGACGCTGCAAGGACTGGAGCAGGTGCTGGCAGGGGAGCTTGCCGACCTCGGGGCGAAGGACATCGAGGTGGGCAGGAGGATGGTGTCGTACCGAGGGGACAAGGAGATGCTATACCGCAGCAACTTCTTCCTTCGCACTGCAATACGTGTGCTGAAGCCTATCGCCCGCTTCCGTGCCGCCACAGCCGACGAGGTGTACGAGGCGGTGAAGGCGATAGACTGGAGCAAGTACCTTGACCTACAGACCACCTTCGCCGTCGACAGTGTGGTGTACAGCTCGGAGTTCCGACACTCCAAGTTCGTAGCCTATAAGGTGAAGGACGCCATTGCCGACCAGTTTATGGAGCGAGTGGGCAAGCGGCCGAACATACGTGTCACTAACCCCGACCTTCAGCTGCACATTCACGTCTCGGAGGAGGACTGCACCCTTTCGCTGGACAGCAGCGGGGAGAGCTTGCACAGGCGGGGCTACCGTCAGGAGGCGGTTGAGGCTCCCCTTAACGAGGTGCTCGCGGCAGGCATCATACTGATGACGGGCTGGAGGGGTGAGTGCGACTTCATAGACCCGATGTGCGGAAGCGGCACGCTGCCCATAGAGGCTGCCCTCATAGCAAGGAACATAGCGCCGGGAGTGTACCGCAAGAGCTTCGCCTTCGAGAAGTGGAGGGACTTCGACAGCGAGATGTTCGAGCGCATATACAACGACGACAGCCGAGAGCGTGAGTTCAAGCACAAGATATACGGCTACGACAACGACCGTGAGGCGGTGATAATGTCGATGAAGAACGTGAGGGCGGCGGGGCTCTCGAGCGACGTGACCATTGGCTTTCAGGACTTCAAGGACTTCCAGCAGCCTAAGGAGCGGAGCATTATGGTGATGAACCCGCCCTACGGGGAGCGTATGACGCAGCCCGACATAGCGGGGCTTTACCGAATGATAGGGGAGAGGCTGAAGCATCAGTTCATTGGAGGCGAGGCGTGGGTCTTGAGCTACCGAGAGGAGTGCTTCATAGCCATCGGGCTGAAGGCCTCGCTGCGTGTGCCTCTGTTCAACGGGGCGCTGGAGTGCGAGCTGCGCAAGTACCAGCTCTTCGACGGGAAGTACAACGAGATGCGAGCCGAGGGAGGGTACATCAAATCGCCTGAGGACAGACGGGCAATGGCTGAGAGGCATAAGCCCAGGCAGTTCCGCCCACGTGAAGACCGCCCACGTGAAGACCGCCCTCGCTTTGACCGCCCCTACGCTGACCGCCCCCGCACTGACAGAATGAGGAGACAGGAGGACCGCAAGCGATACTTCGGTACAAGCCGCACCTTCAACCCGCACAAACGTAATAACGACTATGAAGAATAAGTTCCTGCTTATGGCTGCCGCACTGCTTGCCACGAACTCTGTGATGGGCCAACGGCTCCTAACCCTCGAGGACGTGATGTATGGAGGCGACAACTTCTATAACCTCGCGCCCGAGAACCTGTTCACCACGTGGTGGGGCAACACTGCCCTCGAGACCACGCCCGACGAGGCGAGGGACTTGCTCACGGGCAAGACTGTGGTGAGCGTTGAGGAGCTTAACAGCATAGCGGGCGAGACGATAGCCCGCAACGGGCACGACCTCGAGTTCCCCTACGCAGGCGAGACGATAGCGAAGGTCGTGAGCGGCACGAAGCTTGCGCTGATTGACTGGGGAAGGAAGGCGGTGGTGTGCAGCATAGACATCCCAGAGAAAGCCGCTAACCAGGACTTCTGCCCACAGAGCCGCCTGCTCGCCTTCACCATAGAGGGCAACCTGTATATAGGCGACGGGAAGGGGGAGCAGAAGCAGATAACGACAGACGGCAGCACCGACGGCTCGGAGAACGTGGTATACGGCACGTCGGTGCACCGTGACGAGTTCGGCATAACGAAGGGGACATACTGGAGCCCTGACGGCAAGCGCCTTGCCTTCTACAGGATGAACCAGAGCGAGGTGCCGAGCTACCCGCAGGTGGACATCACGCGGCGCATAGCCTCCACCTACACTGACCATTACCCTATGGCGGGCGAGACGAGCCACCGGGTAAGCGTGGGCGTGTACGACACCGAGGACGGCAGCACCACGTGGCTTAAGCTGCTGGGAGAGCCTGACGACTACCACACGAACATAGCTTGGGCGCCAGACGGCAGTACCTTATATATACAGGAGCTGAACCGTGACCAGAACGACATGCGCCTCGCCCGGTACGACGTGAAGAGCGGCGAGCTGCTGTCTGTCGTGCTGGAAGAGACCGACGAGAAGTACGTCGAGCCGCTGCACCCGATAGAGTTCCTGCCTTGGGACAAGACGAAGGCCGTCTACCAGAGCCAGCGGGACGGCTTCAACCACATCTATCTCCTGGACTTAAGCGAGACACCCGCCACGCTGACGCAGCTCACCAGCGGCGAGTGGGTGGTGCAAAGCGTGGTGGGCTTCAACCGCAAGAGCAAGTCCGTCATCTATCTCTCCAACGAGAGCGACCCACGGCGCAGCTGCCTCTACAGCGTAAGCACTAAGGGCGAGCGGCACGCGATAGGGGAGGAGGACGGGGTGCATTACGCTACCCTCAGCGAGGACGGCACCCGTGTGCTTGACCGTTACAGCAGTCCCACCGTGCCCCGAAGCATCAACCTGCTCAGCACCGACAACGGCAAGGGCAAGAACCTGCTCACCGCCACCGATAAATGGGCGGAGCAGGGCTACAGCATCCCTGAGATAACGAGCGGAAGCATCAAGGCTGCCGACGGCGTGACAGACCTTTATTACCGTATGGTTAAGCCAATTAACTTCGACCCCTCGCAGAAGTACCCCACCGTCGTCTACGTCTACGGAGGCCCGCACGCCCACAACGTTGAGGCGAGCTGGCACTGGGGTATGCGTGGCTGGGAGGCTTATATGGCTACACGGGGCTATCTGCTCTTCATCCTCGACAACAGAGGCTCGGAATGGAGGGGCAAGGACTTTGAGCAGACGACGTTCCGCCACCTTGGGGACAACGAGATGAAGGACCAGATGGCAGGCGTGGAGTACCTTAAGACCCTGCCGTATGTCGACGAGGA
This sequence comes from Prevotellaceae bacterium, assembly GCA_021204865.1. Classification (GTDB taxonomy): domain Bacteria; phylum Bacteroidota; class Bacteroidia; order Bacteroidales; family Bacteroidaceae; genus Physcousia. Next base: position 22,793 of record JAJPYQ010000058.1, on the reverse strand, counting down.
GCGCATGGGCGTGCACGGCTGGTCGTTCGGTGGTTACATGACCACGAACCTTATGCTGTCCTATCCCGACGCCTTCAAGGTGGGAGTGGCTGGAGGTCCCGTCATCGACTGGAAGTACTACGAGGTGATGTACGGGGAGCGGTATATGGACACGCCCGAGGCTAACCCTGAAGGTTACGCTGGCAGCAGCCTGCTGGGCAGGGCGGGAAACCTGAAGGGACGCCTGCAAATCATCATCGGCTACAACGACGACACCGTGGTGCCGCAGCACACGCTCTCCTTCCTTAGGGCGTGCATCGACGCAGGCACGCAGCCCGACCTCTTCCTCTATCCCGGAGACAAGCATAATATGTTCGGCAGAGACCAGATACACCTGCACGAGCGCATAACAAGGTACTTTGAAGACTACCTGAAGTGACGCAAGAGAAGAGCCCATCATGCTGTAGTGACCCTTCGCAAAAAGGGTGTAGACCTCTTTCCTCAAAAGGGTGTAGACCTCTTTCCCCAAAAGGGTGTAGACCCCTTTCACCAAAGGGGTGTAGACCTCTTTCCCCAAAGGGGTGTAGACCCCTTTCGCGGCGTGGCATATAATTGTTTGACATAACGAATGAAGTGAGTATATGAAGATCTTATTACTTGGAAGTGGCGGCCGTGAGCACGCCTTAGCCTGGAAGATAGCCCAAAGCCCGAAGACGGAGAAGCTGTACATCGCGCCCGGCAACGCGGGCACAGCAGAGGTGGGCGAGAATGTGGCTATGAAAGCTGATGACTTTGAGGCTATCCGCGGTTTCGTCCTCGATAGGGGCGTGGACATGGTAGTAGTGGGGCCCGAGGACCCCTTGGTTAAGGGCATCAGCGACTACTTCAGTGCCGATGCGCGGCTTGCCACGGTGGCTGTGATAGGTCCCTCACGGGCAGGGGCGATGCTGGAGGGCTCGAAGGACTTCGCCAAAGGGTTTATGCACCGCCACGAGATACCTACGGCCGCCTATCTGACGTTCGACAGCTCGACGCTGCAAGAGGGGCTGGACTTCCTCGAGACGCAGCAGCCGCCTTACGTGCTGAAGGCCGACGGACTGTGCGCAGGCAAGGGAGTGCTGATAATCAACTCGCTGGACGAGGCGAAGGCTGAGCTCAAGGAGATGCTTGGCGGTATGTTCGGCGAGGCAAGCCAGAAAGTGGTGATAGAGGAGTTCCTGGACGGCATAGAGTGCTCCGTCTTCGTGCTTACTGACGGCAAGAGCTATAAAATCCTTCCCGAGGCGAAGGACTACAAGCGCATCGGAGAGGGCGACAAAGGGCTGAACACAGGCGGCATGGGCAGCGTAAGCCCTGTGCCGTTCGCCACGGAGAAGTGGATGCACAAGGTGGAGGACCGCATAATCCGCCCCACAATCGAAGGATTGGCGAGTGAAGGAATAGACTACAAAGGCTTCATCTTCTTCGGACTTATCAACGTGCACGGCAACCCTAAGGTGATAGAGTACAACGTCAGGATGGGCGACCCGGAGACGGAGAGCGTGATGCTCAGGCTCAAGAGTGACATAGTGGACCTCTTCGAGGGTGTCGCAAACGGCACTCTCGACGAGAAGGAGGTGGAGATAGACCCGCGGAGCGCGGTGTCCGTAATGCTGGTGAGCGGAGGCTATCCCGAGGCTTATAAGAAAGGTTACCTTATAGCGGGCCTTGACGAGGTGAAGGAGAGCATAGTGTTCCACGCGGGCACTGCCCTCAGGGACGGACAGGTTGTGACCAACGGCGGCAGGGTCTTGGCCTTAAGCAGTTACGGAAAAGACAAGGAAGACGCGCTGAAGAAGAGCTTCGAGTCGGCTAAGAAAATCTACTTCCAAGACAAGTACTTCCGCAGAGACATAGGGGCTGACCTGTAAAGACGAGGCGAGAGGATGCAGCAGACGAGGGTGCAAAACAGAATATGCCGAAGCAGAGGGTTGCTGACGTCCTGCGCAGTGCTCGCCTTGGCTCTGTGGTGCCTCCCGCTGGGGCAGGACAAGCTGGGCAGCGCATTAGGCTTCGTTGTCTGCGCCCTCACTGCATACGTCCTCGCTGAGCTGTGCAACAGCAACTCACTTTTCCGTGTCTATACCCGCAGCGCCTCCTCTCTGTTCATCTTTTCTGCCGCATGCCTTGGCTTCCTGCACCCTTGGCAGCCAGCCATTATGGCTGCGTTTTTCCTCACGGCAAGTATGTATCTGCTCTTCAACGTTGACAGAAGGGCGAGCCTCGTGGTTGACACTTTCCATGTGTTCCTCCTGCTCGGGGCTGCTTGCCTGTTCGTGCCGCAGCTGGTTGTGCTTATTCCGTTCTACTATATCTCCGTCGCCTTGCTCGGTCACCCCTTCTCCTTCAAAGCATTCTGTGCAGGCATCGTGGGACTTATGCTGGCTGCGGGGATTGCTCTCTGCGTCTGCTATCTCATGGGCAAGCTAAGCCTGACCGAAAGCTGGTGGGCAGAGCTGACCGGACTCTGCGCATGGAGCGTGGAAGGCTACCTGAGGGCAGACCTGCTTGTGCTTGCCTGCTGGGCGATAATGATATTGCTGACCCTCTGGTGCGGCATATATTACATAAACAACCGCAACAAAGACAAGTTAAGAGTGCGTGCCCGCTACCTTTTCCTCTTCGTGCAGGCCATCGTTTTAGCACTGGTCGTGGCACTGCAACCTCAATATGCGCACAGCCTCTTGGCAGCTATGATGGTGAGTTTAGCCCCAGTGGCAGCCCATTACTTCACACTCTCCAGCTCGTGGCTCTGCACTGGTGCCTTCTTCCTCACACTACTGCTGCTGTGCGGCATGGCGGTCTTGACGCTAACATTGAGCGACTTAAACTTGAACGACGAGATAAACGCGATACTTAAACTCTAAGAGAATAGGGAGCTATGAAACAGTTCAAATGGATAAACAACATCGTGGGATGGCTCGTGTTTGCCGTGGCTGCGTGGACTTATTGCAGCACAATAGAGCCGACGGCAAGCTTCTGGGACTGCCCCGAGTTCATAACAACAGCCTATAAGCTTGAGGTCGGTCATCCGCCCGGAGCGCCTTTCTTCATGCTTACCGGCAATCTTTTCACTCAGTTCACCAATGACCCGACCAAGGTTGCGGGGATGGTCAACACAATGTCAGCCCTCTTCAGCGCCCTTTGCATATTGTTCCTCTTCTGGAGCATTACGCATCTCGCGCGAAAGCTCGTTGGCACTGGCGGAAACGTAACCACGTGGGCGCAACTCATCGCTGTGGAGGCGAGCGGCGTCGCAGGGGCGTTGATTTATACCTTCAGCGACACGTTCTGGTTCTCGGCTGTAGAGGGTGAGGTTTACGCTTATTCCAGCCTGTTCACCGCCTTGGTCTTCTGGCTCGTCCTCAAGTGGGAGGACCATGCCGACGAGCCGCATTCCGACCGCTGGCTTATCCTTATCTGTTATCTCACGGGCTTGAGCATCGGAGTCCACCTCTTGAACCTGCTTTGCCTGCCTGCAATCGTGCTGGTCTTCTACTATCGCAAGTTCCCCAACGCCAATCTTAAGGGCAGTCTGCTGGCTCTTGTGCTCTCGTTCGTGCTTATAGCAGTTGTGCTTTACGGCATAGTGCCAGGCATCGTGAAGGTGGGAGGCTGGTTCGAGCTGCTGTTTGTCAACGTCCTGCACTGCCCCTTCAACACTGGTCTCATCATATATATCCTGCTGCTCATAGCCGCCGTGCTCTGGGCTATCTGGGAAAGCACGAAGCAGAGAAGCCGCCTTTGGATGACAGTCTCTTATTGCCTGAGCATCGCAATGCTTGGCATCCCGTTCTATGGCTACGGAGCGTGGAGCATCGTCATTGGGGTTGTGGTGCTTGCCGTCGTGGCTTTCCTCGTGTACCAATGGAAGGGAAAGAACAATGTTTACCGTGTGAGCGCCCGCATCCTTAACACTTCCCTGCTCTGTATGCTGCTTATAATGGTGGGTTACTCCAGTTATGCGGTCATTGTTATACGCTCCACTGCCAACACGCCTATGGATCAGAACTCGCCTGAGGACATATTCACACTGGGCTCTTACCTGAGCCGTGAGCAATATGGCGACAGACCTTTGTTCTACGGTCCGGCATACAACTCGCAGGTGAAACTGAGGGTTGAAGGAGATTACTGCATTCCTGTCTCGAAGAAAGGCGCGCCTGTCTACCAAAGAGTGGAGAAGAAAACGGCTGACGAGCCTGACAGTTACGAGATAATCCGCTATAATATCGACTATGTCTATGCACAGAACATGCTGTTCCCCCGTATGTACAGCGACCGCCACAAGCAGGCGTACGAGGACTGGATGGGCGGTGTGAAGGGCACGACAAAGGACTATGACAGCTGCGGCCGCAAGATTTCCGTCAAGATGCCCACGATGTTTGAGAATATCTATTTCTTCATCAGCTACCAGATGAACTTCATGTACTGGCGTTACTTTATGTGGAACTTCGCAGGGCGGCAGAACGACATACAAGGGAACGGCGAGCCGGAGCATGGCAACTGGCTTAGCGGCATCAAATGGCTGGACAATATTCGCCTCGGGGACCAGAGCAAATTGCCCTCCGACCTGCAGACAAACAAGGGGCACAACGTGTTCTATTGCCTGCCTCTCTTGCTGGGCTTGATAGGGCTCTTCTGGCAACTCTGCCGCACTAACACGTCGGGCAACGACGGGGTAAAGCAGTTCTGGGTGGTGTTCTTCCTATTCTTCATGACTGGCATAGCTATAGTTGTCTACCTCAACCAGACGCCTATGCAGCCTCGAGAAAGGGACTACGCCTACGCGGGCTCGTTCTATGCCTTCGCTATCTGGTGCGGTCTTGGCGTTGCTGCCGTGGCTTCATTGCTAAAGAGATTGCTGAAGAAGGAGCTTGCCTGTGCTATCATCTCATGCATGTGCGTCCTAATTCCAATACAGATGGCAGGGCAAACGTGGGACGACCACGATCGTTCAGGCAGGTATACTTGTAGGGATTTTGGTCAGAACTACCTGCAAAGCCTGCAACAAGACGCTAACCCCATCATCTATACCAACGGAGATAACGACACCTTCCCGCTTTGGTATGCCCAGGAGACGGAAGAGTTCCGCACGGATGCTCGTGTATGCAACCTCAGTTACTTGCAGACCGACTGGTACATCGACCAGATGAAGCGTGACGCTTACGACAGTCCCGCAGTGCCGATCAGCTGGAAGAGAATACAATATGTGTCGGGAACGAGAGAGGCGGTGCGTGTCTACCCCGAGGCACTCCAGCAAGTTATGGGCTATTTCACCGACGACCCTGAGGCGATGAATGATGCCTTGGGAGAAAACCCGTACGAGCTGAACAACATAATGGAGCGGTGGATTCTGAACGACAACGAGGAATTGCAGATGATTCCCACAGATTCCATAGTGTTCAAAGTGGACAAGGACGCAGTGCGCAGGAGCGGAATGCTTATTGCTGGCGACAGTATCCCTGATTATATGGTTATCTCCCTGAAGGGACGCAGCACCGTCTACAAGAGCGAGCTGATGATATACGAGATGCTCAGGCAGTGCAACTGGACACGCCCCATATACGTGGCGGTGACTGTGGGCAGTGAGAATTACGGCGACTTGGACAAAAACTTCGTGCAGGAGGGCTTGGCTTACCGCATTACTCCCTTTGACACCTACGAAACTGGCAAGCGAATCGATACAGAGAAGATGTATGACAACCTTATGCACCGGTTCCAATTCGGCGGTTTAAGCAATCCTAATATCTATCTCGACGAGACGGTTATGCGAATGTGCTACACTCACCGCCGTATGTTCGCCCAGCTTGGCATGGAGCTGCTCAAAGAAGGGAAGAAGGACAAGGCGTTGAAGCTGATGGAGAAAGCGGAGAAGGAGATTCCCTCCTATACTGTGCCGCACTGCTGGCAAAGCGGAAGCCTCGACATCGCCCGTGTGTGGGCTGCTCTTGGCAAGGGGAAGAAAGCCGAGGAGATAGCGCAGCAGGTGGCAACTAACTCAAGTGAATACCTCGAATGGTATCTCGGCTTGCCCCGCCGCTTCTCAAGTGTCTCGTCACGCGACCTCACATATTACCTCTACCAGTTGCGTGAGGCGGTGGAAATTCTTTACGAAAGCGACTCGAAGAGTGCCGACACGTACGGCAAGAGCTTGCTTGAATATCAGCAGCGAGTTAAGGTGAAGTACCCAAATGCGTACTGACCCCGGGGCTTTGAGATGATAATCGAACAGCCCGCTCGCTTCTTACGGTGGCTCTATCCCCACGCGATATGGCGGATGAACCACCGTGAGAAGGCTGTTTACCTTACGTTCGACGACGGGCCCATCCCCGAGGCTACACCTTATATATTAGATGTCCTCGACCATTTGCAGCTGAAAGCCACCTTCTTCATGGTTGGCGACAACGTAAGGAAATACCCGCATCTCTTCGAGGAGGTGCGCAAACGGGGGCACAGAATAGGCAACCACACGTACAACCACGTGGGGGGCTTGCTCTACAACGCTTGGAACTACCTGAGCAACGTGGAGCAGGCGGAGGAAATCCTCAACACGGGCAAGCTCTTCCGCCCGCCCCACGGATGGATGGGACCTATAAAATATCGTGTCATGAGACACACGAAATGGCGCATCGTCATGTGGGACTTGGTGACACGAGACTATAGCCGCCTGCTCACTCCTCAGGAAGTTCTCGCAAATATCAAGCAATATACCCGCAACGGCAGCATAATCACCTTCCACGACTCGCTGAAAAGCATCGACAAGCTGAAAGAGATTCTGCCCGAGGCTCTGCAGTGGCTGAAGGATGAGGGCTATGAGTTCAGGGTTTTTCAGTAGCGAGGAGCTGAAAGCCGAGGCAAGAAGTCTCGGTTTTTCGCATTGTGGTGTTTGCCCAGTCGAGGAAGTGCCAGCCGAGCTTCGCCTGCTTTTCCTTAAATGGCTGCAAGAAGGCAGGCACGCGGGGATGAGTTACCTCGAGCGGCACACGGAAGAACGCTTCTCGCCCTCCCTGCTTGTGCCAGGCACGAAGGCTATAATCAGCCTCGCCATCAGCTACAACCCTGGCTTGCTGCCCACGCAAAAGGCTCTTGCTTGGTATGCACAAGGCACTGATTATCACACTGTTGTGCGGGAGAAGTTGCAGAAGCTTATGAAATCTCTGCGGCTCGAGGGGAGAGCGTTCACTGACACTGCCCCCGTCCTCGAGAAATATTGGGCTTGGCGCTGCGGACTTGGCTTCATCGGTAGGCACACGCAGCTCGTCATCCCAAGCTTCGGCAGTGCGTATTTCCTTGGGGAAATCTTTGTAAATCAGCAGTGCGACCGCTACGACTCGCCTATAAATCCCTCATTTCTCGCCGACGAGTGCGGTTCGTGCCGCCTATGTGAGGAGGCTTGTCCTACAGGGGCTATCGCAAATCGCTGCCTCGATGCCCGCAAATGTCTTAGCTATCTGACCATCGAACACCGTGGCGACCTGCCTGAGTGGGCAGGGGAGTGTCTGAAAGGTTGCTTCTACGGATGCGACCGATGTCTGCGTGCTTGTCCTCATTTATGCGCAGAAAAAGTCCAAATCCCTGAAGAGTTTAGGGCGAAAGACTGCCTGCTTCGGATGACGGAAAGCGAGTGGCGGACGCTGAGCAGGGAGAAATATGAGCAGCTTTTCCAAGGTTCGGCGGTGAAGCGCGCCAAGTATGAGGGCTTGAGGCGCAATATTTTGGCTGCCTTTAATTAGTCAACCCTTTGCCTTTGCCCCGATTTTACACTAACTTCGCGGTCGCAAATCACATAAACATACCTACAACTCAGATGAATTTCATTGAAGAACTCAAATGGAGAGGGATGATTCAGCAGATGATGCCTGGCACGGAGGAGTTGCTGAAAAGGGAGAGAGTGACTGCGTACGTGGGCATTGACCCCACCGCCGACAGCCTGCACATCGGGCATCTCTGCGGGGTGATGATGCTGCGGCACTTGCAGCGTTGCGGCCATAAGCCGCTTGCCCTTATAGGCGGAGCAACGGGTATGATTGGTGACCCCAGCGGGAAAAGTCAGGAGCGCAACTTGCTCGACGAGCAGACCCTTGCGCACAACGTGGCATGCATTAAGAAGCAGTTGGCTCGCTTCCTCGACTTTGACAGCGGTGTTCCCAACGCCGCGGAGCTGGTGAACAACTTTGATTGGATGAAGGACTTCAGTTTTCTTGACTTTGCCCGTGAGATTGGGAAGTGCATCACGGTTAATTATATGATGGCGAAGGAGAGCGTGAAGCGCCGCCTCAACGGGGAATTCCAGGACGGAATGTCGTTCACCGAGTTCACTTACCAGCTGCTTCAGGGCTACGACTTCCTTTACCTCTACCAGCACAAAGGCTGCAAATTGCAGATGGGCGGCAGCGACCAGTGGGGCAACATCACTACTGGCACGGAGCTTATACGCAGAAAACTTGGCGCTGACAACGAGGCCTACGCCCTTGTCTGCCCGCTTATCACAAAGGCTGACGGCAAGAAATTCGGAAAGACTGAGCAGGGGAATATCTGGCTCGACAGCGAGAGAACCAGTCCGTACGCTTTCTACCAGTTCTGGCTCAACGTTGCCGACGAGGACGCTGAGCGGTACATAAAGATATTTACTTCGCTGGACCAGCAGACGGTAAACGAACTCATCGAGCAGCACCGCCTTGACCCAGGCAGCCGAGTGCTGCAAAAGAGGCTTGCGGAAGAGGTGACCTTGATGGTTCACGGCAAGGAAAACCTTGACATAGCGTTAGAGGCGAGCGGCATTCTCTTTGGCAAAGCCACGAAAGAGAGCCTTGTGAAACTTGACGAACACACTTTGCTTGACGTGTTCCAAGGTGTGCCGCACTTCGAGATAAGCCGAAGCCTGCTGGAAGGCGAGGGGACAACCGCCATCGACCTGCTGGCTCTGCACACCAGTTGCTTCAGCTCAAAGGGCGAGATGCGCAAGCTCACACAGGGCGGAGGCGTGAGCATCAACAAACAGAAACTCAGCGACCCTCTTCAGAACATCACTGTCTCTGACCTCCTCGACGGCAAATATCTGCTGGCACAGCAGGGGAAGAAGAAGTATTTCCTGCTGATTGCCAAGGCGGAATAAGAGAGGAGGCTGACCCCGCCCTCAAGCCTGCCGACTGACAAAAGGCTAATCTTTTCTTGCAGCATTGCTGAGAAAGCTATACCTTTGCGCCCGAAAAACCTCCGCTGCGGGTTAAGGCAGCTTATCAAACTGGGCTATGGTGTAATGGTAGCACAAGACATTTTGGTCGTCTTAGTCTTGGTTCGAACCCAGGTAGCCCAACACCCCTCGCAGGTTCCCTGCACGTGATTCCTAATCTTTCCGCACAAACCCGGTACTCTTCACCTAAATAAACCGCCAGGTTTTGCCGTCTTTTAGTTTAGTTCTTCACAAGAACAATTCAAACGACCGCCCGAAGCGATTCAAACGACCGCCGCGGTTGAGAGAAAAAGTCGGTGCGGTTGAGAGAAAAAGTCGGTGCGGTTGAGAGAAAAAGTCGGTGCGGTCGTGAGCAAAAGATGCAGCGGTTGTGGCCTGGTGAATAGTGCGGTTAAGGAGAACGCCCAGCGGGGGTTCAATACGAGTAGCCGTGGGTTTGCTTTCGCAAACCAATCGTTAATATCGGGAAACACTCCGTGTTTCAGGAACCCACGGTAAGGTGCGATGCGCCTATTGAGTGCCGGAGGTACTCAACGCACGAGCAAGCGGGAGAAGCCAAGCTTGCTCGGTTTGCCGAGCCCAAGAGAGCTGGAAGCTCTCCAAAAGGCAACGGAATGCTTGCGAAGCGAGCCTCGCCAAAGGCAACCCGTTCGCTTGCGTTTGTGGATGATTTTGAGTACCTCCGGCACTCAACCTACGAGCGCACGTGTTCCGAGGGTATCGCTTCGCTCAACCCTCAGCTACTCTTATGAAACCCCCGCTGTGGGTTTGGGTGGCAAATAGTACGGTCGAGAGTAAAGGCGCATGCGGTCGCAGGTCAACGTCTCGCTATGTTTTGGTCAACACGTCGCTATGTTTATGCCAATTCCTCGCTTTGTTTGGGTTCACACGTCGCTATGTTTTTGTCAGCGTCTCGCTATGTTTTTGCCGATGTCTCGCTATCGAAGCCCCGAAGGGGCTGCATTTGCGTAGCCGCCAGAAGAACGGAGTTTTTCCCGAAAACAACGAGTTGCTCGCGTTAGCGAGCGTAGCGACACCCCCGGATCATGGAGTTAGCCTTATTAGTTCCTCTTCTCTCGCTTGCACGAGCGTTCGGCACAATAATGGGGCGGTGTCCCATACCGGGGGTGTCGCTACGCTCAACCACTGGCTACGATTGGGTAACCCCTTCGGGGTTTTGATTGCGGAACGACCCGAACGACGTGCGGGAAGTCGGGCGAAAGCCTACAGGAGCTTGGGCTAAAGCCTGCGAAAGGTTGGAGGAAAGGCTGCGGGAGCTAATGTGAGAGCTTGGCGAGGAAGCGCTGGCGGTCGACTATGCAGCGGACGTGCGTAGCCTCGCCTATCTTTCCTTTCGTGTCGAAGGCGGTGATATTGAAGGTGAGCCTTCTGCCGTCGACTGCCTGGAGGGTGGCTGTCGCCTCAATTGCCTCTCCCTCGGGGGTGGGGCGCAGGTGGGAGCATTCTATGCGAGAGCCCACCGTTGTGCTGCCTTCGGGGAGCATGTCAGCCACGCAGAGCATTGCGGCGTTCTCCATAAGCGCTGCCAAGGAAGGCGTTGAGAGTACCCGAAGGTCGCCGCTGCCGACGCTCGGGGCAAGCATTTCTTCTGTTACGGTTGCCCTGCTTGTGTAAGTCATATCTCGTCGGCTCGCAGCTCCTTGAGCTTGCCGTCGCGCACCACCACCAGCGTGTGGTCGTCGTGGAGAGCCTGCTGCACCAGTCGGCGCTGCGCAAGCCTTATGCCCTCGTCTATGCGGCGTTGCATCTCCTCGATGTCGGGGTTGGTTCTCGTGGCCTGCTGCTTGCTCATTGCTCCGTGCCGTATCTTTCCTTGAAGCTGTTGTAGATGCTTGGCTCAACGATCACCGGCTCGCTGCCCTTCGTCCCGTAGGCTATCTTGCGGGAGGGGCAGTCGCTGTTGTCGTAGAACGCCCAGTAGTCCACCACGCCCATATACATCTGGAAGAGGTTCCTTAGGCCGCTGGCGTAGCGCCGGTAGATAACGTCGATGGGAATGCTGTGCCCGCCTTGGCTTACCCGCTTGGCGACACGCTTGGCAGCCTGCTCGGGCGAGGCGAGGGAGAAGAAGATGAGCGTGACGAAGTAGCCACGGCGCTGAGCCTTCTCCACGAGGCTGACGTAGGAGCGTGTGGAGAGCGTCGTCTCGAAGGCGAAGGTCACGCCCTCTCGGAGCAGAAGCATTATGCGGTCTATCATCAGCCTGCCCGCCTGTATTGCCACGCCCTCGGCGTTGAAGGGCGAAAGGCCTCGGGCAATCTCGTCGGCGTTGACGAACTCTTGGCAGTCCAGCATCTCGGGCAGTACGGTGAACGAGGCAGTAGTCTTGCCTGCCCCGTTGCAGCCAGCTATGATGTAAAGGTGCTTATTCTCAGCTTCCATCTCCACTTCTTGTTGTCTCCAGCAAGTCGGGGCGCAGCCTGCGGGTGCGCTCCACGCTTTGTTGCAGTTCCCACTCCTTAATCTTCGCCTCGTGCCCCGAGAGCAGGATGTCGGGCACTCGCCACCCCTTGTACTCGGCGGGGCGTGTGTAGACGGGGGCGCTCAGCAGTCCGTCCTGGAACGAGTCGCTGAGGGCGCTCTGCCCGTCGCCTATCGCCCCGGGGAGGATGCGCACCACAGCGTCCGCCATCACGGCAGCCGCAAGCTCCCCGCCCGTCAGCACGTAGTCGCCGATGCTTATCTCTCGGGTGATGAGGTGCTCTCGGATGCGCTGGTCGATGCCCTTGTAATGCCCGCAGAGGATGATGATGTTCTCGAGGAGGCTGAGCTCGTTGGCAAGGGGCTGCGAGAACCGCTCGCCGTCGGGCGAGGTGTATATTACCTCGTCGTAGTGCCTTTGCTCAGTAAGCGCCGAGATGCAGCGGTCTATCGGCTCGCACTGCATCACCATCCCTGCGAAGCCGCCGAAGGGGTAGTCGTCCACGCGCCTCCACTTGTCCAGCGTGTAGTCCCTCAGGTTGTGCAGGTGTATCTCCACGAGCCCCTTCCTCTGCGCCCTCCCCACGATGCTCTCGTTGAGGAAGCCGCTGAGGAGTTCGGGCAGCACTGTGATGATGTCTATCCGCATAACTGTGCAAAAGTACCTTTATTTCGGTGACGAACCAAACGATTAGCCGCCTATTTGCCCCTCGCCCTTAGCTGTGGGTCGTTGCGCCTACGTTGAGGCTTCGTCACGCCTATACGCTACCCTTCAGGCAACCCCTCGCAATGGGTTCGACGGAACCCCTCGCAAGGGGTTCAATTGAACCCCTTGCGAGGGGTTCCTTGACGGGTGTAATATAGGGACCACGAAGGGTACTATACAGGTGTTGCGAAGCCTACTTGCCGGTTGCGCTGCCGCTTCGCTTGGCTCGCTTGTAGGAGCGGTACTCGTCGAGGGGTATCTCCACGTCCGGCTCTTCGAGCGCACCCTCGTGGGGGAGGCGGAAGCGAAGGTACTTGATGGCGATGCCCTCGTCGAGCCACATCCGCTCGTAGTGGGTCTGTATTGAGCGGGCTTCCCGTGTCGCCTCGCTCTGGTCAGCGTAGAGGTCGTGGAAGACCTGCGCCTCTATGCCGTTGGCTCTGAGCATCTCCTTGGTGTAGGTGAAGAGGAACGGGCTGTCGGTCTTAAGGTGAACGAGTCCGAGGGGGGCGAGGAAGCGGCGGTAGCGCTCAAGGAAGAAGGAGCTGGTGAGGCGCTTGGTAGCCTTCTTCATCTGCGGGTCGCAGAAGGTGAGCCATATCTCGCTCACCTCGCGGGGGGCGAAGAAGTGCTGGATGAAGTCTATGTTAGTGCGCAGGAAGCCGACGTTCCTCATGCCTTCCCGCAAGGCTTCCTCGGCTCCCGTCCACATACGTGCGCCCTTGATGTCCACGCCGATGTAGTTGTTCTCGGGGTGAAGCCTCGCCAGCCCTACCGTGTACTCGCCCCTGCCGCAGCCCAGCTCAAGCACGAGCTGCCCCGTGTTGTGGAAGAAGCTCTCGCACCACCTGCCCTTGAGGGCGAAGGGCTCGGGCGAGGGCGAAGGACGATAGCCGCACTCCACCACGAGGGGGTTTGCGGCTATGTCGGCGAACTTGGCAAGCTTTCCCTTGCCCATCTATCGAAGTGTGGTGATGTCTATTACGTCCTTGTCGTTATAGTCGAGGTTCTCGCCCGCCATCCCCCAGATGAACGTGTAGAAGTACGTTGCGCTTGCTGCGTGTATGCTCCACTCTGGGGACATGATAGCTTGCTCGTTGTGCAGCCAGACGATGCGTGTCTCCTCGGGCTCTCCCATAACGTGGCTGATGGTCTGCCCCTCGGGAAGGTTGAAGTAGTAGTAAGCCTCGATGCGCCGTCCGTGTGTGTGTGGCGGCATAGTGTTCCACACGCTGCCAGGCTCGAGCTGTGTCAGCCCCATTTGCAGCTGGCACGGTCCCTCCTCCAGTGAAGTGTTAACGATGAGCTGGTAGATGGTGCGCTGGTTGCTTTCCTCAAGCGTGCCGAGCGGACCGAGGACAGTGGCTTTGAGCGACTGGATGTTCCCGTTCTTCCTGCCGTCGAGGGTAATCCACTGCGTCTTGTAGTGCTGGTGGGCGCAGGCGGAGTTGATGTAGAACTTGGCGGGGTTGCTCGGGTCTTTGCTGCGAAAGACTACCTCTTGGTTGCTCTCCTGGTCTTTGCCAAGGTGTCCACGCCCTACGTAAAGCGCCTCCTTCGGTCCGAGCGGGTACTCAACGCCGTCAACGATGACGGAGCCGTCGCCCTGCCCGCAGTTAATCACGCCCAGCTCACGGCTGTGCAGGAAGTAAGGCTCACGCAGCTCGTCGAAGGTCTCCAGCTTAAGGTCTTTCGTCACGGGCATAGCCCCGCCGTAGATGAAGCGGTCGTAGTGGGAGTAGGTAAGGTTAATCTCGTCGGGAGCCATAACCTTCTCCATGACGAAGCGGTCACGGATGGTCTGTGTGTCGTAATGCTTAACGTCGTCGGGGTGGCAGGCAGTCTGGAACGACACGTTCTGCTGCGCCATCGCTCCAGCGCAGCAAAGCGCAAGAGCAGCGAGGGTCATCAGTTTCTTCATAGTGGTAATGTGCATTTATCTCTTTATCATTCTTCTGTTCCAAAGCAGTATGCCCACAGCCCCAACCGTAAGCACCGCAGCGCCTATATATTTAAGGTACTTGATGCAGACGTAAATAACGGTGGAGAAAGGCGAGGAGGCAAAGTCGAGCGAGCCAGCGTCGAAGCCAGCGGGCACCTGAACAGCCGCATCGTCAGGGTGAACCATAGCCACCGAGTGGGCGGCACTGGTGAAGTCGCCAGCCATAAGCGTGACGAAATAAAGCCCGATGACCATAAGCACCAAGCCTATTATCAGGCTCTTCAGCACGTTGCCCCGTGTGTAAGGCAGTATCATCACGAACACGTAGAACATACCCGCCAGCGAAGCCAAAGGCAGGAACTGGTTGCCGGGCAGCACGACGGCAAGAACCAACGTGAGGGGCATAAGCAGGAGGCTAACGATGAGGGTGGTGGGATGCCCAATGACCAAGGCAGGCGACATACCTATGTAAAGCTCAGCGTCCTTGCCGAACTTGCGGGCTATCAGCTCACGCGTAGCGTCGCTTATAGGCTTAAGTCCCTCGATGAACAGCGTGGTTATGCGTGGTATCAGCTCCATCACCGCTCCCATCTTTATGCCAAGCCCAAGGGTGGCAGGTATGTTGTCGACCAACTCCTGCCCGTTCTTGCAAGCGAGGCAGCCTATGACTATGCCGATTATCACGCCAAGGAAGAGCGGCTCACCGAAGAGCCCGAACTTGCGCTTCATTCCCTCCGCATCTATATTAAGCTTCTCGAAGCCTGGTATCTTGTCCAGCAGTTTGCCGATAACGATGGCAAAGGGGGTGAAACCTTGGCAGAAGGGCTGCGGAATGCTTATGCCTTCCATCCCGGGATAGAACTCTTGGAAGCGCTTGGCAGTAAGGTCTGCCAAGGCAAGCGTGATGACATAGCAGATGATAGCCGCAAAGAATCCCCAAGCCACGGGGAATGACCAGCCTGCCTTGTCGGAGAGGAAATAGACCACCGCCCCGATGAATGCGAAATGCCAATAGTTCCAAAGGTCGATGTTCACGGTGCGTGTGCAGCGTAAGAGCAGCAAGACAAGGTTCACACCAAGGCAGACGGGGATGATGAAAGCGCCTACCGTTGTGTTGTAAGCCACTGAGGCTGCCGCAGGCCACCCCATGTCGAAGACCTGAAGATTGAGGTGATAGATGTCAACCACAGCGTTGAGGGCCGGACCGAGACTGGATGTGAGGAGACCCGTTATCACGCTCAATCCGACGAAACCCACGCCAACCTTAAGACCGCTCCCCAGTGCCTTGCTGAACTTAACGCCTATGCAAACCCCGAGAATGGTGAAGATAATAGGCATCATCACCGCGGCGCCAAGCCCGATGATATAACTGAAAACTGCTTCCATGGTAATGTATTTAAGGTTTTCTTGTTATTGCAGCGAGAAGGAGTAGTTGCCTATGTTCTGCCCGTCTGCGAAGATATCCACTCTATAGCCGCCTGCGCTGAGCGTCTCGTTAACGTCCCAGTAGACGACAACATAATATTGTTCGCCCGTGTACTCTATGTCTTTGCGAATGCTGTAGTGCAGTGTGCGGTTCTCGTACGGGAAGGTCCCGCCTTGCGTAAGCACAGAGCCCGTGGGAGTTGTTATGTTCACATAGATGCTCTTCATTCCAGTCTGCGCCGTCACGTTGCGGGCGATGTTGAAGGAAATCTGGAAACGCTTCGCATCCTTCGCCTTGTTGCACTCCTTCCCCTTCTTGTTCAGGGCTATCGCGCTTATATTGCTTGCGTCGAGCTGTGCGGCTATCGCCACTTTACCTGTAAGGGTCTCCCGCTCAGACGTGAGGTTGCTGATGTGCTCGTTCGCCTGCTCGTTCTCCTGGCGCAGGTTCTGGTTCTCTGCCGTCAGCTCTTGGTTGAGGCTGTTCAATGAGTCAATCTGGATGATGTAGTTGCGCAGTATCTCCCTCAGCGTCGTAAGTTCCTTCTTCAGTCGAAGTATCTCGGCGGCGTCCGTGTCCTTAGTCCGCTGCAACTCTTCAAGCAGAGCCTCGGCGCGCTTCTGCTCTTTCTCCAGCTGAGCCACCAGCGAGTCGTTGGTCACTTGCGTCTGGAGCTCTCTGTACTGGCGTGCGAAGTCCTCGTATTCGTTCTCCATCTCGCGTTTGTTCAGCTCGGCAAGTTCCTGAAGTTCCTGCATCATTTCCTTGTCGCTTCCCGCCTTCACAGTCCTCCAAATAAGGAAAACCAAGGCACAAACTATAATCAACGCAAGCAGGACAATGCCTGAAATTCTCAAAAAGCGCTTCCTTTCCATCGTGATTCCCTTAAGCAATTGTAGTATAAGCAAGGCAAAGTTATGAAATTTATATTAAGTGAAGTATCGCGGAACTTGTTTTTTCCCTTCGATTTCTTTGTTAACTTTGTGCCTCAAACAGCAATAAACACCCCTAAGAACATGAAGAGAATATATTTTTTCCTGCTTGTTATGCCGCTTTGCACCCTTGCTCTCGCCGCTTCATCAGTCGAGAAACTTAATCCTACAACGGTGGAGGTGACGCTACAGGACGGCAATCGTATGTACATCGACTTCTACGGGCCCAGCATCTTCCGCCTGTTCCTCGACCCGCAGGGAGGCATGGTGCGCCCTCCCGAGGCACGGCCTGAGGCTAACATCTTGGTTGATAATCCCCGCAGAGACGTGAGCGTTAATGTGCAGGGCAACGAGTTTGGAACCAATCTGTTGACGCTTACGGTGGACACGACGACGGGAGCTTTGGAGGTGAGCCGCAAGGATGGGCGCAAGCTCAGCATATCCGCCCCCGAGTTCCAGCGTGGAAAGACGACCCTCAAGCTGAGCCAAAGCGAGACGGACTACTTCTTCGGAGGCGGTGTGCAGAACGGGCGCTTCAGCCACCGCGGCAAGATAATAGCGATAGAAAACACGAATAATTGGGTCGATGGCGGTGTCGCGAGCCCATGCCCTTTCTTCTGGAGCACGGGAGGCTACGGAGTGATGGCTTACACGTTCCGACCCGGAAGATACGACTTCGGGGCTACCGAGCCAGGAACCACCGTCTTGACGCACGAGACAGACTATCTCGACTACTTCTTTATGTTCGACATGGGCTGCGTTGCCCTGCTGAACGATTTCTATCAACTGACGGGCAACCCCGTGCTTCTGCCTAAGTTCGGCTTCTACGAAGGGCATCTTAACGCATATAACCGTGACTACTGGCTCCCTAACGACCTTGGCTCGATGGAATTTGAGGACGGAAAGACCTACAGCGAAAGCCAGACGGACAACGGTGGCATTAAGGAAAGCCTTAATGGAGAGCTTGACAATTACCAGTTCTCTGCACGTGCCGCCATCGACCGCTACCAGCAGAACGATATGCCTCTGGGCTGGTTCTTGCCTAACGACGGCTACGGAGCGGGCTACGGGCAGACGGAAACCTTGGACGGTAACATACAAAATCTCAGAGAGTTTGGCGACTATGCACGCTCGAAAGGCGTGGAGATAGGCCTTTGGACGCAGAGCGACCTGCACCCGAAAGAGGGAGTTGAGGCTCTCCTCCAGCGAGATATTGTGAAAGAGGTGCGGGACGCTGGCGTGCGAGTGCTGAAGACCGACGTGGCTTGGGTGGGAGCTGGCTACTCGTTCGGGCTGAACGGCGTGGCTGACGTTGCAGAGATTATGCCATATTACGGCGACAACGCACGCCCCTTCATCATATCTCTCGACGGCTGGGCAGGCACACAACGCTACGCGGGTATATGGAGCGGTGACCAGACAGGCGGCGAGTGGGAGTACATTCGCTTCCACATCCCGACCTACATCGGGAGCGGTCTTAGCGGACAGCCTAACATAACAAGCGACATGGACGGCATATTCGGAGGCAGGAACATGGCGGTTAATGTGCGCGACTTCCAATGGAAAGCCTTCTCTCCAATGCAGCTTAACATGGACGGATGGGGGTCTAACCCGAAGTATCCGCAAGCCCTTGGCGAGCCAGCCACAAGCATCAACCGCTGGTACCTTAAGCTCAAGAGCCGCCTCCTGCCTTACACTTACAGCATCGCCCACGAGGCGGTCGCAGGGAAGCCCATGATAAGGGCTATGTTCCTTGAGGACGAGAACGACTTTACCCTCGGCACGGGCACGCAGTATCAGTTCATGTACGGGCCGAGCATACTTGTCGCCCCAATCTACAAAGCGACACGTCCCACGGAGCTTGACGACGTAAGGGACGGCATCTACCTGCCTGAGGGCAACTGGATTGACTACTTCACGGGCGATGTGTATGCGGGAGGGCGCATAATCAATGACTTCGACGCTCCCTTGTGGAAGCTGCCTGTATTCATTAAGCAGGGCGCTATCATCCCAACTCATAAGCCGACAAACAACCCGAGCGAGGCGAACCCGCACCTTCGCTGCTACGACTTTTACCCAGCGACAGGCAACTTCACGTTCACCGAATACGACGACGACGGAAGGACGCAGGCTTACCTCGGCGGAGAGTGTGTGACGACCTACGTCTCGCAAGCCCTCGACAAGGCGGGAAGACTTACGGTGCAGGTGCTGCCCGCCAAAGGCTCTTACGAGGGTTACGAGCCGAGAAAATCCACACAGCTGCGGATTTACTGCGAGAGCGAGCCTAAGCATCTGTCCGTTAAATGCAACGGAAAGAAGCTTGCCCTGACGAGAGTGGACGACTACTCTTCGTGGAAGCGCACGCCTAACTCCTACTATTTCGGCAAAGGCAGCGTGGAGCATATCGACATGACGGCTCTGATGGTGAACGTAGCCGAGACGAACGTGCAGGAGAACGCCTTGCAACTCTATGCCGACTGCATTACTCTCGGCGACCCCTCCAAGGCGCTCATTCACACGGGCGCTCTGCCTATGCCCGAGGGCAAGGCGGACAGCGTGGCAGCCTACACGATAACGCCCCGATGGACCTTGCAGCCGAACGCCGACTACTACGAGATTTCTTTCCAAGGGCAGACGTACAGCAACATCAAGCAAGCCTCGTACACGTTAGAGAACCTCACGCCCGAGACCAACTACACTCTCCAGCTTCGCTCGGTGAACAAGGACGGGCAGAGCCAGTGGCTTCCGCTCAACGCCACCACGACAGCCGACCCCTTGCAGTTCGCAATACACGGAATTAGGGGCGAGACTAACTGCTCTAACCAGCGGGGGCAGGGCATCAACCACTTCTTCGACTTCGACGAGACGACCACTTGGCACACGCTTTGGCAGGCGCACGCAGTGCCTTTCGACCTTATCGTTGACCTTCGCAGCGTGAATGTTCTCGACAAGTTGCAGTATCTCCCACGGCCTGACGCGGGGAACGGCACGCTCCTCGGGGGCAGCGTTGAGTACAGTCTCGACAGGAACAACTGGACGAGCCTTGGCGACTTCGACTGGGAGCGCAATGGGGAGGCGAAGGAGATGCTCTTCGACAGCAAGCCCACTGCCCGATACCTGCGCCTGCACGTGACGGACGGTGTGGGAGGCTTCGGAAGCGGGCAGCAGCTCTACGTCTTCCGTGTGCCTGGCAGCGAGTGGTACATCCCCGGGGACATCAATCAGGACGGGCGCATCGACGAGAACGACCTCACTTCTTATATGAATTACACTGGCTTGCGCAAGGGCGACAGCGACTATGAGGGCTACATCTCGAAAGGCGACCTGAACGAGAACGGACTGATAGACGTGTACGACATATCAGCCGTGGCGACGGAGCTGGAGAGCGGCATAAGTTCGAGGCTCGTGCCGAATGTGGCTGGAAATGTCTCCGTGGAGACCGAGAAAGTTGGCGACGAGCTTCACCTCGTGCTGCGAGGCGAGGGGCTGGTAAGCGTTAACGGCATCAGTCTTTGTGTGCCTTATAACACGGATGACTACGAGTATTTGTCTGTCGAGCCGATGTCTGTGAGCCAAATGCAGAATATGACTTACGACCGCCTGCACTCGAACGGGCAGAAAGCCCTCTACCCGACTTTCGTGAACCTTGGGGAAGAGCCGTACACCGAGGGCGACGTTGAGCTGATGACCATTAGGTTCCGCATAAAACACAGCGGGAAGGCGGCCCCGAAGGTGCAGGACGGCATGCTCGTGGACAAATATATGAACGTCGTCCCCTTCCCGTCTAAGTGAAAACTCTGCGACAAACGCAATAAATCTCTTAAGGAAAAAGAGCAGGAACCCAGCACTTTTGAGCTGGGTTCTTGCTGCTTTTTCTATCTTTTCCATAACTTTGTAGCCGAAAATAATATGTTTCTTATATCACTCTTCAACAAAGATGTCACCCTTAACGCCGTCTTATACATAACAGAAAAGGCTGGAGGAAAGGCGGATATGCACAAGATCTTCAAGACTTTGTACTTTGCCGACAGGGAACATCTGTGTAAATATGGTAGAAGCATCACGGGAGATTTCTACCGTGCTTTGCAGTATGGGCCAGTGCCGTCGAATACAAGCGACATTTTCCGTGCTATAAGGGGAGACAGTTTCTTCGCATATGCCAGCGCACCCCTGCAAGGATACTTCCATTTCGTTAATAAATATATTATCGCTCCCGACAAGAAGTGCGACAAAGACTACCTCTCTGACACTGATATTGAGTGTCTCGACTTCGGCATCAATATATGTAAGGATCTATCTTTAAGTGAACTTACAGAATTGTCTCACGGTCTCGCTTGGCAAAACACTGCGTACGATAAGGAAATGTCTGTTGGAGACATCCTGAGAGAAAACGGTGACACTGACGAGTACGCTGAATACATCTCCGGGAAGCTACGTGCAGAAAACGCTTTCCTCTGTGGCACTATGATGCCCTACATTACATGGCAGTCCTAAATCGGTTCGTTGTCATCCACAAAGAACCCCGAAGGTGTTCAACTATGATAGCCGAGGGTTGCAACCCTCGGTATGGAGCATCGCCCCATTTGAGTGCCGAAGGTACTCTCCATTCTCCGCGGAGATAGGGTGCTGATAGAGAGTACCTTCGGCACTCTCTTCGTGGCGCTCCGTTAACCGCCAGCCTAAAGGCAAGCGGCTATCATAGTTGAACCCCTTCTGGGTTTATTCGTGACAAATAGGGCGGATAGTCAATGGCTACAATAACTTCATTAAGGAAATGGAACAAGAACCCTGAGCAAAAGCCCCTGGCTCTTGCCGCTTTTCCCCGCTTTTTCTCTACCTTTGCCACCGAAACCTGCTTGGAATGAAGAAAAGTATCCTTATTATTTCCGCACTGTTGCTCGCCTTGCTCCCGCAGGCCGAGGCGCAGGCGCAGGAAAGCTCGCTGGAGCTGCCCTTGCCTGCAGTGCCCAGTGAGCTAACGCAACCGCACGAGAGGGCAGCCTTCATTATGGAGCATTTCTGGGACGCCCTTGACTTCAGCGACACGACGCTGGGCACTGACTCGATGTTCGTGGAGCTTAACTTCGTAAACTTCTTGTCCCTTTTCCCTCACGCCACCGTCGAGGCGGGCGAACATTCGATGGGATACCTCCTCGAGCGTGCCGCCCCCAACCCGCCCTTCCTTCATCTGCTCGCTGATTATGCGGAGAAATACCTCGGAGACGCTGGCTCGCCGATGCGCAACGAGGAGCTTTTCATCCTCTTCCTCGAACAATATCTCTCGATTGGCAGCGTGACGGAGACGGAAAGACTGCGCCCCGAGAGCCTTCTCTCCACAGCGAAAAAGAACCGGCAAGGCACGCAGGCGGCGGACTTCTCGTACGTCACGAGGGAGGGCGATAAGGCTTCTCTCTACGAGAACACCGCGGCGATGCTCTTGCTCGTGTTCTACGACCCCGCCTGCCCGCACTGCTCGGAGACGCTTGACGAGCTGGACAAGAACCCCTTGCTCGGCAAGATGATTGAAGAGGGAAGCTTGTCGGTGCTCGCAGTCTACACGGAAGGCAACCAAGAGCTGTGGGACGAGACGAAAATGTCTATGCCCGAAAAGTGGACTGTGGGCATAGACGCTTCGGAAATTGTGGACAAGGCTATCTACGACCTGCCTGCGATGCCCGTCATTTACCTGCTCGGCAGCGACAAGACTGTGCTGCTCAAAGACCCAATCCCGGCGGAGCTGTTCGACTACCTCACAAGAGCGGAATCAACAAGTATGTAAGAAAGCTTAAGGAGTGCGGTGTGTACGGGACTCGAACCCGTGACCCCATGCGTGACAGGCATGTATTCTAACCAGCTGAACTAACACACCCTCCAACGAAAGTCGGAAATGACGGCTGAAGGAGTGCGGTGTGTACGGGACTCGAACCCGTGACCCCATGCGTGACAGGCATGTATTCTAACCAGCTGAACTAACACACCCTCCAGCGTTTTGTTCCGTGAGCGGAAAACGGGACTTGAACCCGCGACCCCGACCTTGGCAAGGTCGTGCTCTGCCAACTGAGCTATTTCCGCAATAAGTGTGGGTGGTGATGGATTCGAACCACCGTAGGCGAAAGCCAGCAGATTTACAGTCT
>JAJPYQ010000059.1 GCA_021204865.1 Prevotellaceae bacterium | reverse complement strand
AGCAGGTCAATTGAGGTGCTAACAAGCAGGTCAATTGAGGTGCTAACAAGCAGGTGTACGGTCCCTGTATAGTACCTTTCACGGTCCCTGTATAAGGGGCGTGAAGGTAACCCCTATAGGGGCACTTCGAAGCCTATATAACAGGCTTGACGGCAAACAGCAAGCCCCCGCCACGAAGGGCAGGGGCTTGTCGTCACGCAATATAATAAGGTGTGCCTTACTTCTCCCGCTCGGGCCTTGGGCGGCGCTCAGGGCGGGGACGGCGCTCGGGCCTCTGCCTGCGCTCGCGCTCGGCGTAGCCCTCGGGCTTCTCTATCAAGGCCCGTCGTGAGAGCTTGTACTTGCCCGTCTTCGGGTCAATCTCCATAAGCTTCACGCGGAGCGTGTCGCCCTCCTTGATGCCCGCCTCCTCGACGGTCTCAAGCCGCCTCCAGTCTATCTCGCTGATGTGCAGCAAGCCGTCCCTGCCGGGCATAAACTCCACGAAGCAGCCGTAAGGCATTATGCTGCGCACCGTGCCCTCGTACACCTCTCCCACCTCGGGCAGGGCGACGATGGCGCGTATCTTGCGTATAGCCTCCTCTATCGACTCCTTGTTCGGACCGCTCACTTGCACCTTGCCCACGCCGTCTTCCTCGTCGATGGCTATCGTGGCTCCCGTCTCCTCCTGCATTGCCTGTATTATCTTGCCGCCCGGGCCTATGACAGCGCCTATGAACTCCTTGGGGATGACGAGCTGCTCGATGCGTGGCACTTGCGGCTTGAGCTCTGGGCGAGGCTCGGCGAGCACCTTGAGCATCTCCCCGAGGATGTGCTCACGCCCCGCCTTCGCCTGCATCAGGGCTTTCTCAAGTATCTCGAACGAGAGGCCGTCGCACTTGATGTCCATCTGCGTAGCCGTCAAGCCCTTGGGCGTGCCTGTGGTCTTAAAGTCCATGTCGCCCAGGTGGTCCTCGTCGCCAAGTATGTCGCTAAGCACTGCGTACTTCTCCTCTCCCGGGTTCTTTATCAAGCCCATCGCTATGCCGCTGACGGGGCTCTTCAGAGGCACGCCCGCGTCCATAAGCGAGAGGCAGCCTGCGCAGACCGTAGCCATCGAGCTTGAGCCGTTGCTCTCAAGGATGTCGGACACCACTCGTATCGTGTAGGGGAACTCCTCTGGTATCTGCCCCTTCAAGCCTCGCCACGCCAGGTGACCGTGTCCTATCTCACGCCTGCCCACGCCACGCTGTGCCTTGGCCTCGCCAGTGGAGAAGGGGGGGAAGTTGTAGTGGAGCAGGAACTTCTGGTAGCTCTTGTCGAGCACGTCGTCAACGAGCTTCTCGTCGAGCTTCGTGCCGAGCGTGGTGGTGGAGAGGGACTGCGTCTCTCCCCGGGTGAAGATGGCGCTGCCGTGAGGCATGGGCAGCGGTGAGACCTCGCACCAGATGGGGCGTATGTCAGTGGTCTTGCGCCCGTCGAGGCGTATGCCCTCGTCGAGCACGCAGCGGCGCATAGCGTCACGCTCCACGTCCTGGTAATACCTGTCCACAAGCCCGTTCTTCTCCTCCAGCTCCTCGGCGGTCATGCCGGCGTGAGCCTCGGCGTAGCGAGCCTTGAAGTCCTCTCTTATCTTCTCGAAGGCGGCTGCCCTCTGGTGCTTCTCAAGCGCCTGCTTCGTCACGTCGTAGGCGGGCTGGTAGCACTCAGCGTTCACCTGCTTGCGCAAGTCCTCGTCGTTCACCTCGTGGCAGTACTCACGCTTCACGTCCTTGCCCAGCTCCTTCGAGAGCTCCTTTTGCAGGCGGCACATAGGCTTAATGGCTTCGTGGGCTGCCTTCAAGGCTCCGAGCAAGTCCTGCTCGCTCACCTCCTTCATCTCGCCCTCCACCATCATTATGTTCTCCTCCGTGGCTCCCACCATAAGGTCCATGTCGGCTTGCTTAAGCTGCTCGAAGGTGGGGTTGATGACATACTCTCCTGCCACACGTGCCACTCGCACCTCGGAGATTGGCCCCTCGAAGGGGATGTCGCTAACAGCCAGAGCCGCTGAGGCGGCGAAGCCTGCCAGGGCGTCGGGCATGTCCTGCCCGTCGGCGGAGAAGAGGATAACGTTCACATATACCTCGGCGTGATAGTTGCTGGGGAAGAGCGGGCGCAAGGCGCGGTCAACAAGGCGGCAGACGAGTATCTCGTCGTCGTTAGCCCTGCCCTCGCGCTTGGTGAAGCCGCCCGGGAAGCGACCCGCTGCGCTGTATTTCTCTCTGTACTCCACCTGTAGAGGCATGAAATCTGTTCCGGGAACGGCATCTTGGGCGGCGCAAACGGTGGCCAGTAGCACGGTGTTGTTCAGTCTAAGAACAACGGCTCCATCGGCTTGTTTCGCCAGTTTCCCGGTCTCGATGCTGATGGTGCGACCATCAGGCAATTCGACTGTCTTCGTAATTACGTTCATCTAAATAAGTAAATTGGTGTATCTGTGTATATCTTGTCAGCATTCCTTGCTCGAAAAGCGGTGCAAAGTTATATAAAAGATACCGTAACGCCCAATGTTCCACGGATAAACTTGCTCGCTCGCTCCTTTTTCGTACCTTTGCCTCTGCTATGAAACGCCATACTCTCCTGAGCCTTGCCCTCTTGCTCTCGCTCTGCGCCTGCCATAAAGGGGCGGGGAAGTTCCGCATAGAGGGGCGGATAACCGACGCTAAGGACACTGTCCTCTACCTTGAGCACCTCACCTTCGACCAAGGCATTGTGCCGCTCGACTCCGTGAAGCTGGGCAAGGACGGCAGCTTCTCCTTCTCTTCTTCACGCCCTTCCAACCCTGAGTTCTACCGCCTGCGCATTGGCGACCAGCTGATAAACCTCTCCATCGACAGCACTGAGACCGTCAGCGTGCTTGCCTCCTTGCCCACGATGGCGCTTGACTATACGGTGGAGGGCAGCGGCAACTGCGACACCATTCGCCTGCTCACCCTTAAGCTTCACGAGCTGGGGCTTGACATCCAGCGCATCCTCGACGACCGCTCGCTGACCATAGCCGAGCGTGAGAGCCTTGCCGACGCGAGGGTCAAGGAGTATAAGGACGACGTGAAGCTGAACTTCATACAGAACCGCTACGACCAGGCTTCCTCCTACTTCGCTATGTTTCAGATGTACGGCGGCAACCTTGTGTTCAACCCCGTAAGCGACGCCTCGGACGTGACGTGGTTCAGCGCCATTGCCAACGCTTGGATGGACAGGTGGCCGGGCAGCCCCCGTGCAGAGAACCTGCGCAACATAGCCTTGCGCGGGCACGCCAACACCCGCAAGAAGGTCATCGAGGTGAGCCTCGACGACGAGAAGGTGACGGAGACTGGCATCATAGATATGGCTTTCCCCAACATCAACGGCGTGGAGCAGCGCCTAAGCCAGCTGAAGGGCAAGGTGGTCTTGCTCGACTTCACAGCCTACAGCCTGCCCGACACGCAGCAGCGCACCATGCAGCTTAGGGAGCTTTACAACAAGTACAGCCCGCAGGGGCTTGAGATATACCAAGTCTCGCTTGACGGTGACGAGCATTTCTGGAAGACTATGTGCCGCCAGCTGCCGTGGGTGTGCGTCTGGGACAAGGAAGGCACCGCCAACGACATCGTGAGCATCTACGCCCTTCAGCAGTTGCCCACGTGGTTTCTCATCGACCGCAACAGCGACCTTGTGGGGCGGCAGGAGCTGCTTGGCGACCTTGAGACGGAGCTGAAGAAGCTGCTTTAGGGCAAAAAGTGGGGCGAAAGTTTGGGCTTTGCCTAAATAGTTTCTACCTTTGCCACGAGGTTTTTACCAGACTTGGATGGTTAGGGTTCTGGCAGTCAGCTGCTGGGATTCTTGCTTTTTATGATGTGAAAAACAAAACAAAAGGATAGATAGATATGGCTTATATGTCACAGAAAGGCTACGACAAGCTCGTGGCCGAGCTCCAGAAGATGGAGAGTCAGGACCGCCCAGCGGCAAGTGCCGCCATAGCAGAGGCGAGGGACAAGGGCGACCTCAGCGAGAACGCCGAGTACGATGCCGCCAAAGAGGCTCAGGCTAAGTTGGAGACACGCATCGCACTGCTGAAGCAGACGATACGCGACGCTAAGATTATCGACACTAAGACACGCGACACGTCCACCGTGCAGATACTCTCCACGGTGGCTCTTCGCAACGTCCGCAACAAGATGCAGATGAAGTACACCATCGTTAGCGAGACGGAGGCTAACCTGCGAGAGGGCAAGATAAGCGTAGCCACCCCCATCGCCAAGGGCTTGCTCGGCAAGCGTGTGGGCGAGGTGGCAGCCATCAAGGTGCCGCAGGGTGTGATAGAACTGGAGGTGCTGAGCATAACGTACGAGGACTGAGCCATGACGATATTCAGCAAGATAGCGGCTGGGGAGATACCCAGCTATAAGTGCGCGGAGAGCGAGCAGTTCTACGCTTTCCTCGACATCAACCCGCTTGTAAAGGGTCACACGCTCGTCATCCCTAAGCGTGAGGTGGACTACTTCTTCGACCTAAGCGACGAGGAGATTGCCCAGATGCAGGTGTTCGCCAAGCACGTGGCGATGGCCATCAAGCAGGCTATACCCTGCCGCAAGGTGGGAGAGGCGGTGCTTGGGCTTGAGGTGCCGCACGCTCACATACACCTCGTGCCGATGCAGAGCGAGGGCGACCTCAGCTTCCAGAAGAAGAAGCTCACCCTGCCGCCCGAGGAGATGCAGGCTATAGCCGACAGCATCCTTGCTGCCTTCAGCAAGCTTTAGCAAGGGAATACATCCATAATCTTGGCTGCCTTCAGCAAGCTTTAGCAAGAGAATACATCCATAATAGTAAAGGAGCGCCGCTATCTGGGCGCTCCTTTATTTGTGCCTCCCGACATCTCTCTTTCCTCTGGCTTTGGTTTAGGCATGGCTTTGTGCCTTACAGGGCGAAGCAAGCCCAAATGTGCGCTTGCTTCGCCCTTTCGCCCTTTCGCCCTTTCGCCCTTTCGCCCTTTCGCCCTTTCGCCCTTTCGCCATTGTGGCTAATATGTGCAGTGCCTTCGGCACTCATTTGGTCGTGCCGACCAACCATGGGCTACAGCCCACGGCTATCATAGTAGAACCCCTTCGGGGTTCGCTCCGTCTCAATGCCATCGTCTCGGCGCGGTCGGGAGAAAAAGAATGCGCGGTCGAGAGAAAAACATCGGTGGTTTTGGAGCAAAAGAATGCGCGGTCGGGAGAAAAAGTCGGTGCGGTTGAGGAAAAAAGTCGGTGCGACTTTTAGCAAAAGAATGCGCGGTCGTGGGGCATCGTCTCCCGACGACTTCATTGGCATTCTGCGATCTCACTTCGCAAGATAATCGTTGCCTTTTGGCGAGCTTCCCGTTCGCTGGCGCTCGGCAAAGCAAGTGAGCTTGCTCTGCTCTCGCTTTTGGTCGATTGAACCAGGCTAAGCCCTTAACACCTTAAACGTCTCGTCGGGCTTTACTCCACGTCCATCTGCAGCTCCGCCTCGTTCATCAGTCGGCGCACTGTGGCTCGGCTCTTGGGGCAAACCAGCAGCACGTCGCCCTGCTCGGCTACGAGGAAGTCCTCCAGCCCCTCCACTATGGCGATGCGCCCCTTGGGCAGGCTTATCACGTTTCCCTTGCACTGGTGCAGCAAGGCGGGAGTGTTGAGCGAGACGTTGCCCTCCTTGTCCGCCCCCACCTTCAGTGTTGCCCACGTGCCGAGGTCAGCCCAGCCGAAGTGGCACTTATGCACGAACACGTCGTCGCTGCGCTCCATTATGCCGAGGTCTATGCTGAGGTTGGGCAGCACGCTGAAGAACTCGGGCAGGAACTTCGGGTCAGCTGTCTCAGCGTCCGCCATCATCTTGGGTATCTCCAGCTGATACTCAGGCACGAGGCGGTAGATGGTCGTGAGCATAACCTTGATGTTGAAGGCGAAGAGCCCCGTGTTCCAGAGGAAGCCCCCGTCGTCCTTGAACATTTGTGCGAAGCGAAGCTCAGGCTTCTCGGTGAAGCTCTTCACCTTGTAGAAGTCGCCCTCCGTCACGTCGTCGCCCAGCTGGATGTATCCGTAGTCGGTCTCCGCCCTGGTGGGCTGCACGCCCATCACCACGAGGCTGTCCTGCCGGCTCACGAAGTCGAGCGAGTGCAGCACGTCGTCGGCGAAGGCGTCCTCGTTCCTTATCAGCTGGTCGGCGGGCGAGAGTATGACGCTTGCCTTGGGGTTCGCCTTGGCTATCACCACCGTCCCCCACGCCGCCGAGGCGAGTGTGCCCCTTCGCAGCGGCTCTTCCAGGATGTGCTCGTCGTCGATCTGCGGCAGTTGCTCGTACACGAGGGGCAGGTAGTCCACGTTAGTGCTCACGTAGATGTGGTTTGCGGGCAGGAAGCGGGCGAAGCGGTCGTAGGTTTGTTGCAGCAGTGTCCTGCCCACCCCGAAGAGGTCGAGGAACTGCTTAGGCATGCTCTTTCGGCTCACTGGCCAGAGGCGGCTGCCGATGCCCCCGGCCAGTATAAGACAATAGTGGTCGCTGGTGTCCAGGCTCATTATGCTTGTTAGTTAAGTGATTAGCGGCTTAAAATTACGGCATTTATCACTACGGCGCAACATTAAGCCCTCCTTTGTGCCTTCTTTTAAGCTTTGTTACCTAAAAAACGTCTCTCCGCCGCTTCCTTTTCTGCTATGCTATGGCTAATTTCGCGGCTGGTTCGTACCATATATAATATATAAGGTGTGATGAAAAGACTTATCTTCTCGCTTGCGATTTCGCTCACGGCTATGCTTGTGGCAGCTGAAGTCGTTCCCACAAAGTTTTGGGTGTGGGTGGCAGGCGTGGCTCACGAGTACGGCATCTCCTCGGGCGAGGAGCTTGTTTACTCGGGAGGAACGCTTAGCGTCGGGGAGGATATCTACAGCCTTAGCGAGGTGGACAGCATAACGTTCCGCAGCTACGGGGAAGAGGAGGCGGAGGAGGCGGACACGGTCTTCGTCACCTACAACGGCTCGGAGGCTGAGGTAAGCGCCTTGCCCAGTTGCGTCGAGGTGGAGATAGACGGGGCGGACGTGAGCCTGACGAACAGCGACACGAGCCGTGAGCTGTGCTTCGTGCTAAGCGGCTCGTCGGGCTGCGGCTCGTTCGTCTACAACGGCTCGTACAAGACCACCATCCTCTTGGACGGGCTCACCCTCACGGGCAGCTCGGCGGAGGCTATCAACATAAAGGACGGCAAGCGCATCGCCCTCGTCTTGGCGGACGGCACAGAGAACACGCTGGAGGACGCAGGCGAGGACGGAGGGCAGAAGGCAGCCCTCTACACCAAGGGCCACTTGGAGATAAGCGGAGGCGGCTCGCTCAGCCTCAAGGGCAACGTGAAGCACGCCCTCAGCTCCAAGGAGTATCTGCTCGTGAAGAAGACAGCAGGCAGCATAACCGTGACCTCAGCCGCCAACGACGGCATTCACGCAGGGCAGTACGTGCAGGTGAACGGCGGCACGATAACAGTCTCGGGCGTGGGAGGCGACGGCATACAGGCGGAGATGGAGGAGGACGGCTCGGAGGACGACGGCAAGATAATCATCAAGGGAGGCACGCTGGACATCAGCGTCTTCTCCGACGACTGCGCCGCCCTTAAGAGCGACTCCACACTGCACATCATGGGCGGGGACATCACCCTGCGCACCACTGGCAGCGCTGACAAGGGGCTTAAGAGCAAGCAGAGCGTAAGCATCGAAGGCGGAACGCTGAGTGTTACCCAAAGCGGCTCGTACCTCGTGGAGGACGGCGAGGCGAGCTACACCACAGCCATCAAGGCGGACGCTGACGTTAGCATAACGGGCGGGGAGATAAACGTCTCTAACTCCGCCGACGCTGGCAAGGGCATAAGCGCGGACGGGGACGTTACGATTAGCGAGGATGACGCTTCCCTTACCCTCTCCGTCAGCTGCACTGGCATTGGCGAGCTGCTGGATGAGAGCAAGACCTCGGGCGGCGGCACGCTGGAGGGCTCGTACAAGGTGTAGGGCAACGTGCCGAGAAGCTCGCTGGGCGGGGGAGGCGGAGGCTTCGGGGGAGGAGGCTCAGGCTCGCAGGCTTGGGGCAACGTCTACCTCTACACCTCCAGCGGCACTAAGGTGGCGCAGCTCACCTCAACGGTTACCCTAAGGAGCGGCAACGCCTCGAAGACCTTCTATGTCTACGACTTCGGGCAAGCGGACAGCGGCACGTACTACTTCGCAAGCGACAACTATCAGAGTATGGGAAGCAGGCAGACGTTCAGCATCAGGAGCGGCACCTTCACTGGCCCCTCGAACGGCAGCCCTTACTTCTACGTCATCTCCTCAAGCTACTCCACGAGCGGCTCTACCCGCACCTACAGCATCTCAGACCAGACCTCCACCTACTCCTCTTACACCATAAGCTCGACCAGCGGCGGCAGTTCCTCCGAGACCGTCGCACCCACTTGCCTTAAGACCGACGGCAACCTCTCGCTCCTCCGAGGCACCCTCACCCTCTCCACCACAGGCTCGGGGGCGAAGGGCGTGAAGTGCGACGGGCAGCTCACCATAGGCAACGAGGCGGACGGCACGGGACCGCAGCTCACCATCACCACCACGGGCAGCCGCATCAGCACGTCCTCCTCAACGGGCAACCCAATGGGCGGAATGGGAGGAGACGACAGCAGCGGCACGGCAGCCAAGGCCATCAAGGCTCTTGGCAACGCCTACGTGTGGGGCGGCACGATGGAGATAAGCACCTCGCAGGACGGGGCTGAGGGGCTGGAGAGCAAGCAAGCTATCTACATCGAGGGCGGGCAGCACTACCTTAAGTGCTACGACGACTGCGTCAACGCCTCGGGCTGCATCTACTTCGAGGGGGGCGTGATGGTCTGCTACAGCAATGGCAATGACGGGGTGGACTCCAACGCTGGCAAGAAAGGCGGCATCACCATAGGCGACGGTGCGCTCTTCGCCTACTCAACCAAGGGAAGCCCCGAGGAGGGAGCCGACTGCGACACGCCCTCCAACATACAGATAACGGGCACAGGCATTGCCATCACCGCTGGAGGCAGGCAAAGCACATCGTCCGCCACCATCAGCAACGCTGCCCAGGGCTACGCCTTCGTCACCAGCTCCGTCAGCTACCAGGCGGGGCGCTTCTACACCCTCGCCGACTCGTCGGGCAACAACCTCGTAACGTTCTCCTTCAACGCAAGCTGTTCGAGCAGCCTCAGCCTCTTCACAGCCACGGGGATGACAAGCGGCAGCACGTACACCATCAAGTACAGCACCACCGAGCCGACCGACGCCACGACAGCCTTCCACGGGCTGTACCTCGGCTCCTCCGCCACAGGCACAAGCAGCGTGCTCAGCTTCACAGCCAAGTAGGCGACACACTAACCCTTACCGAGGCGACCGCACCCACACGACCAAGTGAGTGCGGTCGTCTCGTTTATGTCCGCCTAAGCCTAAGGCAAACGGCTGCACCCCACTCAGTGACTGGGGTAGACGCTACTCAGTGACTGGGGTAGACCCCACTCATTGACTGGTGTAGACTCCACTCATTGACTGGGGTAGACTCCACTCATTGACTGGGGTAGACCCCACTCAGTGACTGGGGTAAAGCATCT
The DNA here is from genome assembly GCA_021204865.1 of Prevotellaceae bacterium. Classification (GTDB taxonomy): domain Bacteria; phylum Bacteroidota; class Bacteroidia; order Bacteroidales; family Bacteroidaceae; genus Physcousia. The sequence goes on along the minus strand of JAJPYQ010000059.1, from coordinate 8,341 downwards.
TAGGTATAAAGGGAGCTTCAAGTATAGGCACGAAAAAAGGAGCGCCTCCTTGGCGCTCCTTCCTTCGTCAGCATTGCGGAGAGAGAGGGATTCGAACCCCCGGAGCCTCTCGGCTCGACGGTTTTCAAGACCGTTGTAATCGACCACTCTACCATCTCTCCTTCGGCTGTCAACTCTCAAGCTCCTCCTCCGAGGAACAGCGCGAAGTTAGTGCTTTTCCTTTATCGTAGCACTATCTTCGCAGGAAATATTGCCTTCGCCCCGCCGGTTGCCCACCCTTATGAGCAGCAGCCCTATGGCTATCCACACGAGCTCCCTGAGGCGCGTGATGAGGCCCGTGAGCACCCCGTAGGAGGCTCGGAGGCGCAGGCAGTCGGTGATGAGGGCGAGACCGCCCTCCCTCGTGCCCATCTGCATAGGCACGAAGAAGAGCAGGTTGGCGAAGAGCGTCTGGAACGCCTGTATCAGGACGCAGTCCCAGAAGGAGACCCTCGTGGTGAAGACGAAGAGGATGAACATAATCTCCACGCAGCCGAGCAGCCTCGCAAGGAACTCCAGCGTGAGGCTAAGCAGGAACGTGCGTGGTCGCTGCCTGTGAAGGGCGGCTATCTGCCTGTCCACGCCCAGCACTCCCTCCTCGTGCGTCTCGGCGAAGAGGCGTATGCGCTTGCCAAGGAAGGGGAGGTGGGAGAGCAGGCGCAGGGTGCGCATGGCGAGTCCGTTGCGGTAGCCCTTAAGGAAGAAGTATATGCCGAGGAAGCAGAAGAGGGCTATGACGAGGAGCAACGAGCCAGTGAGGGCGTTGATGGAGCTGAAGCGCAAGGCCACGAAGAGGCAGAGGCTGAACGCCCAGAAGCAGAAGTGGGAGAAGATGTGGGTCATGGAGTAGAGGATGACGCTGCTCGTCGCCCTCGTCGCCCCCACGTAGGCGCTTAGCTCCATGATGCGGTAAGGCTCTCCCCCCAGCAGCCCCACGGGCGTGACGTAGTTGAGGGCGTAGCCTGAGATGGTGTACTTGAGCATCCGCCAGTAGCCCACCCTCGCTGTTGCCCCGTCGCAGAGGATGACCCTCCAGGCGTGGGCGTTCATCATATAGATGGGTATCCACAGCACGATGACGGCTGGCAGCCAGATGCCCGCACGCCTGACGTTGGCGAGCAGCTCAGCCCACGACATGTCGAGGGTGAGGAGCATCACCACGATGGCGATGACACCTATCAGGAGGAAGATGTTGCGGTACTTCGGGTTCACTCGTCCGTGTCCATTGGCTCGGGGGTCTCGTCCGCAGGCTGCTTGATGGCGGCGGAGAAGGGCTCACGGCGTGGGCGACGCTCGTCCTCCCTCCGCTCGCGGAAGAGCTTGGGCAGGGGGTTCTCCCGAGCCTCGTCGTAGCGGAGGCGGTTGCGGAAGATGTCGAGGGCTGTGTAGACGGCTTGGCGGAAGGAGGTCTCGTCCGCCACGCCCTTGCCCACAATGTCGTAGGCGGTGCCGTGGTCGGGGCTGGTGCGCACGAGGGGCAGCCCTGCGGTGAAGTTAACCCCGTCGCTCATAGCAAGAGCCTTGAAGGGGGCAAGCCCTTGGTCGTGGTACATGGCGAGGATGCCGTCGAACTGCTCGTAAGCCCTCGTGCCGAAGAAGCCGTCGGCAGCGTACGGGCCGAAGGCGTTGATGCCAAGCTCCGTGTGAGCCTTCTCAAGGGCGGGCGTGATGATGTCCTGCTCCTCAGTGCCGAGAGTGCCGCCGTCCCCTGCGTGAGGGTTGAGGCTAAGCACCGCAATGCGAGGCTTCTCTATGCCGAAGTCCCGTTTAAGCGACTGGTCGAAGACGCTCACCTTCTCCACTATTAGCTCAGAGGTGATGGCAGGGGCTATCTGCGAGACGGGTAGGTGGGTGGTGACGAGGGCGACACGCAGGCTTGAGTTGAGCAGTATCATAAGAGCCTTTGCCCCCTCACCGACTTCTGCCTCAAGGTACTCCGTATGCCCTGGGAAGTGGAACTCCTCGCCCTGCATTGAGTGCTTGTTGATGGGGGCTGTCACCAGCACGTCCACCTTGCCCTCCTTCCAGTCCGCCAAGGCTCGCTGCAAGGAGCTGAAAGCCTGTGCGGCTGCCGTGGGCGTCTCCTTGCCGAGGTTGACAGGCACTTCCGCCTCGTCGAGCACCAGCAGGTTAAGCTCTCCCGCCTTAGCCTCCTCGGCGTTCTGTATGTTCAGGAAGTCAGTCTCAAGCCCGCACGACTTGCGGTGGTAGGAGGCTATGCGTGGGTTGCCGTAGACGATGGGGGTGCAAAGCTCCAGCATAGTGGGCGTGCCGAAGGTCTTCAGTATCACCTCGTAGCCGATGCCGTTGGTGTCCCCTTGCGTGATAGCCATGCGTATTTTGTTGTCCATATAAGAGTGTTATTTGGTTGCTTCTTTGTTCTCCTCCTCGATGCCCGCCTCCTGCTCCGTCTCCTGTTCCTCGGGCAGGAGCAGGGTGTAGAGCGCCCCTTCCATACGGTGCATCAGTCCCCGCTTCATCTTCTCGGGAGCGTAGACGAAGCCCTCCACGGTGATGAGGCGGTTGTTCTTCGTGTCCACCCTTGAGTGGCTCACGAAGGGTCCGCCCATAGCGTCGTTGCGCATATACCAGAGCCCTCGTGCCTCCATAGCGTAGGCGTGGTGCACGACGATGGGCTTCACGTCGGTGTAAAGGGTGTCTGTCTGCATATACATGTCAGGCTCCCTTCCGGGCAGGTTCTTCTGCATCACGGAGTCCCGCTTGTGCAGGAGGTATCGCTTGTTGAATATCTCAGGTCCCTCGTAGGGGTAGCTGTACATACATATACTGACGAGCCCCGATGGGCTGTCGTTGCTCACCCAGAAGAAGTCCTTCCCCCGCTTGTAGCTCTTAAGCTCCTTCGGGGCGTGGAAGTCGCAGTCGAACAGCTCCTTGGCGAGGTTGTAGGCTGTCTGCGAGTATTCGTCACGCAGGTCGACGCAGAGGCGGTTAATCTCCATATTGTTGAAGAAGTCGATGATGTCCTGGCTATGCTCAGTGACGTAGGTGGCGAATGCCTCGTTGCTTGGCGAGTTGATGCGCATTATGACCTGGTCCATTGCGTACTCGTTGCGCACGAACTTAAGCTTTGTGGTGGTGAACTGCCGCTTGTCTATGTTCACCTCGATGATGTTGCGGAACATCTTCAGTGTGCGGTTGTAGTCCTTGGGGCTGGCTTGCGAGATGTGGAAGGAGCGTTCGGGCTGGGGCAGCCCTGGTATGTCGGTGTCGAGCACGTCGAAGAGCGCCCTGCCCGTGAGGCTCTCCCACAGTTCCCCGTCCATGATGACGAGCACCTCGTAGGGTCTGCCGCTTGCCTGTGGGACGAGCATCTTAAGCTTGCTGTTGCGGCACGAGGCTGTGAGCAGCAGGATAGCCGAGAGGGCTGTGAGGAGGCGAAGGTGTCTCATTGCGTACGTTGTGTTGAGAGCAGACCGCAGGCGGCGAGAATGTCCTTGCCTCGGCTGGCTCTTATGGTGGTTGTTATGTGGTGACGTGTGAGGTAGTCCCTTAGCCAAAGCATAGTCTCCTCAGGGGCTTCAAACAACCCTGGAGGGGTTGAAGAAGGATAGCCGGGGGTTGAATAACCCTCGGTTGGTATCTCGTGGCAGCGTATCAGGTTGACACGGCAGTCGAGGCTGGAGAGCAGGCGCACAAGCTCACGGGCGTGCCGGGGGCTGTCGTTCAGTCCACGGAAGACGATGTACTCGAAGGAGAGCCTCCGCTGGTGACTCCAGTCGTAGGCGTGGAGCAAGGGCAGCATCTCGGTCAGGGAGTAAGCCCTCTCGGCAGGCATAATGTCCGCCCTCTCCTCGGGGAAGGGGCTGTGCAGGGAGATGGCTATGTGGCAGTCGCACTCCTCTATGCAGCGTTGCAGTTTGTCCCTCAGCCCTGCGGTGCTTATGGTTATGCGCCTCGGGCTCCAGCCGAAGCCGTAGTCAGCGGTCAGTATCTCGGTGGCACGCAGCACGTTGTCCAGGTTGTCGAGCGGCTCGCCCTGCCCCATGAACACGATGTTGGTGAGCCTCTCTCGCTCAGGCAGGGAGTAGACTTGGTTAAGTATGTCGGCGGTGGTAAGGTCTCCCTCGAAGGTTTGCCTGCCCGTCATGCAGAAGCGGCATTTCATACGGCAGCCCACTTGGCTGGAGACGCAGAGCGTGCCTCTCTCCCCGTCGGGGATGAAGACCGTCTCCACCCTGTGCCCCGAGAGGGTGGGGAAGAGGTACTTCACCGTGCCGTCCTCGGAGCAGTGGCGCTCAAGGGGCGGCAGGCAGCCTATGCTGTACTGCTCTGCGAGGCGTTCACGCGCAGCCTTGGAGAGGTTCGTCATCTCGCTGAAGGAGCGGGCGCAATGCTTGTAGAGCCACTCGGCAAGCTGCTTAGAGGCGAAGGCAGGCAAGCCCACCGAGGCAGCCACGGTGCGCAGTTCCCCTATGGTCATGCCGAGCAGGGGGCGATCGGTCAGTGCCAATGTGTTAGTCGAGATGGAACACCTCCTGTATAGGTATCGAGACGGGGCTGTTGTCGGGGTTGGTGTCCATGAGGTCTTTCATGTACTCCCACCAGCGCAGCGTTATCTCGTCGGCAGCCGAGGCGTCCTGCGTGTTGGCAGCCCCGTCGCTGATCTCCTGGTAGCCGAACAGGATGTTCGTGTCCTTGTCCCAGTAGATGCTGTAGTTGCTCACTCCCGAGTCCTTGATTTGCTTCCTCAGCTCAGGCCAGAGGGCGGCGTGCCTCCTTTGGTACTCCTTCTCGCAGCCGGGCTTAAGGAACATCTTGAATGCGAACCTTTTCATCGTTATGCTTGTTTATTTGGGTAAGTTGAATGCCTTTGTCATCTCCTGCATCTGCTCGTCGGTCATGCCGTCGGGGGTGAAGCCCATCGAGAGGCTTTGTATGTAGATGAGGGCGCTCTTGTTCAGCACGTCCACCTGGTCGAACGCCTGCATTGCGTCCACGTCGGTGGCGAACACTCCGTGCTTCTCCCACATCACCACGTCGTAGTCCTCGTCGATGGTCCGGAGGGTAGCCTCCGCCAGCTCGTTGCTCCCCGGGAGCATATACGGCACGATGCCGAGCCCCCGTGGGCAGAACGCCTTGGTCTCTGGTATCATGCTCCAGAGCATGCGGGTCGCCTTGTCCTTCTCCAGCCACTTCTTGCTGTGGGTCAGAGCCACCAGCTCTATGGGGTGCGTGTGGAGGGTTGCCCTGTAGGGGCTGCCTTTCTGGAGGAGGTAGTCGTGAATGGCGAGGTGCGTGGGCAGCTCGCTTGTGGGGCGCACGGGGTTGTCGGCGATGATCTCGTAGTGCTGGCAGTCATCGAGTATGCGTATCACGCTGCCGTTCTGCATAGGCTCACGGGCGAGGTCGCGCATACGCTTGTTCGTGCCTTTGCAGTAGAAGTAGCAGCCTCTCAGGTGCGTGAGTGTCTGCCCTATGGGTGTCGCTGGGGCGATGGCGGGCATAAGGCGAACGTCGTCGTCGATAAGCTCTGTCACGTTTACTGTGATGTTGCCTCCGTTGCGCTCTGCCCAGCCTTTCTGCCAGAGCAGCCCCGCCACCTCGGCTGTCTTCTCCACCTCAGCCCGGAGGGAGGGGCGGTTGTTAAGGATGGAATTCTTCATGGCTATCTGTGGTTTGAGTGTTATTGCGCCTGCAAACTTAGGCAAATTAAACGGGATAAGCAAGAAAGGCAGGCTTTTAGCGGCAGGTATATGGTAGCGGCCGTCATCCCTTCGACGGACCGACTGGAATCCCTCCGACGGACCGACTGGAATCCCTCCGTCGGACCGACTGGAATCCCTCCGTCGGACCGACTGGAATCGCTCCGACGGACCGACTGGAATCGCTTCGACGGACCGACTGGAATCGCTCCGACGGACCGACTTGAATCGCTCCGACAGAGCGGCCGCAGTCTCTTAGCTTAACCGAGCCTTGCCGCTCAGGCTATGTCTGGGGGAAGCGGAAGAGGGAGAAGTTCACGCTGCCGTACTGGCGTGTGTCTATGAGGCAGGGGTTCGCGTGGAAGTCGTCCGCCTTGCCGTGCTCGAGGGCGAAGATGCCGTCGGGCTTCAGAAGGCGATGTCCCTGAATGATGTCGGGCAGGCTGTGGAGGCTCTGCAGGCTGTAGGGCGGGTCGGCGAAGATGAGGTCGAACTGCTCGTGGAGGGTGGGCAGGAGGCGGAACACGTCCGCGCGGAGGGGGTAGCAGTTGCGCTCGCCCAGCTTGTCGAGGAAGCTGGTGATGAGCTGGAAGTGCTGCGGGTCTTTCTCCACGCAGACCACCCTTCGGCAGCCCCTTGAGAGCAGCTCGAGCGTTATGCTGCCCGTGCCTGCGAAGAGGTCGAGGGCAGTGGGCTCTGCGTCGAAGTCGATGTAACTGCGAAGGACGTTGAAGAGGTTCTCCTTGGCGAAGTCGGTGGTGGGGCGAGCCTTGAAGGAGGAGGGCACGAGGAAGTGCCTGCCCCTGTACTTGCCCGCTACGACACGCATCGCAGGTTGGGGATGAAGCGCTGCAAGCCCTCTCTCAGCTCGTTGTCCTTGCCAAGCAGGAAGAGTGTGTCCTTCTTCTCGTCCAAGCGGAGTTGCCTCCACGAGGAGAGGGCGAAGTAGAGGCGGTCGGCCGTGCCCCGTGCGCTGAAGGTGTTGGCGAAGGAGAGGGTCTGCCCGTTGAAGGCGCAGACGAAGAGCAGGCTGCCCTCTGTTGAGACGTAGAGGCGTGAGGCTTGGGAAGCCTTCGCCTCGCTCCTCTCGTTAGAGTAACAGTAGAGCAGGGTCTGGGCATAGAAGCCTTGCACCGTCACGTCGGGGAAGAGGCTTAGCACCGTGTCCCTCGCCTCGGGGGAGAGGGGATAGAGGGCCACCACGTCGAGCGGGGGCAGTGCCTCGTGGCAGAGGCTCAGCCCCTTAAGCGAGTCGTCGCCGAAGGTGAGGCGGTAGATGACCTCCTCGTGCTCGGTGCGGTACTCGTCCAGCGGGATGAAGGTGGAGGGATAGTCAGAGAGCAGGCGCACCTGCCTGTAGTCAGCCTTAAGCAGCTTCCTCAGCTCCCTCTCGTCGACGTGCTTCCAGCCCTGAAGGTCACAAAAAGAAAATCCATCCGCACTGATGCGGATGGACAGTATGTTGTCGACGAGGGACTTACTCCCAGTTGCCGGCATTATTGTTCCAGGTGAGGCTCGCGTCTCCTATCTTCAGCCCTGCGAAGTTGCCTTGCCCCTCTGCGTACTCGGTCTTGTTCACCACCTCGCGCCCCCACTGCTTGCTGTCGCCAACAAGGAAGGTCTCGTAGCCTGCGCTGCACTCCATAACGGGGATGATGGCGTCGGACTTAGTCTTAATCCACACCGCCAGCAGGTCGAACTTAAGGGGCTCGCCTCCTTTGTCGCCAGAGTGGGGTATGTAGCAGATGTCGCTCGGGTCATAGTCCGCCCCGAAGAGCGAGTCCTTGACGCTCACCCAGGTTGTGTCGCGGATGAAGCCCCCGAGCCCGTTCTTCTCTATCTCCGCCTGGTCGCCACGGCCCAGTATCTCGGCCACCTTGGCCTCGGTAAGGCCAGCGTCCATCTGGTCGTCGGAGAGTGTCCCCTCCTTGCGGATAAGAGGGATGGCTCCCTCGTTGATGAAGGTGATGAGCGAGTCCCAGTCGCCGCAGTACTCGTTCTTCACTGACTTGTACGCCTCCTCGGCGTCGCGTATCTCCAGCAGGCGAGCCTTCACGTCCGCCTCGTGTTGTGCCACGTCCTTGTCGAACTGCTGTTGGTCTGCTATGCTTCGCCAGCAGATAAACAACATAGCCAGGACGCAAAGGAAAAGAATGCCATTGACTATCTTTTTCATGGTTGCTGTTTTTTGTTATTTGCTTTGTTTGTACATTTGTGCCACAAAAGTAAGGCAAATTAATAATACTTCCCACCTTTTTGGCGTTTTTTTCTCTCTAACAGATGATAAAAAGCACTTTAGCCACTTTGATCTTGCACAACTTCCCTCATAAACCCACCCAGGAGCAGGCTGAGGCTGCCCAGTCTATTGCGGGTTTCCTTGTGGGAGAGGAGGCAAGGAGTTGCTTTCTGCTTACAGGTTACGCAGGTACGGGCAAGACATCGCTGCTGGGCGCTTTGGTGAGGACCTTGCGAGACTTGGAGATGCCCTGTGTGCTGCTTGCCCCAACTGGTAGGGCGGCAAAGGTGTTCTCTCTTTACAGCGGCACTACGTGCCCTCCGTTTGCTTGTCCCCATCTCCCCGCCCCACCCCAGGCAGGGGAGCACTAAGTGGCCTCCACCAACCACAGAAGGATCTACCG
>JAJPYQ010000042.1:10467-18002 GCA_021204865.1 Prevotellaceae bacterium | reverse complement strand
TCCTCTTTGCGAAGACCAGCCGCTCCTCTTTGCGAAGACCAGCCGCTCCTCTTTGCGAAGACCAGCCGCTCCTCTTCGCGACACCCCTCGGTGACCTTTTATCCTCTTGATTAGCTTGGGATTGCCCTACTCCTCAGGCAGCATCACCACCGTCGCTTGGTTGCCAGAGGAGAGCAGCTGCTGTGCCAGAGCCTGCACGTCAGCGGACGAGAGCCGCTCGAGCAAGCTCTCGAAGCCCGTCTCGCGGTCTATGCCCTTGAGGTAGTAGCCCTCTATGTACTGGAGCCACGCCGAGTTGTCGCGCTGGTTCTCGCGGTACGTCTTCAGCAGATACTCCTTCACCTTGGAGAGGTACTTCTGCTCAGTGCCATTGTCGGCGAGGCTCTGTAGTTCCGAGGCTATCACCGCACGGCAGGTGTCCAGTGTCTCAGGCTTTATGGGCGCGATGAGCTGAAGGGTGACCTGCGAAGAGCCGTCCGAGCGCTCGGACACGCCGCCTGCCGCCCCGATGGAGTAAGCCGCACCCATGTCCTCTCTCACCACCTCGAGCAGGCGCATCGTGAGCACCTGTCCCAGTGCGTCTGCCACAAGCTCGCTCTCGGGGGTGTCCTCTATCGGGCAGTGCATCAGCGAGGCAAGGATGCACTTGGGCTGCTCCTGCCGCTTCGGGAAGACGTTCTCCAACACTCCGTCCCGCAGGTTGAAGCCGTTGTCGGCGGGAGTGTCGTCCCGCTCGAGAGAGGGAAGGGTGGCGAGGTACTGCTCAGAGAGGAGGCGCAGGCTGTCCACGCTGAAGCTCCCCGCGAAGCAGAAGGTGAAGTCGCTTGCGTCGGCGAAGCGGTCCTCGTATATCTCGAGGGCTCGTGGGTACGACACCTTGTCGAGGTCCTCCTCACGGAGCAGGACGAGGTGGGGGTCGTCACCGTAGAGGAGCGTCTGAAGCGTGTCGGTGAATGCCTTCATAGGGTCTGCCGCCTGGTTGCGCAGGGCGAGTGCAGTCTGCTCCATGACCGAGGAGGCAGCCTTGTCGTCCTGCTTCAGCGGCTGGAAGTGCAGGTAGACCAGCTCGAAGAGGGTACGCAGGTCCTTGGGCACCGCGCTGCCCGAGAGGTGCTCCTCCCTTGAGCCTATGCTCGAGGTCACGCCGACCTGCTTTCCCGCCAACGCCTTCTGCAGCTCCGTGGAGGTGAACTCTCCCAGCCCCGACACGCCCGTCAACGCTGACGAGAGCCTCAGTGTGTACTTGTCCTCCACCCCGTAGCGGGAGCTGCCGCCGGGGCTGAAGGCGTTCATCACTATCTCGTTGTCCTTGAAGTCGGTCTGCTTGTAGATTACCCTTGCCCCGTTGCTGAGGCGGAGTATCGTTGTGCCGTACATGCCCTCCGCCTCCTCCGTTATCTCGCCCTTCGGGGGCAGCGAGGGGATGAGCGGCTCAAGGCGTACATTGTCCTCGTAGGCTTCCGTATCCATCGCCTGCGCCTTGTGTACAGCCTCGAGCAACGCCTCCTCCGAGGGCTGCTCGTAGCCCTCCTTCAGGGGGTTGATGCAGAGCAGCACAAGGTTGTGGTCGGTGCGGCTTACCATCTCAGCGAACATAGCGTTGACCGCCTCGAGGGGGATAGAGGGGGCGACGGCGTTGTAGAAGGCGTGCTCCGCCTCGATGCCGGGCATAGGCTCGTGGTCGAGGAAGTGCTGCACGCACTCGCTGATGTACGAGGATGTCTCCGTCGTCAGGCGGTTGTCGTAGAGCGCTTCCATCTTGCTGAGGAACTCGCTCCTCGCCCTCTCGTACTCCGTCTGTATGAAGCCATGCTCTGCCGCCCTGTACACCTCGCCCATCACCTCGGTTATAGCCTCGTACATCCGCCCCTCCTTGGGCATTATCTCGGTCTGTAGAGCCTTCGTCACCTTGGAGAGGGCGAAGTCGTCGTCGTCTATCTCCGCCTTGATGAAGGGCACGTCGGGGTCGAGGCTAAGCTCGTCTAACCGCTCGTTGAGCATGTTGAGAGCCATGTCCCTGACGTACGAGGCGAGCATGTAGGCATACGAGTTCTTCTGTTCGCCCGGCATAAGGTCTTCGTGCTTGTAGGCTATCATAACTATGGGCAGGGTCTGCTCCTTGTCGCTGTCGCTCACCACGATAGCCTCCTCGTTGTCGGGCACGTCATAGTAGACCCGCTCGGCAGGGTTCTCGGGCATCGGTATCGGGCCGAACAAGTCCTTGATGCTCTGCTCAGTTCTGTCCACGTCAAGGTCTCCAACGACGATGATGGCTTGCAGGTCGGGTCGGTACCACTTCTCGTAGTACGCCCTGAGGGCTTCGGGCTTAAAGCTGTCCACCACCTCCATAAGCCCTATGGGCAGGCGGTTGCCGGGGCGGCTGTTGCTCATGAGCCTCGGCAGCTGCCGCTCGAAGATGCGCATAAGCGCTGAGCTGCGCAGCCGCCACTCCTCGTGTATCACCCCCCTCTCCTTGTCTATCTCCTCGGGGTCGAGGGTGAGGTCGTGGCTCCAGTCGTGCAGGATGAGCAGCACCGAGTCGATGGTCTCCTCCCTCTGGGTGGGCACGTTGTTGATGTTGTACACCGTCTCGTCCACGCTGGTGTAGGCGTTGAGCTGCGCCCCGAACTTCACCCCGATGCTCTCGAGGTAGCGTATCACCTCGTTGCCGGGGAAGTTCTTGGTGCCGTTGAAGCAGATGTGCTCCAGGAAGTGCGCCAAGCCTCGTTGGTCGTCCTCCTCAAGCACTGAGCCCACCTTCTGGGCGATGTAGAAGTTCGCCTGCCCTTGGGGGCGCTCGTTGTGGCGGATGTAGTAGGTGAGGCCGTTAGGCAGGGTGCCGTGGCGGGTCTCGGGGTCGAGCGGCAGCGGCTGCATAAGCTGGCTCATGTCTTGCGCCATGCCAACGCTTAGGCTGAGCAGTGCGATAAGGATTAGGATTATTCTATTCATGTTGCTTGTATCTGTTAAGTCCTGCCTTAAGCCACTCCACGTAGGCGGGTACGCTCTCGTCGTATGAGTAGCTCTTGGCGAGAGGCATACCGTCGGGGGAGACCAGCACGTAGAAGGGCTGTGCGTTAGCCCCGAACTTGGTTCTTTGCAGGTAGCTCCACTTGTCGCCCACGGTGCGCAGGGTTCGCTCCTGCCCGTTCTCAGTGACGGTGAGGCGCTGGGGCAAGGGGGTCTTGTCGTCAACGTAGAGGGAGATGAGCACGTAGTCGTTGTTGATTATCTCGCTCACCCTCGCATCGCTCCACACCGCCGCCTCCATCTTGCGGCAGTTCACGCACCCGTAGCCCGTGAAGTCGAGCAGCGCGGGCTTGCCTTGCTGCTTGGCGAACGCCATCCCCTCCTCGTAGTCGTTGAAGGCGGCGCGGGTCTCCTGCTTGTTAAGGTTGAAGTCCTGCGTGCTAAGCGGTGGGGCAAAGGCGCTCACAGCCTTGCAAGGCGCTCCCCACAGCCCAGGCACCATATAGAGTGCGAAGGCAAGGCAAAGCACTGCGAGGAAGAAGCGTATTATAGAGGTTCGGTGGTTCACTACCACCTCCCCCGTCTCGTCGTACTCCTCCTCATCGTGGGGGAAGCGTATCCATCCTATAAGGTACGCCCCCCACATGGCGAACAGCACTATCCAGAGGGAGAGGAACACCTCGCGGTCCAGCAGGTGCCATCCGTAAGCGAGGTCGGCGACGGAGAGGAACTTAAGCGAGAAAGCAAGCTCCACGAAGCCGAGCGACACCTTTATGCAGTTCATCCAGTTGCCGCTCTTCGGCGTCTTCTTCAGCCACGAGGGGAAGAGGGCGAAGATGGTGAAGGGCAGCGCAAGGGCGATGGCGAAGCCAAGCATTCCCACTGTGGGGGCTACGATGTTGCCGCTCGAGCTCACCTCAACGAGCAGGAAGCCGATGATTGGTCCCGTGCAGCTGAAGCTTACGAGGGCGAGGGTGAACGCCATAAGAAAGATGCTCAGCAGGCCCGATGTCTTGCCCGCCTTGCTGTCGACGGCGTTGCTCCAGCGTGAGGGCAGCTGTATGTCGAAGCCTCCGAGGAACGATGCCCCGAACGCCACGAGCAGCAGGAAGAAGAAGATGTTGAAGACGGCGTTGGTGCTCAGCGAGTTGAGGGCGCTCGCGCCGAACAGCAGCGTCACGAGCAGCCCAAGCGCCACGTAGATGACGACTATGCTCAAGCCGTACGTCACAGCGTCTCTGATGCCTCTCTTGCGGTCGTCCTTGCTTCGCTTCAGGAAGAAGCTCACCGTCATCGGTATGATAGGCCAGACGCAGGGCGTTACGAGGGCGGCAAGTCCTCCAAGCAAGCCAAGCAAGAAGATGGTTAGCAGTCCGCCTTTCCTCGTCTTAGCCCCCGAGGCGAGCGTGTCGAACGAGCGAAGCTCCTCGATGACGGGTGTCCACAGCTCCTCCCCAACGTTCGCAGTCTTCAGGGTGTCTTTCACCTGAGGCACTGTGTCCGTTAGCTCTGCCTCCTCGTTCTCAGTGAGTGGGGCAGCGATAGCGGCTTCAGCCTCTTCGCTCACCCCCTCTCCCTTGAAGCTGAAGTCGACGTTGGTAGGCGGCAGGCAGTTCTGCTCGTTGCACGCCCCGTAGGTAAGATAGCCCCCTACCTCGTACTTTCTGCCTGTCACTTCGAAGCGTTGCGTGAAGGCGGCGCTGCCCTCAAGGTAGCTCACCTCCACGCCGAATATCTCGTCCACCCCTCGGTGCACCTGCCCTTTCGTCTGCAGGCTTCCCACAGGCTTCAGCCCCTCTTCCCGCTCAAGTGTTAGCTCCGCCTTCGTCGGTCCGCCGCTCTCAACGTCGGTGCCATAGACGTGCCAACCTGCGTCTATCGTTGCCTTGAATACTATCTCAAGCTCCTTGTCCGATAGCCTGCGCTGCTCCACGCTGAAATGCACAGGCTCTTGCATCTGCGCCCTCGCCACGGAGCTGAGGGCGAGGCAAGCCGTTAGGATTAAGCCCCTGCCCGTCATATTCTTGGGGGTAAGTTCCCTTAGGAAGAAGATCTTCATGAGTGGTAGATACTGTCGAGATACCTCGTGAGATAGCTTAATGATAATTGGTCTCCCACCTCTCTTGCCCTGTATCCCATCCATTGTATTACTTCAGACTCGATGAGAAATCTATAAAGGAACTTAGTGCTGGTTGAACCATTATACTTGTTCTCGATAATCTGAATGAACTCATCCTTCTCGCCTTTCTTGAGCATCTCTATGGTCGACCTTCTAAGCCAGCAATAGTCTGTTTCGTCAGGATTAAAGCTTTTAGAGGGACATGCACCTATGTTACCAAGGCACTGTTCAAGGAGGTGGCGTTCTCCGTCAACGTTATGAATGAATATTTCTTTTCTGCCTAAGGGATGAGTGTATTCGTAGAAGTTCAGGTGGACAATAGGTGAGAACCTCGAGTTAAATAGCAGGTCGAACGTGATATTAAGCTCCTTCCTGGGTTCCGTGAATATTGCTTCCTTTTCTCCTGATAGGATACTGTACATACCACTCTCGGTTATTATCGGAATGTTGTAACCATCGAAGACAAGTGTATCAATCTTGAGCAAATCCATTGCGCTTTGGCTTTCACCTGCTATGATGACCCACGTATCTCGTGTTAGGTTCAGCAGATTACGGCTATCCTCTTGCCTTGCGACTGCACCTCTTTCCTCAAGTAAGTCAGCTATCTCTTTCTTCCCGACTGAGAACTTTCCCGATAGATACACTTTCGCATTGTTGAAAGCATTCCTTCCCTTATCAAACTCTATTTCCGCTTGCATAACTAATATTTACTAAGTATATCCATCAGTTCTGCCTCAAATATCTCGGCTATATCAAAGCCTTTCTCCTTCAACTCCTTCAGTAACTTCATTTTACTTGGTCCAGGCTCGTTGCCTATTATGACAATATCAGTGTGACGAGAGATGCTTGAGCTTAACTTCGCCCCCAGCTTTTGTAGATGTTCGGCTAACTCCAACCGTTCAACGCTGAAGACACCCGTTATCACCACCTTTTTGTCGTAGAATGGATTATCAGGGTTGGCGGAACTGAGGTCTTGCTTGAGCAAATCCCCTTTGATCTGTTTGCGGAAGATAAAACTATGACTAATGTCTTGCTTCTCTTTGCTCTCTTCGCTGCTTTCGCATATTGGCTTCCGTTCTCTCGTGTGCTCTACATAAGATACCTCCCCATTCAGGTATTTCAGGTATAGCCTTGCGCAAGCCTCAGCGTCGCAAAGTCCGTCGTGGTGCTCACATAGATGTATGTCATACGTCTTGCAAGCTTCCTCCAGGCTCATCCCTGTTAGTTGGTATGTGCAAGCTTCTCCCATCATTACTGGAGCTGGAATGTTGTAGAAGTCCAATGCCCTATGCAGTACGTCAAGGTCGAATGCTGCGTTATGTGCAACCACGAAGTTCCCGACGAAATACTCCTTTATGTCTTTCCAAACGACATCAAAGGTGGGCTCATTGGCTGTCTTCTGTGGCGTTATTCCGTGTACTTCTATGCATTTGTGGAAGTACCTATTGCCGGGTGGTTGTATCAGACGGCAAATCCTTTCCACTATATCGCCTGCTTTCACGACCACAATGCCTATCTGGCACGCTTGTCTTGTGGAGGCTGTAGCCGTTTCGAAGTCTATGGCGATGAAGTTAGCATTCTTCAATGTCAGGCCGTCTTCCATTTGCTCTAACTGCTTAAAGTATCACTCCACGAACTGCACCTTGCCAGCGTCGCGGGGCTTCGCCTCAGGCGTTTCGGCAGGGTAGCCCACGGCTATGGCGTAGAGCAGCTGGTAGCCATCGGGCAGGGCAAGACGCTCGAGGTAAGGCGCTGCCGAGGGGTCATTCCTCAGGAACGGTATGCAGCCGCCGAGGCAGCACGTGCCAAGCCCCAGCGACTGGGCGGCGAGCACCATGTTCTCGCCCATCAGTCCGCAGTCTATTTGCCCGCTCCCGTCCTGTGGGGAGGCTATGAAGATGACCGCTGTGGCGTTGCGGAACATGTTCTTCGCCCCGTCGCCCGCCATCTGCGGGTTGGCGGCGTTGAAGGCGGCTGTCGTGCCGTCGATGAACTCCTTGCTGGTGACCACGCGCACTTGCCACGGCTGCCAGTTCATCCCGTTAGGGGCGTTGATGCCGCACTGCGCAATGAGCTCCAGCTTCCAGCGCTCCACGGGCTGGTCGGTGTACTGCCTGACGCTGCGCCTTGCCATAATCGTCTCAATCACAGCGTTGCCCTGAACTGCCTGGGCAGCCTCTTCCTGTGCCTCGGCGCTGAGGCTTGAGCCCAGCGTCAGGCATGCTCCAACGAGCAATAGCTTCTTGTTTTTCATGCTTGTTTTCCTTAGTCTTTTTTAGTTAAACGACACAAAGGTATGCTTTCCGCCACCAAAAAGCAAGCGACTTGCCCGATATAATAAGGTTCGCCTGAATCGGTTCGGCGAACGGACTCCAATCGCTCCGTCGGACCGACTCCAATCGCTCCGTCGGACCGACTCCAATCGCTCCGTCGGACCGACTCCAAT
>JAJPYQ010000042.1:0-10367 GCA_021204865.1 Prevotellaceae bacterium | reverse complement strand
CCAATCGCTCCGTCGGACCGACTCCAATCGCTCCGTCGGACCGACTCCAATCGCTTCGTCGGACCGACTCCGAAAGGCATAGGACAGCCACTGGCGTTAAGGACTCAGAGGCGTTGTCGCACTCTCGTAACGCGGCCTTCGCATTTACGTAATATCCGCCGTCTACCTTTGCGGCATCAAAACAAGAGGAGTGAAGATGAAGAGGACAGAAAGCTTACTTGGGCTTAGGCGGACGTTAGTGCTGACGCAGGCGTGCGCTATGGCGTGCGCCGCGAACGCAGGGATAGTGAGAGGGGTGATTAAGGACAGGGAGAATGACGAGCCGCTGGTGGGCGCGGTCGTCGTGGCCGTAGAGACGGGCAAAGGCACGGCGGCAGACGCTGAGGGGAACTACAAGCTGGAGCTGGCGGAGGGAGTGTACACGCTCAGGGCTAATTACATAGGATACGAGACCGTCTCAAAGGATTCGGTGGAGGTGCCCGCAGAGGGGGAGCTCACGCTCGACTTCCTGATGGCGGGCGAGCGGAAGACGCTTGGGGAGGTGTCCGTGACGGCTGTGGCCCGCCGTAACACTGAGACTGCCCAGATACAGGAGCAAAAGCGCAGCCTCCTGGTGCAGACGGGAGTGTCGACCCAGCAGATAGCCCGCACGCAGGACAAGGACGCCTCGGAGGTGATACGCCGAGTGCCGGGGGTGTCGGTGATTGACGACAGGTTCGTGATGGTGCGGGGGCTCTCGCAACGCTACAACAACGTGTGGCTGAACGGGGGAGCGGTGCCAAGCTCGGAGGCTGACACGCGGGCTTTCTCGTTCGATGTCCTGCCCAGCTCTCAGCTCGACAACATAGTCATCGTCAAGAGCCCCGCGCCCGAATACCCGGCTGACTTCACGGGCGGCTTCATCCTCGTCAACACGAGGCAGCTCCCCGACGAAAGCGGGCTTAACGTGTCTGTGGGGCTGGGAGCTAACGACCGCACGCACTTCCGCAGCTTCACCTCCGCCTCGAGGAGCGGCGGCGCGGACTGGCTCGGCTTCGGGGCAAAGCGCCGCTCGCTAAGAGCGGGGATGGAGGGAGAGCTTAACGCCTACCCGGGGTACGAGGACGCAGGCAACCCACGCCTCGACCTGCTCGGCAACGGCTTGAACAACGACTGGACGCTGAGGCGCAAGCGCCCTCTGTCGGACCTGAAGCTCAACGTGAGCTACAACAAGAGCTGGAAGACGGACGCGGGGAGGGCTTACGGCTTGTTGGCTTCCCTCAACTACTCCGACACCTACAAGACCCTGCTCAACATGGAGAACTCGCTCTACGGCCCTTACGACACTGCGAACGACAAGCCTGTTGCTCTGCGCAAAGCCACAGACAACCAATACAGTAACGACATCAGGCTCGGGGCTATGCTCAACCTCACGCTACGCCCAAAGGCAGACCGCCATCGCCTTGAGTGGAAGAGCGTCTTCAACCAGATAGCCAAGGACCGCTACGCCGACCGTACGGGGGTCAACGCCCAGCCCGACAACATCAACGATATGGAGTACTACTACGCCTCCCGCTCCACCTACAACACGCAGCTCACGGGGAAGCATACCCTCGGGGAGACCAAGGTGGACTGGAGTGTGGGTTACGCCTACGCCAACCATAACATGCCCGACCGCCGCCTAATAGAGCGGACCGACCGCACGGAGCAGACAATGGGCATATACAGAATTAGCCGAGAGTACACGAGGCTCGACGAGCACATCGTCTCGGCTGGGGGCAACTGCACGAAGGACTTCCACCGGGGAGACTTCAACCCCACACTGAAAGCGGGGGCATACGCAGAGTATCGCGCACGCAGCTACCGAATGCGGGAGTTCCAGTATGCCTGGCAGCCCGACAACACGCTCCCCGAGGGCTTCATGTACTCGGAAGACATACCGGGCGAGGTGCTTATAGACTCCAACTACGCCCCCGACAAGCTTTACCTCTACGAGGAGGTGAACTACCTGAACAACTACAAGGGCGAGCAGGCACAGCTTGCGGGGTACTTAGGAGTGAACCTGCCGCTGAAGGCTTTCAATGCCTACGTCGGGGCGCGCTACGAACACAACTCTCAGATACTGAGGATGAACACCCGCCAGTACGAGAAGAGCCTGCAAAGCACATCTTACAACACAAGCGACATCTTCCCTTCGGCTAACCTCACCTATAAGCTCGACGACAAGAACCAGTTGCGCTGCGCATACGGCAGGTCGGTGAACAGGCCGGAGTTCAGAGAGCTGTCCACATCCGTCTTCTATGACTTCGACCTGGGCAGCAACGTCATGGGCAACTATGACCTACAGCCAGCCTACATAGACAACTTGGACTTGCGCTACGAGTGGTATCCCTCGGTGGGAGAGCAGGTGTCGGTGGCTCTCTTCTACAAGCATTTCAGGCATCCCATTGAGTGGACTTACACCGTGTCGGGAGGCACAGACCTCGTGTACTCTTACGTGAACGCCCGTGGCGCGAACAACTACGGAATAGAGATAGACATACGCAAGAGGCTTGATTTCATAGGCCTTAAGGACTTCTCTCTCTCCTTCAACGGGGCGTTTATCAAGAGCAAGGTTCAGTTCGACCCTGGCACAAACAACATCGACCGCCCGATGCAAGGACAATCGCCTTATCTTATCAATGCCGGCATCTTCTACAATAACGAGAAGCGAGGCTGGAGCGCCGCCCTGCTGTACAACCGAATAGGGAAGCGCATCATAGGCGTTGGCAACCGCTACGGCACCAGTGCGGACGGCACATCACGCAACATCCCCAACTCCTACGAGATGCCCCGCAACAGCATAGACCTGTCCGCCGCCAAGAGGATAGGGAACTGGGAGATAAAGGTTGCGGTGAGGGACTTGTTGGCGGAGCGTTGCCTCTTCAAGCAATATGAGGAAGTCACCGCCGGCGGCGGGCAGCGCACCATCAAGGAGGTGACACGCAGTTATTGCCCCGGGCGTAACTTTAACCTGACAATAGGATACGGCTTTTAGCCATTCAATGTTTAATCAAACTTTAAGGAAACATGAGAATTAAGTTAATCAGACTGGAACGGGCCACAGTGGTGTGCTCGCTCCTTGCAGTGACAATGGTGACGGGGTCTTGCTCGTCGGACGATGACGTTCAGACCGAACAGACTAACCCAGAGGTGACCTACAAAGGCAATGTCGCCTACAGCGAGGGCATCCTGTTCAACGGACTTGAGCTGGGCAACGGCGTGCAGAACTTCCACTTCACGGGGGATGTCACCCTGCAGAGGGGGACTTACTCGCTGAAGGGCTGGGTGTATGTCGACGAGGGGGCGAGGCTCGTCATCCCTGCCGGGACTGTCATCAAGGGCGACAAGCAGACGAAAGCCGCCCTCATCGTTGAGCCGGGCGGATACGTAGAGATGAGGGGAACTAAGGACGAGACAATCGTGATGACTTCGGCACAGCCTGTCGGGCAGCGTCGTCCTGGCGACTGGGGAGGTCTTATCATTTGCGGAAAGGCTCGCAACAACCAAGGCACTCAGCAGATAGAGGGCGGTCCGACAACCATTCACGGAGGCGACAATGACGCTGACAACTCGGGCATCTTCCAGTACATCCGCGTTGAGTTCGCGGGTTACCCTTTCGACACTGACCAGGAGATCAACGGCATCACGTTCGGCTCAGTGGGCAGCGGCACGACCGTCGATCACCTGCAGGTATCTTATTCCAACGACGACTCCTACGAATGGTTCGGGGGAGCTGTCAACTGCAAGTATCTGGTTGCCTATAAAGGTTGGGATGACGAGTTCGACACTGACAATGGCTTCAGCGGCACCGTGCAATACTGCCTTTCCATCAGTGACCCCCGCATCGCGGACACCTCTCAAAGCAACGGCTTCGAGAGCGACAACAACGCAAGCGGAGCTGACATAACCCCGTTCACCACAGCCACCTTTAAGAATGTGACGTTCATAGGACCTCGTACCCTCAAGAACAGCGACTTCACTAACACGTCCGACTATATAACCGCAGGCAGTGTCTACCCTGACAACGGCTCGAAGCTCGGGCTCTTTCAGGCTGCCATGCAGATACGACGCAGCAGCAAGCTGAACGTGGAGAACACCTTGGCTGTAGGATACCCCGTCGGCCTTATCGTGGACGGGGAGAAGGGCAACTCTGTGAGGTATGCCAAGGACGGGGACTTCTGCCTTAAGAACATCATCTTCGCGGGCATGGGTGTCGTCGGCTCTGACAAGAACAAGGAGTATGAGGATTACCTTTATGACTACTCCACCGGCACGGCGGACAGCTCGCAGCTTTCGTTCTCCCACACCTTCTTCCTTAGCGAGCCTACCAACCGTGTGGCAGACGAGGCTGACCTGAACCTCGCAGACCCGATGTCAACTGGGCAGAACTACTGCCCGCTGCAAAGGCTCTCGGACGGCAACGGCGGTTACATAGGTGCCTTCAGCGACACCAGCGACGACTGGCTGGACGGCTGGACAAACTTCGACCCCCAGAACACGGTCTACTAAGCGGCACACCGCCCGCGCCCTACTAAGCATAGCCCCGTCTCTGCGCCATTCGGCTGACAGAGACGGGGCTTCTTGTCGATTGGGCACGATGAGCCTCTGCCGAAAGGCGTATTGGAGAGGCCGGGGGGTGTTAAGTTGAGACGCTCCGTCGGACCGGTTCCAATCGCTCCGTCGGACTGGTTCCAATCGCTCCGTCGGACCGATTCCAATCGCTCCGTCGGACCGATTCCAGTCGCTTCGTCGAGTCGATTGTGGCACCCCTTCTACCAGCGTCAAGAAAGGACACAAAGAAACGGCGACCTCCGCTGGGGGAGACCGCCGCCGTCGTTATCTGAAAGTCTGTCTCTTCGGGGTTAGTCGAGCTTCGGACCTGCTGCCACGAGAGCCTTGCCTGCCTCGTTGGTGGTGTACTTCGAGAAGTTCTTTATGAAACGCCCTGCCAAGTCCTTTGCCTTCTTGTCCCACTCGCTGGGGTCGGCGTAAGTGTCCCTCGGGTCGAGGATGGCGGGGTTGACCTTGGGCAGCGAGGTGGGCACCTCGAAGTTGAACATAGGTATCATCTTTGTCTCTGCCTTAAGGATGCTGCCGTCGAGGATAGCGTCTATAATGCCTCTCGTGTCAGGGATGGAGATGCGCTTGCCAGTGCCGTTCCAGCCGGTGTTCACCAGATAAGCCTTAGCACCGCTCTTCTTCATCTTCTTCACCAGTTCCTCTGCGTACTTCGTGGGGTGCAGCTCGAGGAATGCCTGCCCGAAGCATGCGCTGAAGGTGGGAGTGGGCTCGGTGATGCCGCGCTCTGTGCCCGCCAGCTTAGCGGTGAAGCCGCTCAGGAAGTAGTACTGCGTCTGCTCGGGGGTGAGGATGGAGACGGGAGGCAGCACTCCGAACGCGTCCGCCGAGAGGAAGATGACGTTCTTTGCGGCTGGTGCGCTCGAACCCGGCTGGATGTTGTTGATGTGGTCGATGGGGTAGGACACGCGCGTGTTCTCGGTCACGCTCTTGTCGTCGAAGTCTATCTTGCCCTCGGCGTCCACGGTCACGTTCTCCAAGAGGGCGTTGCGCTTGATGGCGCCGTAGATGTCAGGCTCGTTCTCCTTGCTCAGGTTGATGACCTTGGCGTAGCAGCCTCCCTCGAGGTTGAAGATGCCCTCGTCGTCCCATCCGTGCTCGTCGTCGCCTATGAGACGGCGCTTCGGGTCGGTGGAGAGGGTGGTCTTGCCAGTGCCAGAGAGGCCGAAGAAGATGGCGGTGTTCTCGCCGTTCATGTCGCAGTTAGCCGAGCAGTGCATGGATGCGATGCCCTGCAGGGGGAGGTAGAAGTTCTGCATGGAGAACATGCCCTTCTTCATCTCGCCGCCGTACCAGGTGTTGATGATTACCTGCTCGCGTGACGTTGTGTTGAATGCGACGCAAGTCTCTGAGTTAAGCCCCAGCTCCTTGTAGTTGGTCACCTTTGCCTTGGAGGCGTTGTAGATGACGAAGTTAGGCTCGAAGTCCTTAAGCTCCTCCTCGGTGGGAAGGATGAACATGTTGCTAACGAAGTGAGCCTGCCAAGCCACCTCCATGATGAAGCGCACTGCCAGACGGGTAGCCTTGTTGGCGCCGCAGAATGCGTCTACCACGTAGAGGTTCTTGTTCGAGAGCTCCTGCTGTGCTATTCCCTTAACCTTTGCCCATACTGCCTCGCTCATGGGGTGGTTGTCGTTCTTGTAGTCGGCTGTTGGCCACCAAACCTTGTCGTGCGACACTGCGTCGTCAACGATGTATTTGTCCTTAGGCGAGCGGCCGGTGAATTCGCCAGTCATCACGTTCACCGCTCCCAGCTCGGTGAGCTGACCCTTCTCGTAGCCTTCAAGACCTTCCTTCATCTCCTCCTTGAACATTGTCTCGTAAGAGGGATTGTGGGCAATCACGGTAGACCCTGTGATGCCGTACTTGGTTAAATCTAATGTTGCCATATCTTACAGTTGTTGTTAGTGGATTAGTACTTTCTTAATGTGTCTCGTTGCCTTTGAAGCACCGCAAAAGTAGTAATTATACGCTTACGTACCAATGGTTTCACTCAAAAAGTAGCGCCCCTTAAAGCACTCTTAACATCTGTTATAACGTCTTTGCCACCCTCGGTTCGCATTAGCGGCTACTTCACCTCCCAGATGTCGTTCGTCTCCAGCAGCTCGGCGAAGTTGTGGTAAGGCTTCTTCTTGCTCACCTCCTCCATCTGGGCGTAGACGCTCTCATCGTAGGTGGGGGCTTCCACGTCTCGTATCACGCCAAGAGCCACGGGCATGCCGTCTCCGTCGCCCATCAGGGCGAGCTTCAGCTGCAAGGTGTTGTCCTGGCAGTGTGCGTCGTGAACCAAGATGTCGTCAAGCGTGATGCCGTTCTTGCCCACCTCCACGGCTTTCAGCCCGAAGCCCTCCTGCACCAGTCCGTACTCCTTGTTGGGTCCGAAGAGCAGCTTCTCCCCGTGCCGCACGTAGATGGCGTTCTGCGCCCGCCCTTGTGCCGAGTAGACAGCCTCGTAAGTGCCGTTGTTGAAGATGACGCAGTTCTGCAATATCTCGCACACGCTCGTGCCTCGGTGTGCCTTGGCCGCCTTAAGTATCTCCACTGTGCCTGAGGCGTCCGTTGCCACGGCACGGGCGAAGAAATGCCCCCTTGCGCCGAAGCACAGCTCAGCGGGGCGGAAGGGGTCTTCAACAGTGCCGTAAGGGCTCGACTTGCTCACGAAGCCCCTCAGGCTTGTAGGGCTGTACTGCCCCTTCGTCAAGCCGTAGATGCGGTTGTTCAGCAAGACGATGTTGGTGTCTATGTTCCTGCGGTTGGCGTGGATGAAGTGGTTGCCGCCTATCGCAAGCCCGTCGCCGTCGCCGCTTATCTGCCACACCGTCAAGTCGGGGTTCGCCACCTTGCAGCCCGTGGCTATGGCGGCAGCCCTGCCGTGTATCGTGTTCATCCCGTAGGTAGCCATATAGTGGGGCAGGCGGCTGCTGCAGCCTATGCCCGATATTACTGCTATGTCCTTAGGCGCAACGCCCATCTCCGCCATCGCCTTGTGCAGCGACGAGAGGAAGAAGTGGTCGCCACAGCCGGGGCACCATCTTGGCTGCCCTTTCTTGAAGTCAGAAGCTGTATATGTCATGTCCGTCTCTCCTTATTCGTTAATGATACTGTTGAATGCAGCCACCAGCTCAGCCACCTTGAAGGGCTGCCCCTTCACCTCGTTGTACTGACGTGGGCAGAAGCCGTCTACCTTCATGCGCAGCCATCCTGCCAACTGCCCGAGGTTCTGCTCCGCAACCACCTGCCGTGGGTAGCGTGTCAGCACCTCGGCAGTGTTCTTGGGCAAGGGGTTGATGTAGCGGAAGTGCGCCATAGCCACTTTCTTGCCCTCACGCCGCATCTCCTCCATTGCAGCCCTGAGGTGTCCGTACGTGCCGCCGAAGCCTATGATAAGCAGCTCAGCGTCGTCCTTGTCGCCAAGCACCTCAAGGTCAGGCACTTCGATGTTGGCTATCTTCTGCGCCCTCTTGCGTGTCATCAGGTCGTGGTTCTCGGGGTCGGTGCTTATCGCCCCCGTCTTGTCGTCCTTCTCCAAGCCGCCAAGTATGTGCGTGAAGCCTTCCCTGCCGGGTATAGCCCAGTAGCGAGTGCCGTCCTCCTTGCGCATATAGGGAGTCCACTTGCCTCGCAGCTCCTCAGGCACGTAAGGCGGCTCTATGGCAGGGTACTCGCTTAGGTCGGGCAGCTTGAACGCCCCTGAGCCGTTAGCCACGTAGCCGTCTGTCATCAGCACCACGGGGGTCAGATGCTCCAGTGCCATCTTGGCAGCGTCGTAGGCAGCGTCGAAGCAGTCTGTCGGGCTTATTGCGGCTATCACGGGCATTGGGCTCTCGCCGTTGCGCCCGAAGAGAGCCTGAAGGAGGTCGCCCTGCTCGCTCTTCGTGGGCAGCCCCGTCGCCGGGCCTCCTCGCTGCACGTCAAGCACCACCAGCGGCAGCTCCATAATGACAGCAAGGTTCATCGCCTCGCTCTTCAGGCAGATGCCAGGCCCGGATGTGCTTGTAGCCCCCAATGCCCCGGCGAACGAAGCCCCAAGAGCCGAGGCGCAGCCTGCTATCTCGTCCTCGCACTGCACTGTCACCACGCCCATCGACTTATGTTTCGCCAGTTCGTGCAGCACGTCTGTGGCGGGCGTGATGGGGTAGCTGCCGAGGTAAAGCCTCAGCCCAGCCTTCTCCGCCGCTGCCATCAGTCCGTAAGCCGTGGCCTTGTTGCCAGTGATGTCCATGTACCTGCCCGGCACCTTGTGCTTCGTCTCAATGCGGTACACGTTGCTTACGCTTGAGTGCGTGTTATGCCCGTAGTCGTAGCCCGCCCTGAGCACCTTCACGTTCGCCTCCGCTATGGCAGGCTTGCTCTGGAACTTCTCACGGAGGAAGTTCTCCGCTATCTGTAGGTCACGGTCGAAGAGCCAGCACACCAAGCCCACGGCGAACATATTGCGGCACTTGTTTATGCCCTTAATGTCCATCCCGCTGTCCTTCAGGCAGTCTCTTACCATCGTGGTCAGCGGGCTGGCTATCACCCTGTCCGGATCAATGCCCATCTCCCCGAGGGGGTCGTCCGTCTTGAAGGCAGCCTTCTCCAGATCCTTTGCGCTGAATGCGTCAGTGTCTATGATAATTGCTGCTCTAGGCTTGGCGTATCTGTACTGCGTCTTCAGGGCAGCTGCGTTCATAGCCACCAGCACGTCGCACTGGTCGCCGGGGGTGAACACCTCCGTCGCCCCCACGTGTACCTGAAAGCCGCTCACTCCCGTCAGCGAGCCTTGCGGAGCCCTGATGTCCGCAGGGTAATCGGGGAAGGTGCTGATGCTGTTGCCCACTGTTGCCGAGACAGTGGAGAAGATGTTGCCCGCAAGCTGCATCCCGTCTCCTGAGTCGCCGGAAAAGCGCACCACGACGCTCTCCCTCTCCTTAATCTCCAATGATTCTGCCATTGTGCTTCCTTTGTTGTATAGTGATTGAGAACGAGCGCGAAGATAGCAAAAACACATCAAAGGCACGTGGACGCGGCAAGGAAAATATACTTGGGCGTGGTTAAGCCCATACGTGACTGTCTCCGATTGCTGCCTCCGCGGCAGGGCGGAAAGTTGGATATTGATTGCTTGACAATGGCGTGGAATCAGGCTGTTCAGAGGCGAAGGACAGCAAGAAAAAAGCCCCTGGATCGCCTGACTTTCGCCCTCGGATAGGGTATACGGCAAGTCCCGCCCGCCTGACTTTTGCCCTCGGACTGCAAAACATCCATCGGTTCCGAACCCACGAAGGGCAAGCAGAATGGCACAGCTCCTCTGCAAGAACCCCCTTCCACTGGCAAAGGTGCAGAGAAAGAGAAAAGAAGAACTGGGTAATCACAGCCATAGACTATAGCCGCAGTAAATAAAGAAAAAGGGATTACCGCCAATCCTCCTTCAGCCTCTCATGGCGCTGAGGGGGAGCAGAGTAGCCGTGTCACTCCCCGTAATCCTGAACGCAAAGGTAGGCAAAAGGGAAACATCCAACAAGGAAAAGAAGGAAAAGCGTGGGGTGGAGGCAAAAAGAAGCTCTTGATTGGCTGGGATTTGGTCCTCCCAAGGGACCTTCCTCCCGAACCAAGGAAGAGCTTTCTGCCGCAAAAGTATAAAGGATGCTTTAAGAACACAAAACTTTCAGGCAATAATCAGCGCTCCAAGTGTAATGGCACAAAAAAGCTTTCTCCGAAATGGCTCTGAGACGGGTTTTCCACCCAATTGGGGCGAGCATCAAGAAGAAAACATTGCAAAGGTACTGGGG
>JAJPYQ010000090.1 GCA_021204865.1 Prevotellaceae bacterium | reverse complement strand
TTTTTGTTGGGGGGATGCGTGGGCTAGTTCTCGAATATGGTCTTCCTGTTGGGCGCGCGTGGTAAGTGTAACAAGATTGTGGTGGTGGGGGGAGACAACTACCGCATCGGGCTTGGGGGAGGCAGCGTCTCGTCGGTGGACACTGGCAGGTACAGCAGCGGCATAGAGCTGAACGCCGTGCAGAGGGCGAACCCTGAGATGCAGAAGAGGGCGAACAACCTTGTGCGTGCCCTCTGCGAGGAGGAGGTGAACCCCGTGGTGAGCATACACGACCACGGCAGCGCGGGGCACGTCAACTGCCTGAGCGAGCTGGTGGAGGAGTGCGGCGGACTGATAGACATGACCCGCCTGCCCATAGGCGACCCTACCCTCTCGGCAAAGGAGATAATAGCCAACGAGAGTCAGGAGAGGATGGGCTTGCTCATTGAGGAGCAGCACCTGGACCACGTGAGGCGCATAGCCGAGAGGGAGAGAGCCCCGCTCTACGTTGTGGGGGAGACGACGGGGGACGCTCACTTCGCCTTCCGTATGGCTGACGGGGTGAGACCCTTCGACCTTGACGTGGCGCAGATGTTCGGGCACTCGCCCAAGACCGTCATGAGGGACAACACCGTGGAGAGGCTCTACGAGGACGTGACGTACGACCCCGCCAAGCTGCACGAATACCTCGGCCAGGTGCTGAGGATGGAAGCTGTGGCGTGCAAGGACTGGCTGACGAACAAGGTGGACCGCAGCGTGACGGGACGGGTGGCGAGGCAGCAGTGTCAGGGCAGGATACAGCTCCCCTTGTCGGACTGCGGGGTGGTGGCACTGGACTACCGTGGACGCAAAGGCATAGCAACCGCCCTTGGGCACGCCCCTCAGGCTGGCTTGGCTGACCCCAGGAAAGGCTCTGTCTTGTCCGTGGCGGAGAGCCTGACTAACATAGTTTGGGCGAACCTAAGTGAGGGCTTGGACAGCGTGAGCCTCTCAGCTAACTGGATGTGGCCTTGCCGCGCGCAGGAGGGTGAGGACGCGAGGCTCTACCAAGGGGTGGAGGCTCTCTCCCGCTTCTGCATAGCCCTCGGCATCAACGTGCCAACGGGCAAGGACAGCCTCTCGATGACGCAGAAGTACCCCGACGGGCGGAAGGTGGTAAGCCCCGGCACGGTGATAGTGTCGAGCGGGGCGGAGGTAAGGGACGTGCGCAAGACCGTCAGCCCCGTCATTGAGTGCGTCGCCTCTACCATATATTATATAGACTTCTCTGGCGACCTGCTGAGGCTTGGAGGCTCTGCCTTCGCACAAGCTCTGGGCAAGGTGGGCAGCGACGTGCCTACGGTGAGGAGTGCGGAGCAGTTCAGGAAGACGTTCAACGCCCTTCAGCAGTGCGTGGAGGAGGGAGTGCTGTTGGCAGGGCACGACGTGTCGGCAGGAGGACTGATTACCTGCCTGCTTGAGATGTGCTTCGCCAACACTGAGGGGGGGCTTGACGTGTGCCTCGACCCGCTTGGGGAAACGGACTTGGTTAAGGCTCTCTTCTCGGAGAACCCTGCCGCTGTGGTGCAGGTAGGAGAGGAGCATAAGGCAGCCTTCGAGAGCCTGATGCAAGAGGCGGGCGTTAGGTGTCTGCCCCTTGGCTGCCCTACGTCTGAACGGACTGTGAGGGTGTCTCTCAACGGAAAGACGGAGTGCTTCGACATAGACCAGCTGAGGAACGTGTGGTACGAGAGCAGCTACCTGCTCGACCGTGACCAGAGCCTCAACGGGATGGCACTGGAGCGTTACCAGAACTATAAGCTTCAGCCTCTCGAGCTGAGCTTCCCCGAGGGCTTCACGGGAACGTTTAAACAATATGGCATTAGCCCTGAGCGAAGGAGGATGACAGGCGTAAGGGCTGCCATCGTAAGGGAGAAGGGGACGAACGGGGAGCGTGAGATGGCATACTGCCTCTATCTGGCGGGCTTCGACGTGAAGGACGTGATGATGACCGACCTTGTGAGCGGCCGTGAGACGCTGGAGGACATCAACATGATAGTGTTCTGCGGAGGCTTCTCCAACAGCGACGTGCTTGGCTCTGCCAAGGGATGGGCGGGGGCGTTCCTGTTCAACCCCAAGGCGAAGCAGGCGCTCGAGAGCTTCTACGCCCGCCCTGACACGCTCTCGCTCGGCATCTGCAACGGCTGCCAGCTGATGGTGGAGCTGGGACTGACGGGGGGTAAGGCGAGGATGGAGCATAACGTGAGCCGCAAGTTCGAGAGCGAGTTCGTGGGGGTTACCATCAGGGAGAACCAGAGCGTGATGTTCGGCAGCCTCTCGGGCTGCAAGCTTGGGCTGTGGGTGGCTCACGGCGAGGGCAGGTTCCGCCTTGAGGATGAGCATAACATAGTGGCTCAGTACAACTATAAGGAATACCCCGCCAACCCCAACGGCAGCGACTTCTCGGCGGCAGCCATCTGCTCAAGGGACGGCAGGCACTTGGCTATGATGCCGCACCTCGAGAGGGCTGTCTTCCCCTGGCAGTGCGCCTGGTATCCCAGTGAGCATAGGGGGGACGAGGTTACGCCTTGGATAGAGGCGTTCGTCAACGCCCGTAAGTGGATTGAAACGAACCGAAGGGGATGAGAGCGAAGTACCTTGACCTGCTCTGGACGTTCTTCCGCATTGGCCTCTTCACCATAGGCGGAGGGTACGCTATGATACCGCTTATCCAGCAGAAGGTGGTGGAGGAGAAGCACTGGGTGAGCGAGCCGGAGCTTATGGACCTCATGGCTGTGGCGCAGTCGTGCCCCGGCATCTTCGCCATCAACATCAGCATCTTCATAGGCTACAAGACACGAGGCGTGCGGGGGGCCCTGCTCAGCACCATAGGCACTGCCCTGCCCTCCTTCCTCATCATCCTGGCGGTAGCCCTCTTCTTCCAGCACTTCAGGGACAACGTCTACGTCGCACGTGCCTTCCGTGGCATCCGCCCCGCAGTGGTAGCCCTCATAGCCGCCCCCGTCTTCAAGATGGCGAAGACCGCCAAGGTGAGCCGCTACACGGTGTGGATACCCATCGTCGCCGCCTTGCTTATATGGCTGCTTAGGGTGAACCCCGTATACATTATTATACTGGCAGGCGTGGGGGGCTACGTCTACGGCAGACTGGAGGAGGGGAGGCGATGATTTACCTGTTGACACAACTCTTCCTGACGTTCTTCGTCATCGGGCTGTTCGGCTTCGGGGGAGGCTACGCCATGATCTCGCTCATACAGCAGAAGGTGGTCACAGCGCACGCCTGGATGACGATGGGGCAGTTCACCGACATCGTCGCCATCTCTCAGATGACACCGGGGCCGATAGGCATTAACTCCGCCACCTACGTGGGATACACAAGCCTCGTCAACGCTGGCTACGCCCACTGGGCGGGGGTGATAGGCTCCTTCGTGGCCACCTTCGCCGTGGTGCTGCCCAGCTTCATACTGATGCTTGTGATTAGCCGCTTCCTTATGAGGTACAAGAGTCACCCTGCCATCGAGAACGTGTTCCGGGGGCTGCGCCCCGCCGTTGTAGGGCTGCTGCTCGCGGCCTCTCTCTGCCTCGTGACGGGCGAGAACTTCGGCACGTGGAAGGAGAGCCCTTGGCAAGTACTCATAAGCATAGCCATCTGCCTGTTCGCCTTCCTCTCGCAGAGGGTGTACAAGCTCAACCCTATCTTCATCATCTTCCTCTCTGCCATCATCGGCATCATCCTGCTCTAAGCGACGTGGCGACGGTATAGGAGTCGTCGTTACGCCTGTATAGTACCCTTCGTTGTCCCTGTATAACACCCTTCGTACACCTGCTTGTTAGCACCTCAATTCACCTGCTTGTTAGCACCTCAATTCACCTGC
>JAJPYQ010000036.1 GCA_021204865.1 Prevotellaceae bacterium | reverse complement strand
GCTCGCTTGCTCTTCCGAGCGCAGGGGAGATCGCAGAATGCCAGGGGGGTGGAGATGCCTCCTTTGCAACCGAGTTGCAGAACCGCCGCCTTACCTTTGCGGGCGTTAACCAACGAAAGCACATCAGGACTATGGCACACGAACATCATCATGAGCACGAACACGAGCACGGGGGAGCACGCTCGAAGATAATGCGCATCATCGTGGCGGCACTGCTGCTCATCGCTGCCCACTGGGTGGAGCGCAACTTGCAACTGCCCACGTGGCAGCTGCTGCTTGTCTACCTCGTCCCCTACTTCACGGTAGGCCTCGGCACGCTCAGGGAGGCGTGGGAGGGCATCTGCCACGGCGACCCCTTCGACGAGAACCTGCTGATGAGCCTTGCCACCATCGGGGCGCTGGTCATCGGCTTCATGCCTGGCGCTGAGACGCAGTTCCCCGAGGCGGTGTTCGTGATGCTCTTCTTCCAAGTGGGAGAGCTGTTCGAAGGCTACGCACAGGGCAGAAGCAGGGATAGCATAAGCAAGCTGATGGACATCCGCCCCGACCGCGCCAACGTGGTGCGGGAAGGACGGGAGCTGACCGTGGAGGCTGGAGACGTTGCCGTGGGCGAGACCATCATCGTGCGACCGGGGGAGAGAGTAGCACTCGACGGCATTGTGACCAAAGGCTCGTCGACCCTCGACACAGCAGCCTTGACCGGTGAGAGCGTGCCTCGCAGCCTAACGATAGGTGACGAGGTGCTGTCGGGCTGCATTAACCTGAGCGGTGTCGTCAGCGTTCGCACCACGAAGAGCTTCGGCGAGAGCACCGCCTCGAAGATAATAAAGCTGGTGGAGAGTGCGAGCGAGAACAAGTCGCACAACGAACGGTTCATCACCAAGTTCGCCCGCATCTACACCCCCGTCGTGCTGCTGCTGGCGGTGTGCATCTCAGTCGTGCCGCCCCTCTTCCTTGCAGGCTCGTATATGAGCAACTTCCCCGTTTGGCTCTACCGCGGGCTGATGTTCCTCATCGTCTCTTGCCCCTGCGCCCTCGTCATAAGCATACCGTTGACCTTCTTCGGGGGCATAGGCGGAGCGTCACGCAAGGGCATACTGGTGAAAGGCAGCAACTTCATGGAGGCACTGGCGAAAGCGGCGGTGGCTGTATTCGACAAGACAGGCACGCTGACGCAAGGCAAGTTCGCAGTGACCACGGTGCATCCCTCCAAGCTCTCCGAGCAAGAGCTGCTTCACCTTGCCGCCCACGTGGAGCGGTACAGCACCCATCCCATCGGGGCTGCCTTGCGAGACGCCTATCCCCCTGAGGCTACTGACGGATGCGTGGTGAGCGACGTGAGCGAGATAGCAGGACAAGGGGTGAGCGCCAAGGTGGGCGACCTCAGCGTGGCAGTGGGCAACACGAAGCTGATGAACAGCCTTGGGGCGAGCTGGACACTTTGCCCTGAGGACAAGGGAACGGTGGCGCACGTGGCGATAAACGGTGCGTACGCAGGGCATATAGTGATCAACGACAGCGTGAAGCCGAAGAGCAAGGAGGCTATCCAGCAGCTCCATCGCCTCGGCGTTACGCAGTGCATTATGCTGACAGGCGACTCGAGGACTGCCGCCTCCACTGTGGCTAAGGAGCTTGACATAAGCGACTACGCCGCCGAGCTGCTGCCCGCCGACAAGGTGGAGCGGATGAAGCAGCTGCTCGGCAACAAGCCTGAGGGGCGCACCCTCGTGTTCGTGGGCGACGGCATCAACGACGCGCCCGTGCTGGCTCACGCCGACGTGGGCATAGCGATGGGAGCGCTGGGCAGCGACGCAGCCATCGAGGCGGCTGACGTTGTATTGATGGACGACAACCCCCTTCGTGTGGCAACGGCAATCTCCATTGCCCGCCGCACGGTGGGCATAGCGCAGCAGAACATCTGGCTTGCTATCGGCATTAAGGTGGCAGTGATGCTTCTCGCCGTCGTAGGGCTGGGCAACCTCAGTCTGGCTGTGTTCGCTGACGTGGGGGTAATGGTGGTGGCGGTGCTTAACGCTATGCGCTCCCTCCACACGCCAAAGGACTGAGCCCGAAGGCATAAGTGCCTTTTTCCGTTGCTATTATCGCCCGAAGTCCTTAACTTCGCGGCGATAACAAGCACAGAACATGAAGAACAACGTCCTTATCACCATCCTCATAGGCGCGGCGTCGCTTGCCCTCACCTCTTGCAAAGAGGACATCGACACCTCCGACCGCTACACCTACACCGAGGAGACCGTAGCCAGCTACCTGGAGAAACACGAGGAGTACAGCCAGTATTGCGAGCTGTTGGGCGAGGTGCCTATAAGCCAGCGCAGCGAGTCCACTGTGTGGCAGCTGCTCTCCGCAAGGGGCAACTACACCGTCTTCGCACCGACCAACGAGGCGATCGAGGAGTATCTGAGCGAGCTTTGCGAGAAGGGCATCATCAGCAGCCCTACGTGGCAGGGCTTCGACGACGATGAGACGCTCGACTCAATACAGAAGATCATCGTCTACAACAGTGTCATCGACGGGGGCGACGATACCGACCCCTACGAGACAGGCAGCTTCCCGGGCGACACAGAGGAGTTTCTCATCGCCAACATGAATGACCGTAAGCTCACCGTCAACTACGGCATCGATCCCGACTCCATATATATTAATGGTAACAAGGATGACGATGGCAACGTGATAGGCGGCAGCTTGATTGACTTGCAGAATAGAGACATCTTCGCCCTCAATGGCTACATCCATCAGGTTCACAGCGTGGTAGCCCCAAGCAACGAGACGCTGGCGGACATCCTAACTGGCTACGTGGACCAGGAGACGGAAGGCTACCTCGTTATGGCAAAGCTCGTGCTGGCATGCGGCCTTAAGGACACGCTCAACCGCATCAAGGACGAGACGTACGAGAACCTTTACCTGACCGACGCCCTCACCGTGGGGCATGGCTACCTGCCACAGCACCGCAAGTTCGGCTTCACCATATTCGCTGAGCCTGACGACTTCTGGAGGCAGCAGCTCGGCAAAGAGCCGAGGGACATCTCGCCTGAGGACGTGAAGGACTGGGTGGTGAGCAAGGGGCTTTACCCGAGCGCGAAGGACAACACAGACTACGAGGCGACCGACAATGCGCTCAACCAGTTCGTCACCTACCACATACTGCCGATGCGCATTCCCGTCGATAAGCTTGTGATACACTACAACGAGAAGGGCTACTACTACGCCACGTCGACACGCTACTCCATCCCCGTGTGGGAGCTCTACACCACAATGGGGGAGCGCCGCCTCATCAAGCTCTACCAATGCACCGACGTTGACGGCATCTACCTTAACCGCTTCCCGACGCTCGACAACGGGCGGCACGGCACCTACCACGAACTGAGCTGCGACGCTGACAAACAGGGCTTCATCGTCAACACCTCGGAGGCTCTGGGCTACATCAACGGCTACATCTACCCCATCTCACCTGTGGGCAGCCAGGGGCCCGTAACGTTGTCGTACACGCAGGGCACACGAGAGAACTTCCAGAAGCAGCGGCTTCGCTTCGACGTGGCAGGCTTCTTCCCCGAGCTGATGAGCAACGACATACGAGCCAACCGTGTTGCCACCGACGAGAACCAAAGTGTGGGCTTCCCCGAGACAGCGCAGTACAACTACCTCGAGAACGTTACCATCGAGGAGGGCTCAATATTCAGTTACCTGCTCGGCTTGGGGAAAGGGTGGCAGGACTACCAAGGCGACGAGATATACGTCACGGGGCGTTACGAGATGACCTTCCTGCTGCCGCCCGTGCCCGTAAAGGGGACATACGAGCTGCGCTACGCTGTGCAGAACAACTCGAACAAGAGGGGCATGTGCCAGGTATACTTCGGCAGCGACACCGACAACCTTTACGCCATGGGCATACCGCTTGACCTGCGCATAGGAGGCACAAGCGACCTGCTCGGCTGGGAGGCTGACACCGACGATGACGACTACAACGCGGAGATTGACAAGCGCATGCGCAACAACGGCTTCATGAAGGGACCAGAGCATTACCACGCAGGCACGGGAAGCTCCGGCACGGCACGAGAGTCGCAATACACAACGCGCCGCATCATCGTGCGTCAGGACATGGACCCCGACACGCACTATTATCTCAAGTTCAAGTCAGTGTTGGAGGACGACACGAAAGAGTTCTTCATGGACTACATCGAGCTGTGCGCGAAGGAGGTCTACGATAACCCGCAGACCCCCGAAGACATCTGGTAAGTCAGAAGAACCTTATCCCCATCACGTGGCGCATCTCGTCGAGCGTCTTGCGCACCTCAACACGGACACGCTCCGCACCGTCGCGGCGCACCCGATTCAGGTAGTCGGTGTCGGCGTACAGGCTTTCGTAGCGCTCACGCATCGGTGCGATCACCCGGATGATACCCTGCGCAATCTCCCGCTTTAAGTCGCCGTAGCGGATGGAGCAATCGTTCCACGCGTCGGTGAACTGCGTGACCGTCGCCTCGTCGCTAACGAGCCGTAGCAGGGTGAACAGGTTAGCGATAGGCTCGCTCATCGGTGAGCATGGCTCGGTGGGCGTCATATCCGTCACCGCCTTCTTCACTTTCTTCTCCACCGTCCTATCGTCGTCGTTAAGGTAAATACAGTTGCCTTCGCTCTTCCCCATCTTTCCCGAACCGTCAAGTCCCGGCACTTTCACGGGCTCACCCTTCGCTTCGTAGGGGTAAGGCGGCACGAGGAGTTGGCAGCCGTAATAGTGGTTGAAGCGGTTGGCGAAGTTGCGCGCCATCTCGAGGTGCTGCAGCTGGTCCTTGCCGACAGGCACGAAGTGCGCCTTGTGCTGCAAGATGTCCGCCGCCATCAACACGGGGTAAGTCAGCAGCCCGGCGTTGACGTTGTTGGGCTGCTTGCGTGCCTTCTCCTTGAACGCCACTGTCTTCTCCAGCTCGCCAAGGTAGGCGTGCATATTAAGTAAGGTGTATATCTCGCACGTCTCGGGCACGTCGCTCTGCACGTAAAGCATACATTTCTCCGGGTCCAGCCCGGCGGCGAGGTACTCCGCCAGTATCGAGCGGACGTTGCCATTGAGCAGTTCCGGCTCGGGCTGCGTGGTGAGCGAGTGATAGTCGGCAATGAAGTAGCGGCAGTCATATTCTTGCTGCATCTCCACAAAGTTGCGCAGCGCCCCGTAGTAGTTGCCCAGGTGCAGGTGACCCGTTGCGCGTATGCCGCTCAGCACAATCTTCTTCTCCATAACGTTTGAAGTCTTACTGTTCTTTTTCCCGCGCAAAGATAGGGCTTTTCTGCGGCAATAGCGGTACATTTGCGTAACAAACTCATCACTATGACAAAGCTATTGGCCAAGGCACTGCTTATCGTGGCGTGCCTCGCAGCCGCCCGGGGGGCAGCGGCACGCGGGAAAGTGGACTGCGCTTGGGGTTACACCGACGAGCGGTACAGCGAGCCTGGGCAGTTTCCCCGCAGTAAAGATGTGAAGCCCTCCATTGAGCTGTCGGCCTGGCGAGGCGAGAGGGTGAACGCGCAGCTTGTGGCCGTGAACCTTGGGCAGGACAGCGTGGAGGCCTCGTTCAGCGTGTCGCCGCCCCGCGACAACGTAAGCATACGCGCGGGCTGGGTGGAGGATGTGCTTGCCGACAGCTTCTGCGACTGCGCCTCGCACGATATTGATGAGTTCGGCAAACGATTGACGCCCGACCGCATCAGCCGTGAGCATCGTCGCCTCATCGCCCCGCAGGCGGCGAGGGGAGCGTGGCTGACGCTCTTCGTGCCGCAGGACATCGAGGCGGGCACCTACGAGGGGAGCGTCTCGGTAAGCTTGGGCGGGGAGGAGTTCACGCTGCCCTACCAGCTCCGCGTCGTTGACCGTGTGCTGCCGCCAGCCTGCGAGTGGGGCTTCCACCTCGATCTTTGGCAGAACCCCTACGCTGTGGCCCGCTATCACGGCGTGCAACCGTGGAGCGACGAGCACCTCGAGCTTATGCGCCCGCTTATGGAGGAACTGGCTTCGGCCGGGCAGAAGGTGGTGACCGCCACGCTTACCGCCCGCCCTTGGAACTCGCAGACCGAGGACCCCTTCGGCAGCATGGTGACGTGGATTAAGCGTGCCGACGGCTCGTGGCTCTACGACTTCACCGTCTTCGACCGCTGGGTGGAGTTCATGGCCTCGTGCGGCATCGACCAGCAGATAAATTGCTATTCGATGATTCCTTGGAGGCTCTCGTTCGAGTACTTCGACCAAGCCACCAATAGCCTTCAGGAGCTTAGCTGCGCTCCCGGCGAAGAGGCTTACGACGACTTCTGGGGCGGCATGCTGCGCGAGCTTGCCCGCCACCTCGAGGCAAAGGGCTGGCTCTCGAAGACGTGCATAGCGATGGACGAGCGGCAGCCCGAGCAGATGCGCAAGGCTATGGACCTGATACACTCCGCCGCGCCTGGCCTGGGCATATCGCTCGCTGGCAACTACCACCCGGACATCGAGGCGGAGCTGCGCGACTACTGTGTCGACATCTCGCAGCTCGATGGGCTTCCCACGGAGGTTATCGAGCGTAGGCGCGGCGACAAACTGGTCACCACATTCTACACTTGCTGCTCGTGCGAGCGGCCCAACACGTTCACCTTCTCCCCGCCAGCCGAGGCGGAGCTGCTGCCCTTGCTTGCCGCCGCCCACGGGCTCGATGGCTACCTGCGCTGGGCCTTCAACAGTTGGACGCTCGAGCCCGCAGTCGACTCGCGCTTCCGCTCGTGGCCATCGGGCGACTGCTACATTGTCTACCCCAACAGCGAAACGTCCATACGATGGGAGCGTCTCGTGGAGGGCATACAGCAGGTGGAGAAGTGGAGGCTCCTGGGCGGCGAGCAGAAGCTCATCGCCCCGCTCGCGCAGCCGCAACCCCTGCCTTCGCTCCAAAGAAGGCTAAGGCAGCTGCACACCAACCTCAACCGTTGAGGGCGGAAACCCGCACCGACTTTTCCCCTCAGCCACACCGACTTTTCCCCTCGACCGCACCGACTTTTCCCCTCGACCGCACGAGGCGAATCATCCAACCGCACGAAGCGAATTGCAAGACGCTTTGAAGGTCGTTGGGCATCACTTCGAAGCGTTATTGACAACGGCCATTGAGGCGAGGCTGATCGCCACGTTGCGCAAGGCCTTACGCTTATAGAGCCTCAGGCCGACTCCAACGTTGTCGCAAGCCCAACGCAACGTGCGAGTAGACCGAAACCTAATTAGGTGTTTGCTGAAACCTAATTAGGTTTTGGCTGAAACCTAATTAGGTTTTGCCCGAAACCTAATTAGGTTTTTTGATGACCTCCTCGGAGCGTGTTCCAGAGGAACCATTCGGAACACACCGCGAATATAGTGAATTCCTCTGGAAATTGCAAGGGAGAAAAGCGCCCAAAAGCTTGCATATCTCGATAAATCACGCTAACATTGTAGCCCGAACAACGAAGCCCAACCACAGCACAATGAAGACAACACTGCGAGGAACGCTCGGGATGACGCTGCTCCTGCTTGTAGCCTGCGCAACGGCCAGCGCGCAAGAGGCCGGCTGGACGAGGGCCAGGGAGGAGATACACCGTGACATCCGCCTCTCGGCCTCAAACTTCACGGCCTACCAAGACCCAGTCGACACGCTCACGCCAACGCCCCCGGGCTACGAGCCTTTCTACCTCACGCACTACGGCAGGCACGGCAGCCGCTGGCTTCTCGAGAAGAGCGAGTACGCGGACGCCCTCGGGGTGATGCGCAGGGGGCATGACGCGGGCGCTCTCACAGAAAGGGGCGAGCTGCTGCTCCGCCAGCTTGAGGACATTTACAAGGAAGCCGAGGGGCGGCGCGGCGAGTTGACAAGCGTCGGCGAACAGCAGCACCACCGCATCGGCAAGCGTATGGCGGAGCTGTTTCCCGAAATATTTTGCCAACCGGAGACGCAGGTCGACGCCCGCGCGACGGTTGTTATACGCTGCATCCTCTCGATGACCGCCGCCTCGGAAGAGCTGGCGGCAGCCAACCCGCAGGCAAGGATTCACAACGACGTGAGCAGGACCTTCCAGTATTATCTCAACGCGGACTGGAGCGACAGGGCAACCGCAGACAACAGCGCAAGGAAGCGAGCCGTCTCGCTCAACCACGATACGCAGTTCATCAACCCTGAGCGCTTCTGGAAGCAACTGTTCCTCGATGCGAACTATCGTGACACGAAGCTGAGCAGCCGCAGGGAAGTGATGAAGAAGCTCTTTTACATCTGCGGCAACCAGCAAAGCCACGAGCCCTACCTCTCGCTTTACGACCTCTTCACCGAAGAGGAGTGCTACGACCTCTGGCGCTGCGAGAACATCAGTTGGTACGTTGACTACGCCCAGGGCACAGCTCCCTTCACGCAGGCGGCCTTGTTGCGCAACATCATAGCCACGGCTGACACGATTGTGGACAACAAAGCCTTCCGCGGCGCGACACTGAGGTATGGGCACGAGGTATGCTTGCTTCCCCTCGCCGCCTTGCTGGAGCTGGGCGGATGCTACCCTGAGGTTCCCGCCGAGGGACTTGACACGCTGGACCGCGTGTGGGCAAATTTCCGCATCTTCCCAATGGGCTGCAACATTCAGCTCTTGTTCTACAGGCCCGTCAGCGGCAAGGGCGACGTGCTGGTGAAGGCGTTGCTCAACGAGAGGGAAACAACGCTGCCCGCCGCTCCCGTTGAAGGCCCGTACTACAGCTGGCGTGAGCTGCGGGCATACTACCTGAAGAAGCTGGACGACTACGAGCAAGGAAACCTATAAACACAAGCGAAGAGATGGAAGCAGCGTTGTCGCTCTACGAGCTTAACAAAATGGTGCGCGGCCTGATAGAAAACGGGTGCAGGCAGCTGTACTGGGTGCGCGGCGAGCTGGCGGAGGGAAGGCAGGCGCAGAACGGCCACTTCTACGGCGAGCTCGTCGACCGTGACGCTTCGGGAAAGACCATTGTGGCGAGGGCGCGCGTCAACTGCTGGGCAGGCACCTACAGGCTGGTGAGCCTCAGCTTCCTCAAGCAGACCGGCAAACAGCTTGGGGCGGGCCTGAAGGTGCTCCTGCAAGTGAGCGTCACCTTCCACGAGCAGTATGGCTACAGTCTCAACATTCATGACATCGACCCCTCCTTTACCCTCGGCGACGCGGAGGCGAGGCGCAGGCAGATAATAGAGCAGCTGCGGGCGGACGGCCTGCTGGAGGCGAACCGGCAGCTCGGCTTGCCAAGGCTCACTCAGCGCATTGCCATCGTCAGCAGCGAGACTGCCGCGGGCTATGGCGACTTCGTGAACCAGCTCCAAGGCAACGCTCAAGGGTTCGCCTTCGCATGTGGCTTGTTCCCCGCCGTCATGCAGGGCCAGGGCGTGACGGACAGCATCATCGCGGCTCTGAGCAAGGTGGCGGCGAACTCAGGGCAATGGGACGTGGCGGTGATAATACGTGGCGGCGGGGCGACGACTGACTTGAGCGACTTCGACAGCTACCCTCTCGCGGCCTTCATCGCACAGTTCCCCCTGCCCGTGATAACGGGGATAGGGCACGAGCGCGACACGACGGTGCTGGACTGCGTCGCCCACACGAGCCTGAAGACGCCCACGGCCGTGGCGGCCTTTCTCGTTGACCACGCGCAGCGGCAAGCCGAGCTCCTGGCCTCGCTCAGGCAGCGACTGGCCCTCGCGGCACAAAGGGATGTGCTCAACGGAATGCGCTGGCTCGACCAACAGCAACGACGCCTCGCCCTCGCGGCACAAAGCCGCCTCACCGCGCAACGCAGACGCCTGGACGACTTCCGCCTACGACTGCCCCTCACGGCACAAAGCCTCACCGCGAGACAACGCAACGCACTGGGCAACACCGAGGCACGACTAAGGGCCGCGCTACGCTTGCGCCTTGAGAAGGAAAAGCACAAACTGAGCCTGCTCAACGCTCGCATGGAGGGACTCGACCCCGTGCGGCAGCTCCAGAGAGGCTACAGCATAACGCTGCTCAACGGGCGAGCGCTCCGCTCCGCCGATGGCTTGCAGCCCGGCCAACAGATAGTGACCGTGCTAAGCAAAGGACAACTAACCTCAGAGATAAAGACATGGAAGAGCAGCTGACGCATGGCGAGACCAGACAGCAACTGAAATAAGAGAAGACAGATGACTGAGGCAGAGATGACATATTTGGGCTACAAGTTCCCCGAGCCGCAATACCTCGGCGCGAAATACATTCACCGCAGCTGGATCGCCCGTTATGTTCCGGACAGCGCGTCGGCAGTGCTGGACGCATTCGCAGGCTCGCAGTCGATGGCATACGCCTTCAAGCAGCTTGGTAAACGTGTGGTGACGAACGACTTCCTCGCGTTCAACAACGTCATCGGCAAGGCGCTGATAGAGAACCCCGACACAACGCTGAGCAGAGAGGATCTTTACATTCTGTTCTCCGACAACAGTGAACCCACAGAGTTCAACCTGATGGAAAGACTCTTCACCAACCTGTTCTTCAGCCGCGAGGACGCAAGCTTCGCGGACAGCTTCCGCAGCAACGTGCACAAACTATCAAACCCATACAAGGAAGCCTTGGCACTAACCATTATGTGCCGCAGTATGACGCGCAAGGTCACAATGGGGCATTTCGCCCACACGAAAGCGTTGGATTACGCCTCGAACCCTGAGCGGATAAAGCGCAACCGCAATCTGACACGCCCCCTGAAAGTGTTGTTCCTGGAGTTGCTTCCGCAATATAACGCTGCCGTCTTCAATAACGAGAAGAAAAATGCAAGCTACCAAGAGAACATTCTCGACTTGCTTCCACGGCTGAACGATATTGACCTTGTGTACTTCGACCCGCCATATTCTGGCAGTCACGCCGATTACCAATCGTTCTACCATCTGTTGGAAACATACGTAGAGTACTGGAAGGACAAGCGATTCGTCAACGGGACGAAACGCTATGAGCCGAAGAGATACAGCGGCTTCGACAAGAAGAGCGAGGCTGTGGACAGCCTAAAGACAATGTTCAGGAACGCACAGCACATACCCCTATGGCTTGTGAGCTACAACGATCGCAGCTATCCCGACATCGACACAATGGTGGAGATGATAAAGCCTTTTAGGCACGTGGAGATAGAAAGGAAGCTGTACAACAACTCCCGAGGAGGCAAGGGAAGCGTGGCAGGCAGCAGCGAGGTGCTGCTGGTATGCACTGCGAGATAAAGACTTCAAGCTATGACTAACTTCGAAAGATGGGACAAAGAGTTCAGAGCGCAACGTCTCTATGCGTTCAACCACAACGAAGACGCACTGCTTTGGCTTAAGACGAGAGCCGTGTGCCGCAGCAGGCAACTACGCCCTTTCCTTGTTGAAAACTCCATCAGCCTAACGTCGACAAAGCTGGCTGAACAGAACGCCGAGCTATTCGCGCTGCTGGAGAACACCCCGGGCGCAATAAGGATGCTGGACGACTACCTGCGGGTGAGGCATAACGACTGGTATGTGTCTATGGGCATAGACGAAGAGAAACTGAAAAACGACCTGTACAGGATAAGGAACTACGAATGGGGAGGAGACCGCAACAACTCTCTCGACAAGCACTTGGTAAGCAAGTACGTTAAGCCCATCAGCAGTTACGACGAGCTTTCGGCAAGGAAGATGGAGATAGAGGGGAACGCATGGAATTACGTACAGACAAGCTGGTATAACAACTGGACTTCCTTCCTGATTGAGTCACTCTTCAAAAGACACGAGAGGGTCGTCTCTGCCATCGGGGAGATAAAGAGCGTGGACTTCTTCATCGACGACGTGCCGATAGACCTGAAAGTCACCTTCATGCCAAGCCAGTTTATAGGAGAGAAGCTTAAACGGAAACTGGGAAAGAGAGAGCTTCCTTGGCTCAAGGCGCAAGCCAAGACCGTGGGCATAAAGGTTGACCCCTCGATGAGCTATGCGCAACAAATGTATGTCATCACCGAAAGGTTGGCTGAGCAAGGGCATACTGACATCCTTGACATGCTTGCAGTTAAACGAAGAGAAGTGGTGCGCGAGGCTGAGGAAGACGCGACGGAACTTATGTCGTGGCTGTACACTAACCAAGGCGAGATGAGATTCGGAGCTGAGAACCGACTGTTCATTGTGCTTGCGGACACGTCGGACTTATCGCAGTCGTGGAAGATGAAACGTGCCTTCTCACTCATCGAGCCTAAAGTTACCGAGTACTTGAACAAGTTCTGCGACGACACACTCAAGGAGGTGACATTCACCTTCAACAAGGAAACGTACAAAAGCCTTGCCGATATCATCTTCATAACAAAGGAATGATGGCGGGACACTTGGAAAAGAGACCGATAAGACAACGTACAACTAACCTCAGAGATAAAGACATGGAAGAAGAACTGACCTATGAGCAGGCCCTCGAGAAGCTGGAGCGGCTGGCTAACGCGATGGAGGCGGGTGAGATAGGCATCGACGAGATGGCGAAGAGCCTGAAGGAGGCCGGGCGGCTGCTTGACTATTGCAAGCAGAGACTCACGTGTGCCGAAAAAAACTGCAATTCGTTGCTCAATGCCGAGGAAAACGTGTAACTTCGCGTCTGTTATGCACATCTGACGACCCACATACAAAGAATAATATGAAAGACATTGATTGGGCGAACATACCGTTCGGCTACATTAAGACGGACTACAACGTGCGCTGCTACTACCGCGACGGTGCCTGGGGCAGAATCGAGACGAGCAGCGAGGAGACAATCAACCTCCACATGGCCGCCACTTGCCTGCACTACGGCCAGGAGGCTTTTGAGGGACTGAAGGCTTACCGCTGCCCGGACGGCAAGGTCAGGGTGTTCCGCTCCGAGGCCAACGCCGCGCGCCTGCAAAGCACTTGCAGGGGAATCCTGATGCCGGAGCTTAGCACGGAGCGCTTCAACGAAATGGTGGACATGGCGGTACGCTTGAACGAGGAGTACATCCCGCCTTACGAGAGCGGAGCCACACTGTACATCAGGCCGCTGCTCATTGGCACGAGCGCGCAAGTAGGCGTGCACCCGTCCACCGAGTACCTTTTCATGATATTCGTCACACCCGTCGGACCGTACTTCAAAGGCGGCTTCGCAACCAACCGCTACGTTATCATACGCGAGTTCGACCGCTCGGCGCCGCTCGGCACAGGCATATACAAGGTGGGCGGCAACTATGCCGCGTCGCTGCGAGCCAATAAGATGGCGCACGACCTTGGCTACAGTTGCGAGTTCTACCTCGACGCCAAGGAGAAGAAGTACATTGACGAGTGCGGCGCGGCCAACTTCTTCGGCATAAAAGACAACACGTACATCACCCCGAAGAGCACGAGCATCCTGCCCAGCATAACAAACATGAGCCTCATGCAGCTTGCGGAGGACATGGGGATGAAAGTGGAGCGCAGGCAGATACCAGAGGAAGAGCTTGCAACCTTCGAGGAGGCCGGAGCCTGCGGCACAGCTGCCGTCATCTCGCCGATTGAGCGGATAGACGACCTCGAGACGAAGAAGAGCTACGTCTTCAGCCACGACGGCAAGCCCGGGCCTCTGAGCACGAAGCTCTACCACAAGCTGCGCGACATCCAGTACGGCATTGAGCCGGACACGCACGGATGGACGAGAATTGTAATAGGTTAATGCTTTAACACCTTATCATAAGCGGAGAGACAGCCCCCACCTCAAAGCGAAGTGGGGGTAAATCTTTATCCGCACATTAAACGAACAGCAAGAACATGGAGCTTTACCCTGCACTGA
Organism: Prevotellaceae bacterium; assembly: GCA_021204865.1. Classification (GTDB taxonomy): domain Bacteria; phylum Bacteroidota; class Bacteroidia; order Bacteroidales; family Bacteroidaceae; genus Physcousia. Next base: position 4,463 of record JAJPYQ010000036.1, on the reverse strand, counting down.
TAATCGACGCGCTACGCACGGTGCGCTACCCGGGAACTGGGAAGAACGTCGTCGAGATGGGAATGGTGGGCGAGGACATACGCATCGCGGGGCTGCACGTAAGCCTGAGCCTCGTCTTCGACAAGCCTACCGACCCCTTCCAGCGCTCGTTGCTGAAGGCTTGCGAGGCAGCGGTGCACGCCTACGTCTCGCGTGACGTGGAGGTGGAGATAAAGGCTGTCTCCCGCAAGGAAAGCGTGGAGCAAGCCCCTCTGCTGCCCGGCGTGAGGAACATCATAGCCGTCTCGAGCGGGAAAGGCGGCGTGGGGAAGTCAACCGTAGCTGCTAACCTCGCCGTGGCCCTCGCTGGCATGGGGCTGAAGGTTGGCTTGCTGGACTGCGACATCTCCGGGCCTTCGGTGCCGAAGCTCCTCAACATAGAGGACGCGCGACCTTACAGCGAGAACATCGACGGGCGTGACCTCATCGTGCCCGTCGAGAAGTTCGGGGTGAAGACTTTGAGCATAGGCTTCTTCGTCGACCCTCAGCAGCCCACCCTCTGGCGTGGCGGCATGGCCTCGAACGCACTGAGGCAGATGATAGGCGACGCTGCGTGGGGCGAGCTCGACTACCTTGTGCTGGACACTCCGCCGGGTACGAGCGACATACACCTCACGTTGGTGCAGACCATCCCCCTAACGGGCGCCATCATCGTCTCAACTCCGCAGGAGGTGGCGCTTGCCGACGCTCGCAAAGGCATCAATATGTACAGGGACGAGAAGGTGGCTGTGCCCATCCTCGGCCTTGTGGAGAACATGGCTTGGTTCACGCCTGAGGAGCACCCCGACGAACGTTACTTCATCTTCGGAGACGGCGGTGTGAGCCGCCTCGCCCAGCAGCTCGGAGTGCCTTTGCTGGGGCAGATACCGCTCGTCGGAAGCCTCTGCCAAGACAGCGACAACGGTAACCCGCCCGCCCTTCAACCTTCCGAGCCGATGGGGCACGCCTTTATGGAGCTCGCCGCCCGTGTGGTGACGGCCACTGACCGGCGGAACCTTGAGCAAGAGGCAACAAAGGTGGTGCGGGTGACAAAGTGATTTACAAGTATTAAATAGGTATAGTTTGACTTCTGGATTATGTTACTGGACATACTTTTCGTGCTGATAGGCTTCTGGCTCCTGCTGAAGGGTGGCGACTATCTCGTTGAGGGGGCGGTGAGCATCGCCCGTATCGCAAGGCTGAGCCCAATGGTGATAGGCATATCGGTTGTGGGCTTCGGCACCTCCTCGCCTGAGCTCTTGGTGAGCATCGAGGCTGCGTGGCAGCACTCCTCTGGCATAGCGATAGGCAATGTCGTTGGGAGCAATATAGCAAACATAGGCATGATACTGGGCATCGTGGCGCTTATCTGCCGCATCCCCGTAAAGAAGGAGTCGATGCACGTTGACTTGCCGTTCATGATGCTGGCGGTTGTCCTGCTGGCCCTCGCGGGCTGCTTCGGCACGATACACCGCTGGGAGGGCATCCTCGGCTTCCTGCTGCTGGTGGCTTACGTGATGTGGAAGGTGCGCGACTCTCGCCATCATCCTGACCAGGAGGCGGCTGCCTCGCTCTCTGCCTTCCGTCAGTTCAAGCTGGGGGGCGCGTTGGTGGTCATCGTCGTCTCGTGTATAGCGCTGTGGGGAGGAGCGAGACTGCTCATCGACGGAGCGAAGGAAATAGCAATGACGCTTGGAACTTGCCTTGGCGCCTCACCGACGGAGATGGAGCGCATCATAGGGCTTACCATCGTGGCCGTGGGAACGTCGCTGCCTGAGTTCTTTGCCTCGGTGAGCGCGGCCCGCAAGGGGCAGACGGACATGGCGCTTGGCAACATCATCGGCTCTGTGACGTTCAACATCCTCAGCGTCGTGTGCATAGCCTCCGCCATCAGTCCCATCCACAACTCCGCCGACGGCTTCCTCGTCGACTACACCGTGATGGTGGTCATCTCCTTCATTCTCTACTGGTTCTCGCACCTGCACCACGCCCTCGTGCGCTGGGAAGGCGCAATCCTCCTCGTCATTTACCTCCTCTACCTCGGCTACACGTTCTACGTGTGAAGCCCGCTGCCCGAAGCGCATAACATAAGAATGGTGGAGACAGCCTATAATGAGGCGTTCTCCACCATTTCAGTAGTTTAGTTCAAAACGTTTTGTTTATAGTGAATTCGTTAATGTAACAGAATCAACGATCATACACATTTTACTATAAGCCGCAACAAGCAACTGCGCTAAGCAAGACTGCTCCTTGACCTACACAAAACCATATCACCCATTTACCAACACCTTTCTCGAACCATCTACATTCCTGTCCCTTATATGGGGCGCATTGTGGCGATGAGTTGATGCCTTTGTAACTGCCTATCACTATATCACTCATATATTTGCTTACGGATGCCTGCGTAGGGGACTGTAATTCCTGATCATTATAATAATTGATAACACCCATTAGACACAATGGACTTGTGTTATCTTCAAAGTGCCAACTTAAACCTTTCTTGAATTTAGTTTTGTGGTATGTATATGGAAATATGTACCTCCTATTTATCACACCTTTTTCGGTCAGAATATCAACCACGCTCTCCCATCTATAGGCAATGTAAGCAGACGTTGGGGCAATTGCCACAATCTTCTGCTCATAATATGTTGTGGACGAGCCATACGATACACCCCCGCCAACATTTACACCGCCCAAGACAGAACCAATCGGTCCTTTCACGCCCAGTGCACTTGCAAGTCCGCCCAAATTAGCAGAAGCTCCTCCGCCCTTTGTCTTGCTGTTAGTGTATGAGGCATTAGTGAACAAACTCGTCGGAACTCCATTGAGGTATGCGAAAGACGCTTCCTTGTCTAAATAGATAACGTGATCAGTCTTGTTGTAAATAACAAGCTGCATACCGTAAATAACAACCGTTACGTTCTCATCTTCATATTGGTAGCTCGGGCTTGCAGAAAAGAATGTGTAAACACCCACACGCCCAACACCAAACACGGATGTGCTGAGACAGAGCGTACTGAATAGGATTAAAAGCTTTCGTTTCATAGCTAAAAGTTATTTATTAATTGGTGTTTTATGTATGGTAGTATAGCGCTTGGATTGAGACAACAAAAAAACGTGGACTAATTCCTTCGTCTACGTTTCCTAAGGTATCTCCAAACACCGCACAGCCATAAACAAGTGAAAAGCCCACGCACTTGGCGTGAGCATCGGCTTTTACTCTTGGCTGTTTCGTAAATTGGAGATTTATAGGAAACAAGAATGCAAGCTAACGCTTTTATTTTTAGATGTCTCTCTCTTCGCTATCTTTGCATAGGCAATCCGTTATTGGTTCATTCTCTGCAAATTTAGGCAATATCACACACACTGCAAGCAATATTTCGTAAAAACAATGATAAGGAGTGAAGAAAAAGCAGCGTAGATCTCAATGGAATACCTAAACGCCGAGTAGAAAAGATAAGAAGGCTCAGGCGCAGACGTTGCCTACACGATAAAGGTTGCAACCAACGAAGTTGCCCAAGACTATGGTGAGGTATAGGCTCAGGACTGCCGCCCAGTGGCTGGCGAGGAACTGGCATGGCGACATCAGGTAGTAGCAAGCGTCGGCAATGGAATGCAGGAAACCGCACATAATGAAGCAGGGAACTCCGAAAAGCAACGGGAGAAACTTGTCCTTGCGAGCGAAGGCGACAGCCGTGGTCATGATGAAACCGCAGCCCATCGCCAGTATGAATGCGCCTGGAAGCGTGCGCTGTAGGCGTGCCGTCAACAAGGCCTCAGCCGCATCGCCAAGCTCCGGACGGGCGTAAGCCACGCCGCGGGCCACAAGCAGGCAGCCCGCAATGTTGCCCAAGAGAATGAGCAGCAGCTCTGCGACTTCCCTCCACGAGCTGACAAAGCCAGCGGTGCCAGTGTAAAGCTGAAAGCGGTAGTGGACAACGGTAAGCAGTCCGAAGGTGAAAAGCACAGCGCCCGTGACACCGCCAACCGAAAGAAAACACACACAGCCGCACGAGATGGCGACACCCGCCAAGGCGGCCCGCAGGAAAACGTTAATGAGCCTCTTCATATCCGACAGCAAAGATAAACCTTTTCCCCTTTGATGACAGCAAGCGAGAAAAGGTTTTTATGGCGTGATGTCACAGCGAGTGCACAAATATCACAACAAGGCCAAAGCTGACGCTCCACCGTGCATTCGCACAGAAGTACGGCGGGTGATATGCGTATCCTCGAAAAAGTGCGGGATTTCACAAGATTTATCCTCGAAAAAGTGTGCCTAAGGCTGCCCGTCAGGGAAGCTGCGGATACGCATGATGCAACATACTTACACATGCCAGGCAAGCGGATGTCATAGCCGAGCCCCTTCGGGCTCGTTATGGCGCATCAAGAGAAGAATCAAACGACCGCACCGACTTTTTTCCTCAACCGCACCGACTTTTTCCCTC
>JAJPYQ010000072.1 GCA_021204865.1 Prevotellaceae bacterium | reverse complement strand
CGGGGCTGGCGGTGAAGCGGTGAAGTGCAACCTTATATAGGTGATTTCACTTTCACTACCGTCTGCCCCGAGAACATAGCGGCTGCCAAAGCCTTCGCCTATTACCGATAAATGTCGTACCTTTGCGCCTATGTTCGGTAGGCGGAAGGACAGTCTGTTCGCCCTCTTGAGGGGCGGCGGCAGGATGAGCGGCAGGGAGAAGCTGCGGCTGGTGCTGATGCTCAGCGTTCCCGCTATGATGGGGCAGCTAAGCACCATCGTAATGCAGTACATCGACGCTATGATGGTGGGTCAGCTTGGGGCGGAGGCTTCGGCAAGCATCGGGCTGGTGAGCACAAGCACGTGGCTCTTCGGGGGAGTGTGCGCTGCCCTTGGCAACGGCTTCGCTGTGCTTGTCGCCCACCACATAGGGGCTAAGGAGTACGACCGTGCGAGGGACGTTATGCGGCAGGCTATGTTCGTCTGCATGATGCTCGCCCTCTGCGTCTGCCTCTTCTGCTTAGCCATCCACAACCGCCTGCCCGTGTGGCTTGGGGGCGACCCAAGGGTCACAGCCCTCTCGTCGAGGTATTTCCTTGTGTGGAGCCTAACGTTGCCCGTCATGCAGCTGCTCTTCCTCTCGAACGCCATGCTAAGGGTTAGCGGCAATATGACCGTCCCCTTCCTGCTTGGCGTGCTTATGTGCTTCCTCGACATCACGTTCAACCTTCAGTTCATCCCCCGTTGGGGAGTGACGGGGGCTGCCATCGCCACCTCCTGCGCAGGGGTGACGGTTATGACCTTGAGCCTGACGCACCTGCTCCTGCGCAGCCCAGAACTCTCGCTTGCGGGGCGATGGGGACGGCTACACCTAAGCAAGGACATCCTTAGGCGAGGCTCTCGCATTGCCCTGCCCATGGCTGTGGAGCACATAGTGTTCTGCGGGGCGCAGATAGCAAGCACCCTCATCGTCGCCACCCTTGGCACGGTGGCGATAGCCGCTAACACCATCGGCATCGTCGTGGAGAGCCTTTGCTATATGCCCGGCTACGGCATCGGGGACGCTGCCACAGCCCTCATCGGGCAGAGCTACGGGGCGAGGCGTGCCGACCTCATCCGCTCCTTCTCCCGCCTGACAGTGTGGCTCGGCATTGCCGTTATGTCGCTGATGGGAGTGGTGATGTACATCTACGCCCCTGAGCTTATGCGGCTGATGAACCCCGACCTTGGCGTACAGGCTTTAGGGACGGTAGCCTTGCGCATCGAGGCCTTCGCCGAGCCAATGTACGCCGCCTCCATCGTGGTCTACTGCATCTTCGTGGGGCTGGGCGACACGCTCGTCCCCTGTGTGATGAACCTCTCGAGCATCTGGCTCATCCGCGTCACCTTGGCGGCACTGCTCGCAGGCACTATGGGCTTGCAGGGGGTGTGGCTCGCCATGTGTATTGAGCTTAACGTGAGGGGCGTCATCTTCCTGATAAGACTTAAACGAAAGCACATAGTATACAATGCGGATAATAAAGGATAAGGAGTACGGAGGGGAGCGACCCTTGTACAAGGAGACTGGGATCAGGCTCGAGGGCGTGACGATACACCTTGGCGAGTCGTCGCTCAAGGAGACGGCTGACATCGAGGCAGAGGACTGCCTCTTCGAGGGCAAGTACGTCCTTTGGGAGTGCAGGGGCTTCAAGGTGAGGCGCTGCCGCTTCGCCGAGACAGCACGCTCCTCGCTCTGGTACAGCAGTGACGTGCTGATGGAGGACTGCCACGTGGATGCCCCTAAGATGTTCCGCAGGATGAAGGGCATAACGTTGAGGCGGTGCCTGTTTACTAACGCCCAGGAGACCCTGTGGGACTGCGACGGGGTGCGTATAGAGGACTGCACGATAGAGAACGCCGACTACCTCGGCATGCACACCGACAACGTGAGCATCCTGCGCTACCATCAGGAGGGGAACTACGCCTTCCAGCAGAGCCGCAACGTGGAGATAAGGAACGCCCTGCTCAACTCCAAGGACGCTCTGTGGGAGTGCAAGGACGTGACCATCTACGACAGCGAGATAAACGGCGAGTACTTCGCCTGGTACAGCCAGAACCTGAGGCTCGTGCGCTGCCGTGTCACAGGCACGCAGCCCTTGTGCTACTGCACCAACCTCCAGATGGAGGACTGCACGCTTGGCGACGACGCTGACCTCTGCTTCGAGTACAGCTCAGTCCACGCCACCCTCCTCGGTGACGTGCATAGCATCAAGAACCCGACCAGCGGCAGCATCCACGTCGAGGGGCGTATAGGGCAGCTCATCATCGACCAGAACCAGAAGCCGCCAGCCGACTGCATCGTCACTTGAGGGACACTAAGCTAACCTTACATACACACCTATGGACTTCGACAAAGAGATAAACCGCAGGGGCAGCGGCTCCCTCAAGTGGGACGCTTGCCCCACGCCCGACGTGCTGCCCCTTTGGGTGGCAGACATGGACTTCCAAGCCGCCCCGTGCATCATCGAGGCGTTGCGCAGACGTGTGGAGCACGGCATATTCGGCTACGAGCGAGTGCCCGATACGTACTACGACGCGGTCATCAGCTGGTTCAGCCGACGGCACGGCTGGGACATGAAGCGTGAATGGATACTGTGCACCCCAGGCGTCGTCCCCGCACTCTCTGCCATCGTTCAGGCTGTGACCCGCAGCGGTCGCGACAAGGTCATTGTGCAGAACCCCGTCTACAACTGCTTCTTCTCCAGCGTTAGGAACAACGGTTGCGAGGTCTTGCCCAACCCTCTCGTCAGGGTAGGCGGCACGTTCCGTATGGACTACGACGACCTCCGCCGCAAGGCTGCCGACCCCGCAGCCAAAGCCCTCATACTCTGCAACCCGCACAACCCCGCAGGCCGTGTGTGGACACGTGAGGAGCTGCTTGAGCTCGCGGAGATATGCCTTGAGAACAACGTCTTCGTCATCGCCGACGAGATACACAACGAGCTCACGATGCCGGGGCACGCTTACACGCCCTACGGCACACTTGGGGAAGCCTACCTCCTCAGCAGCGCCATCTGCACCTCGCCCAGCAAGGCGTTCAACATCGCGGGCCTGCAGATGAGCAACATCACCGTAGCAGACCCGTCTATGCGGCGGCTCATAGACCGCAGCATCAACATCAACGAGGTGTGCGACGTGAACCCCTTTGGCGTGGAGGCGGCAGAGGCGGCTTACTCCCGCGAAGGCGAGCGGTGGCTCGAGGAGCTGAGGCAATACCTCTGGGAGAACTACCTCTTTCTCAGAAGCTTCTTCCTGGAGCGAGTGCCGCAGATACCCGTGATAGAGCTGGAGGGGACGTACCTCGTGCTTATCGACTGCGCCGCCCTCCGTAAGCCTTCGCAGCAGCTTGAGGATGAGCTCCTGCGCGAGGCTAAGGTGTGGTTCAACGCCGGCCGCATGTACGACGTGGCGGAGGACACGTACCTCCGCATAAACATAGCGTGTACCAGGAAGACCCTCGAGAAGGCACTCCAGGCGTTCTCGCAATACGTTCAGCGCAATCTTAAGTAGCGGCTACCCACCGCAAAAGGGGTGTAGACCTCTTCGCCTGAAGGGGTGTAGACCTCTTTCACCAAAGGGGTGTAGACCTCTGCGGTCAAAGGGGTGTAGACCTCTTTCGCGGCAGATGTCCTACCTCGTCCAGTTGTAGCCACGGAGGAAGTCAGCGACGGGCATACGACGTTTGCCCTCAAGCTGAAGAGAGAGGATGCTCAGCCATCCGTCGTTGCAGGCGAAGCGGAGGAACGTACGTCCGTCGGTGTCCACGTCGCCGGGCTTCGCGCCAGAGAGCGGGTGGTCGTCTATGCGAGCCTCGAAGAGCTTCAGCTGCTTGCCCCCGAGAGTCGTCCATGCGGCGGGGTAAGGGGAGAGACCGCGGACGAAGTTGAACGCCGACCGCGCGGTATGGCTCTCGAACCTCAGCTCGCACGTCTCGCGGTGGAGCTTGGGGGCGGTACGAAGCTCAGCTCCCCCTTCGAGAGACGCTTGGGCGAGGGGCTGCACCCTTCCCTCCTCGATGTCCCTCACCGTGCGCACCACGAGGCTCGCGCCCATCACCATGAGCCTATCGTGCACGCTCTCGGCGTTGTCGGTCTCCGAGATGGGCGTTGCTTCCTGATGTATGACAAGCCCCGTGTCGATGTCCTTGTCGAGGAAGAAGGTGGTGACACCCGTCTCTGTCTCGCCGTTGATGAGAGCCCAGTTAATGGGGGCTGCCCCTCGGTATTGGGGAAGCAGGGCGGCGTGCAGGTTGAACGTGCCTAAAGGGGGCATAGCCCACACCTCCTCGGGGAGCATACGGAAGGCGACGACCACTTGCAGGTCGGCTTGGTAGGCACGCAAGGCTGAGAGGAACTCGGGGGCTTTGAGCTTCGGGGGCTGAAGCACGGGGATGCCCCGCTCTTGGGCATAGAGCTTCACGGGCGAGGGAGTGAGGCTGTCCTGGTGCCGCCCCTTGGGCTTGTCGGGCATCGTCACTACAGCCACCACGTTGAAGCCCCCTTCGACGAGGGCGCGGAGCGAGGCTACCGCGAACTCCGGCGTTCCCATAAAGACAATCCTCAAAGCTCTCTCTTTGTCCATATCTTCGGTGTTAGTCATTCGTCACTGATGTCCGCCATCATCTGCCGGTACGCCCCAAGGAGGCGGCTCTTGCTGATGAACCCGATGAAATGCCCGTCGATGTCCACCACCGGCAACGCCACCGCGGCGGTGCGCTCGAAGGTGTGCACTACTATCTCCATCGAGTCGTTAGCCGTGAGGCACGCCTGCGGCTGGCTCATCAGCGCCCCGACGGTGAACTGCTGGTAAAGCTCGGGGCGGAAGAGGACGTGGCGTATGTCGTCCACGTTAAGCACTCCCACGAGCCTTCGCTCAGCGTCGACGACGGGAAAGATGTTGTGCCGTGAGTTCGCTACCTGACGGACCAGCTCGCCGAGCTCATCGTCGGGGCGGAGCATGCGACTGTAGCGGTCAAGCACCGAGTCGAGGGACATCAGGGTGAGCACAGCGTGGTCTTTGTGGTGAGTAAGCAGTTCCCCCCGCCTCGCCAAGCGCATAGCGTAGATGCTGTGCGGCTCGAAGAAGACGATGGTGAGGTAGGCGCACACCGACACGACCATAAGGGGCATGAACAGCTCGTATCCTCCCGTGAGCTCGGCGATGAGGAAGATGCCCGTCAACGGCGCGTGCATAACACCGCTCATCAAGCCGCACATACCAAGCATGGCGAAGTTCTTCTCAACGACCGTTATGCCCAGCGGGTCGTACATGTTCCAAACACGGGCGAAGAAGAACCCGCTGACACAGCCCAGGAAGAGCGAGGGAGCGAAGATACCGCCACAGCCTCCCCCGCAGTTCGTCGATGCCGTTGCGAAGACCTTGAAGAGGATGAGCATAGCGAGGTAGAGCAGGAGCAGCTGGCTGTGACCGTAGAAGATGGAGTGGTTGAGGGCTGAAGCCCAGTCTTGCTCCCCGCTGCCTCGGAGCAGCAGGTCGACGAAGTCGTAGCCCTCGCCATAGAGCGACGGGAACAGGAAGATGAGCACGGAGAGGGTTAAGCCCCCGACGGCAAGCTTGGTGTACGGTCCCCGGAAGCGATGGAACACGTTCTCGATGCCGTTCATCGTGCGGGTGAAGTAGAGCGACACCAAGCCGCAGACGATGCCCAGCAGTATGTAGGCGGGGAAGCGCTGCACCGTGAAGCCCTCGTCGATGACGAAGTCGAAGAGCGTGTCCATACCAGTGAGGGCGAAGGTGATGCCCGCGGCAGTGACGCAGCTAACCAAGAGGGGCAAGAGCGACGCCATCGTCAGGTCTATCATCAGCACCTCGAGCACGAACACCAGCCCCGCTATGGGAGCCTTGAAGATGCCTGCTATAGCCCCAGCCGCACCGCAGCCCACGAGGAGCATCAGCTGTCGCCTGTCCATGCGGAAGAGCCTGCCGAGGTTGCTGCCAATGGCACTGCCCGTGAGCACGATGGGAGCCTCCGCTCCCACCGACCCTCCGAAGCCTATGGTGATTGCCGAGGCGATAAGGGACGACCAGCAGTTGTGCGCCTTGATGGAGCTTTGCTTTCGTGCTATGGCAAAGAGTATCTGCGTCACCCCGTGACTGATGTTGTCCCTCACCACTCGGCGGATGAAGACGGAGGTTAACCAGATGCCCACGACGGGGTACACGAGGTAGAGGACGTTGGGGTGCGTCTCCGAGAACTGGTTGGTAAGCAAGTCGCGGATAACCTCTATTATCCACTTAAGCAGCAAGCCTGCGAGGGCGGTAAGCACTCCTACAATCAAGGCGAGCAGAAGCATAAAGCGGTTCTCCTTGAAGTTATGCCGCCGCCACACGAGCAGACTGCCCATAGCCCTCTCAACCCTGCTTCTGCGTGGATGCCCCGTCATTGGCTTACCTTCTTATAATGGTTACCGCCCCGTCGAGGTCGAGCTTAACGATGTGGCTTGGCTTGCGGCGGGTGGTGTCTCCCCTGCGGAACTGTACCACGTAGTCCATCTGCGAGACTATCTCACCGTTGATTTCCTTAAAGAACGCCGGCGTTGGCTCCCCCGATATGTTTGCGCTGGTGCTTACTATCGGGCGTTGCAGGCGGAAGCACATCTGCCTCGAGAACTCGTCCTTCGTCACCCTTACCCCAAGGCTGCCGTCCTCTGCGACGAGCGAGGGGGCAACCCCGCTCGCCCCCTGCAAGACGAGCGTCAGCGGCTCGGTGGCACAGTCCATCAAGTCCCAAGCCACGTCGGGGATGCGCCTGAAGTACCGTTGCAGGCGGTCGGCGCTATCGACGAGGCAGAGCATAGCCCTATTGTCCTCCCTCCTCTTTATCTCGAAGACACGCCGCACGGCAGCCTCGTTGGTAGCGTCGCAGCCTATGCCCCACACCGTGTCTGTGGGGTAAAGCACCACCCCGCCCTTACGCATAGCCTCAACGGCGTTCCTTATGTCAATGTCGCAGTTCATTAGAAGTCACTCACGAAGTGGAACTTGATATGCTCGAAGTCCTGCATCGCCATCTGAAGGACATAGTTGGAGTCGGCAAGAAACACCTCCCTGCCCTCACGGTCGCGAGCCATGTACTGGTACTTACGCTTGCGGAAAGCCTCGAGGTACTCCTCGCTCTCGCCCTCTATCCAACAAGCCTTGAACAGCGAGAGCGGCTCCCAGCGGCACTTCGCCCCGTATTCGTTCTCCAGTCGGTACTGTATCACCTCGAACTGGAGCTGCCCGACCGTGCCGATGATCTTGCGGTGGTTGAACTGGTTGACGAAGAGCTGCGCCACCCCCTCGTCCATAAGCTGGTTGATGCCCTTCTCCAGCTGCTTCGCCTTCATCGGGTCGGCGTTCTCTATGTACTTGAAGAGCTCGGGCGAGAAGGAAGGCAAGCCTCGGAAGTGCAGCAGCTCGCCGGAGGTAAGCGTGTCGCCTATCTTGAACGTGCCGTTATCGGGCAAGCCCACTATGTCTCCAGCCCACGCCTCCTCGATGGTCTCTTTCCGTTGCGCCATGAACTGCATAGGGCTGCTGAAGCGCAACGTCTTGCCCTGCCTCACGTGAAGGTAAGGCACGTTCCTCTGAAACCTGCCTGAGCACACCTTGCAGAAAGCCACGCAGCTGCGGTGATTGGGGTCGATGTTAGCGGTAATCTTGAAGATGAAGCCCGTGAAGCTTGGCTCGTCCGGCTCGACAAGCCTTTCCTCCGCCTCGACGGGGCGTGGGAAAGGGGCTATGCGCACGAAGCAGTCGAGCAGTTCCTGCACGCCGAAGTTGTTCAGCGCAGAGCCGAAGAACACGGGGGCTACCTTAGCGTCGAGGTAAGCCTGCACGTCGAACTCAGGGTACACGCCGTCTATCAGCTCCAAGTCCTCTCGCAGTTTCCCCGCGTCTTCTTTGCCGACCTGCTTGTCCAGCTCATCGCCGCGTATGTCAATCTCAACCCGCTCCGTCACCTTCTGCTTGTCGGGCGTGAAGAGGTCGAGCCTTCGCTCGTATATGTTATAGACGCCCTTGAAGCGAGCTCCTTGGTTGATGGGCCAGCTCAATGGGCGCACGCCTATGTGCAGCTCCCGCTCCAGCTCGTCGAGAAGGTCGAAGGGGTCTCTCCCCTCGCGGTCCATCTTGTTGACGAACACGATGACTGGTGTCTTGCGCATGCGGCACACTGCCATCAGCTTGCGTGTCTGCGCCTCAACGCCCTTTGCCCCGTCTATCACGATGATGGCGGAGTCGACAGCCGTTAGCGTGCGGAACGTGTCCTCGGCAAAGTCCTGGTGCCCCGGCGTGTCGAGTATGTTCACCTTGTAGCCGTCGTAGTCGAACTCCATCACCGAGGTCGTGACGCTTATTCCCCTCTGTTTCTCAATGTCCATCCAGTCGGAGGTGGCGGTCTTCTTTATCTTGTTGCTCTTCACCGCCCCCGCGACGTGTATCTGCCCGCCGAAGAGCAGCAGCTTCTCGGTCAGTGTGGTCTTGCCGGCATCAGGGTGAGAGATGATGGCGAAGGTACGTCTGCGTGTTATCTCGATATGCTCGATACTCATTGTCTATTTGGTGGGCGCTCCGGCTTGCTGAGCGTCTATGCCCTCCGTCCGATACGTGAACGCGAGCTCCTTGACGAGGTCTCTCACGCTCTCAATCAAGAGGTTCGTGTTGCTGTCCATCTGCTCTTTCTTTATACGCTTAAACATCACCTGGAAGAGGGCGGAGAAGCAAATCTCTATCTCGTGCATGTCTTTCAGTCCCTTCTTCCTTAGCGAAAGCAGGTAAGGCAGCGCGCGGTTGTACAGCTCCGTGTAGTGCGGATATTTGCCGGAGCTTAGCAAGTCGTGGTGGTAATCCTCAAGCATGTACAACACCTCGTTGTTCGCCTTGAGGTGCCCCTTTTTCATCAATCCTTCCGCCTTCATCCGCCTTGCCATGGTAAACAGCCATTCCCTCTCCTGGAGCTGAACCTCGTAAGGGAACGCCGCGACGTATTCCTTTTGTATCCTCGTCTCGTCGAGGTCATAGTAACGCAATAACGCCTCCACCTCCCACATGTAGAGCAGGTACTCGCAGATGTTCTCTCTCCTTAGTTCCCTTGATATAAACATCTCTTAATCCTTTAATATAACGACCTTCCGCGCAGGGTGAGGTAGAAAGCCAGCAGAGACACCACCATCACCACTATGCCTATTATGCGGTTTATCCATTTCAACGCGCCCAAGTCGAACTGCGCCCGCACCTTGTTTATGCCTGCCGTCAGGCCAAGCCACCAAAGCAACGCGCCGCAGAGCAGCGCCACGTAGCCTATCGCCTGCTCTACGGGGTAGCCCGGCACAATGAACTTGAAGCGGGCGAACAGCACGAGGAACAGCACTATGATGAGAGGGTTGCTTATCGTCAGGGCGAAGCCCGTGAAGCCGTTCCGCAAGAGCGAGCCTTTCCGCTTCGAGGCCGGGCGCAGCCGCCCTTCGGGGTTGCTGTGGTAGATATGCAGCCCGAAGACGAAGAGCAACGCTGAGCTCACTATCTGGAGCCAGCGCATCACGGAGGGGTTCTCCACAAGGTCGAGGGCGAAGCTCATTCCCAGGCCCGTGGCGAGAGCGTAGATGATGTCGCTCACAGCCGCCCCCACGCCCGTCACGAAGCCGTACCACCTGCCTTTGTTCAGCGTGCGCTGCACGCACAGAACGCCTACCGGCCCCATCGGCGCACTTGCCACGACGCCGACTATCAAGCCCCGCACCACCAGGTCGAGCGTGTCAACAGGCTGTATCCACATCACGTGCAGGCGGTAAGGCAAGCCCCGAAGGGCCAGCAAATCGATGATTTGCCCAAAGGCAAAAGATGGTTCGCTGAAGCGAACTATGATAGCCGTGGGCTGTAGCCCACGGTTGGTCGGCACGACCAAATGAGTGCCGAAGGTACTCTCTATTATATCCCTTCGGGCTTCCTCCTTTACTCCTCATACATCGATTGCTTTCGGAGCGTAGCGACTAAGCCCTTCCTTGGGGAAGGGTTTGGGATGGGGACAGACAAACGGAGGGGACGAAGTCCCAGGCCAAAGCGCTCGCTCCGAGCACCGCCGCCTTTGCGTCGTCCAGCCGGCTCACGAGCAGCCGCGTCTTGCCCTCGTAGCAGCGCAGGATATGCTCCTCGAAGCTCTGGCGGACGGGCTTCATGAGCAGGTCGCCCGCCTTCGTCAGGCCGCCGAAGAAGATTATTGCCTCGGGCGAGTTGAAGCAGACGAAGTTGGCGCACGCCAAGCCAAGCATCCTGCCGGTGAACTCCATGATGCTCCTCGCCACCTCGTCGCCTCTTGCGGCCGCGAGGCTCACGTGCTTGCTCTCTATCTCGTCCAGCGGCGTCTCGCGCAAGAGCGTGGGCGTGTCCGTCGTGCTTAGAATCTCCTTCGCCGTACGTGCCACGCCCGTCGCCGAGCAGTAAGCCTCGAGGCAGCCCTTCCTGCCGCAGCCGCAGAGCCTGCCGTTGCGCGGCTCCACTATCACGTGCCCCAGCTCGCCCGCCAAGCCGTCGCTGCCGTACACGAGCTTGCCGTCGCACACTATGCCGCTGCCAACTCCCGTGCCCAGGGTAATCATGATGAAGTTCTTCATTCCCTTGGCGGCGCCGTACGCCATCTCGCCCATGGCGGCCGCGTTAGCGTCGTTGGTCATCGCGACAGGGATGCCGAGCGCCTCGCTGAACATTCGCGCCAGGGGGATGCGCTCCTTGCCCCAGGGCAGGTTCGGGGCATACTCGATGCAACCGCTATAGTAGTTGCCGTTGGGCGCTCCAATGCCCAAGCCCCGGATTTGGGCTACTCCGCCCACCTGGTCAATTATCGGGCGGAGCGCCTCGACGCAGTCGCGGACGTATGTCTCGGGCTCCGGGCCGTGGCCGCAAGTCTTAACAGAAGTCTCGGCCACAATGCTTCCCGCCGCGTCCACAATGCCGAACACCGAGTTCGTGCCTCCCAAGTCCAGCCCCATAACGTAAGGCTTGTCTCTCGTATCCATATCCTTTTTGTTAGTTGTTGTTGCGTTGCTTAGTTGCAAAGATATGGCAAAACAGACAAGGAAGCAAGGGAAAGCGAGAGAGATTTCTGCTGATTGGGGCTATCGATAGTGGCGAAGACGAAATCCCCCCCGCTTCACCATATTAGGGAAACAGGGGGAACCTTGAAACTATTTGTAAAAAACTATCTATTGATGTCCTCCCGTGGCGGACTTCGCAGTTGGCGCGCGGGACGGTTGCATCCGTCTTAATCGGGATCTCAAGCGTAAGAAACAGCCGCAACGGGTGAACCGCCTTCGCCCAAAAAGCTTAGGGATAACCCTGGCATACCTTGTTGTTTTTGTTTTCTTCTCTAAGATTCCATCTGCAAAGATGTGGAAAAATGGGACAAGAACCAAGGATTACGGCAAGAAATTAATATGCGAAGGCTAAAAAGCAACCGAAAAGCCGCCAGCCTCTTGCTTTCCTCGCCCAGATTCACTATATTCGCGACGTGTTCCGCTTAATCATCCCTTGGAACACGCTCCGAAAAAGGCACCCCGTTACCACACGTGGCATCAGCCGACACCACAAGTGGCATCAGCCGACACCACACGTGGTGTCAGGCTTTACCACACGTGGCGTCGCCCGACTCGCAGTGTGAGTCGGGCTCACGACAACGTTGGAGCCGGCCTGAAGCTCTATAAGCCGTCGGCCTAAAGCACGCTTGCTATCGGCCTACACCTCGAAAGCGATGGCCTGGAGGCTCGCCTTGCGTCTTTTTTAGCTACCTTCGCGCATTAATCAAACGAACGTGGCGGAAGAGATTGAGATAAAGGGCGCGAGGGTCAACAACCTGAAGGCGGTGGACGTGAGCATCCCGCGCGACAAGCTGGTGGTCATTACGGGACTGAGCGGGAGCGGCAAGAGCAGCCTCGCCTTCGACACGCTCTACGCCGAGGGGCAACGGCGCTACGTGGAGAGCCTCAGCTCGTACGCCCGCCAGTTCCTCGGGCGGATGCAGAAGCCCGAATGTGACTATATAAAAGGTATACCGCCGGCGATAGCCATCGAGCAGAAGGTGTCGAGCCGCAACCCACGCAGCACCGTCGGCACAAGCACAGAGATTTACGACTACCTCAGGCTCTTGTTCGCCAAGGTGGGCAGGACGTACAGCCCCGTGAGCGGCTTGGAGGTGAGGAAGAACACCACGGAGGACGTGGTGCGGACCATGATGGGCTACGGCGAGGGCACAAGGTTCCAGGTGATGTGCCGCCCACGCACGAGGCTCGAGCGGCTGAGGGCCGAGGGCTTCGCACGTGTGGAGGTGAACGGAAGGACGAGGCTCATTGACGACGTGGACGAGGACCGCCTCAAGGCGGGCGACGAGGTGTACCTCATCGTCGACCGTATGCAGGCGGGAGGCGGCAAGGACAATGTGGCGAGGCTCGTGGACTCGGCCGAGACCGCCTTCTACGAGGGCGGCGGGGAGATGGCTTTAAGGTTCTTCCCCTCAGGCATACTGCACGTGTTCAACACGAGGATGGAGGCGGACGGACTGAAGTTCGAGGAGCCGTCGGAAAGCCTCTTCGCCTTCAACTCGCCGCTTGGCGCCTGCCCCGAGTGCGAGGGCTTCGGGCGCATCATAGGCATAGACGAGCGCCTCGTCGTGCCTAACACCGCCCTCTCCGTCTATGACGGCGCGGTGGTGTGCTGGAGGGGAGAGAAGCTCGGCGAGTGGAAGACGTGGTTCATTAAGCTGAATGCTGACCGCGGCTTCCCCGTTCACAAGCCTTACTTCCAGCTGTCGCAGGAGGAGCGCGACTGGCTTTGGCACGGCACGCTGCCCAAGGCTCTGCCCGAGGGGAAGCGACGGCTGAAGCCGGAGGAAGAGGAATGGGGCTTGGTGAGCATCGACGCGTTCTTCGACATGCTAAGGCAGGGGCAGTACAAAATACAGAACCGTGTGATGCTGGCACGCTACCGGGGCAAGACCATCTGCCCCAAGTGCCGAGGCACACGCCTAAGGGCGGAGGCGAGCTACGTGAAAGTGAACGGGCGGAGCATAACCGACCTTGTGGACTTGCCCTTGAAAGAGCTGCTCTCGTGGGTCGAAGCGCTCAGGCTCGACGAACACGAGGCGAAGGTGGCCGAGAGGATTGTCGCCGAGCTTAGGCAACGGTTGAAGACGGTGGTGGACGTAGGGCTGGAGTACCTCACGCTCAACCGCCTGTCCAACAGTCTCTCAGGGGGCGAGAGCCAGCGCATCAATCTCGCCACCTCACTGGGCAGCAGCCTTGTAGGCAGCCTCTACATACTCGACGAGCCGAGCATCGGCTTGCATAGCCGCGACACGCAGCGGCTCATCCACGTGCTCGAACAGTTGCGCGACGTGGGCAACACCGTTGTGGTGGTGGAGCACGACGAGGAGATAATGCGCTCGGCCGACTGGCTGATAGACCTCGGCCCTGGGGCGGGTAGGCTCGGAGGCGAGGTGGTGTACGAGGGCGAGCCGAATGCCGCAAGGGCTACGGACGAGGAGATCGAGCGCTCGAAGACGTTGCAGTTCCTGCTTGGGCTTGAGACGCTGCCCGTGCCCAAGAGCCGCCGCCCGTGGAACAACTACATTGAGGTGAAGGGAGCGAGAGCGAACAACCTGCGTGGCATTGACGTGCGGTTCCCCCTCAACGTTATGACGTGCGTGACGGGCGTAAGCGGCAGCGGCAAGAGCAGCCTCGTGCACGACGTGCTCTACCTTGGAATGAAGCGCCTGCTCGACGAGGTGGCCGACCACCCGGGCGAGTTCCTGAACCTCGAGGGCGACACGGGCGAGGTGGAGGCGATAGAGTTCGTCGACCAGAACCCCATCGGCAAGAGCACCCGCTCCAACCCTGTCACCTACGTCAAGGCTTGGGACGAGATAAGGAAGCTCTACGCGTCGCAGCCGCTCGCCAAGCAGATGGGCTACTCGGCGGGCTTCTTCAGTTTCAACACGGAAGGCGGGCGCTGCGAGGAGTGCAAGGGTGAGGGCACGGTCACCGTCGAGATGCAGTTCATGGCTGACCTTGTGCTGGAGTGCGAGTCGTGCCATGGCAAGCGCTTTAAGAGCAGTCTCCTCGAGGTGAAGTACTTCGGCATGGACGTGCACGACGTGCTGGAAATGACCGTTAACCAAGCCGTCGAGTTCTTCTCGCTTCACGGAGAGAAGAAGATCGTGGAGCGGCTGCTGCCCTTGCAGGACGTTGGCTTGGGCTACATCAAGCTGGGGCAGCCGTCGTCGACGCTATCGGGGGGAGAGAACCAGCGGGTGAAGCTGGCCTACTACCTCGGCTTGGAGCGACAGCCGCGCACGGTGTTCATCTTCGACGAGCCAACCACGGGACTGCACTTCAGCGACATACGCACGCTTCTCGGCTCGTTCGAGAAGCTGCTCGCCCACGGGCATACCTTTATTATTATAGAGCATAACCTTGACGTTGTGAAGTGTGCCGACCACGTCATCGACCTCGGCCCGGAGGGGGGCGAGCGCGGAGGCTCGCTCGTGGCGCAAGGCACGCCGGAGGAGGTGGCCCGGTGCGAAGAGAGCTACACGGGGCAGCTCTTAAGGGCTAAGCTTAAGAGATAATCAAAGATGCCAAGGTGAACCCCAGAGGGGTTTATTCGTGGCGATGGCGACGGGGCGATGGGGCGTAAGGGTAATGGTAAGCCCCAACGGGGCTGTACTATGATAAATGCTATCCCTATGGGGCGCATTGTGGGCTGTAGCCCACGGTTGGTCGGAACGGCCAAATGAGTGCCGAACCGACCTTAAGCGAGAGACAGCGCAAGCTTGCTTGCTCTTCCGAGCGACTGGGAGGTCGCCGCAGGCCAGGTACTCCCCATCAACACGCTAACTCCGCGGAGAATAGAAGCAAGAGCGAGAGCAAACGAACTTGTTCGATTTGCCGAGCGAGGCGAGACGGCGAAGCCAATAGAGAGTACCCTCGGCACTCTTCTAACGCTTCCGATACAACCCCAGAGGGGTTGAACAGGGATAGCCAGGGGTTGCAACCCTCGGTTCCTAAAGGCAAGCGGCTATCATAGTACAGCCCCTTCGGGGCTAACGTTAGGGACCGCTGAGGGTCATACGAGAGACCGCAGAGCCTTGCCTTAGGGACCGCAACGCCTTAACTTAGGGACCGCAACGCCTTAACTTAGGGACCGCAACGCCTTGCCTTAGGGACTGCGAATAGCCCCGAAGGGGCTGTACTATGATAGCAGAGGGTTGCAACCTTCGGTATGGGGCAAGCGTACTATGATAACCGTGGGCTAAGGGAGAACCCCCAGAGGGGGTTCAATACGAGTAGCCGTGGGTTGAACAACCCACGGTATGGGGCATTGCCCCAATTGAGTGCCGGAGGTACTCAACGTCATTCGCAAACCCTGGCAAATTGGTTGAGTACCTCCGGCACTCAACTTACTGGCGCACCGAATCCGAGGGTATCGCTTCGCTCAACCCTCGGCTACTCTTCTGAAACCCCCTCTGGGGGTTTTGCTAGCTGCTCTTCTCTCGCTTGCACGAGCGTTCGGCACTAACTAACGCTTGCGCGTTAGCCGAGGGTATCGCTACGCACGTTGGGTCGCAAGCTCCTGCGTCGCCGCTCCCCAAATGCTTTCCGATGAGTCGCATTTGTGTTGGCTCATTTGGCGAGCTTCCAGCTCGCTGGCCCTGGCTACGCTTATGCAGCCCCCTTCGGGGTTCATTCGTGGCGAACGCCAATGGGACAAGGGCGACGGGCAACGGCAACGGGGCGAACCCTTCGGGGTTCTTTTCCCTAATGGTTATTCCTAAGACGCTTGAGGGAAAGCATAAAGAAGACGCCAAGGCAGAGCATCAGTGCCACGCCTATCGACAAGCCTATGCGCAGGGGAATGCTGAACCCCTCGTCGGCAACGAGGATGTAGGACGCGCAGACCACCGTCATAAAGAGGGCGGGCACGAAGGGCAGCCAGTAGCACTTCCCCCGCCGAGCCATCCACACCGCCGCCGTCCAGAGCATGATGGTGGCAAGCGTCTGGTTGAACCAGCCGAAGTATCGCCAAAGGATGTTGAAGTCGACGAACATAAGGCCGACGGCGATGGCGAAGAAGGGCAGGCACACGAGCAAGCGTGTGAGGATGTTGTTCCGCCTTATGTGAAGGGACTCGGTGGCAATAAGGCGGGCGCTGCGGAAGGCAGTGTCACCGCTGGTGACGGGAGCGGCTACCACTCCCAGCACTGCAAGCACAGCCCCGACGGTGCCGAGCCAACCCTTGCATATCGTCCCTACGACCACCGCCGGGGTACCCATATCGGCAAGAGCTTGGTAGGCAGTCCGTCCCTCCCCCACCCCAGGCAGCAGGCTTGCGAACTTGATGGCTGCGCCTGCCCAGATGAGGGCTACCACTCCCTCGGCAATCATCGCCCCGTAGAATATCCTGCGCCCGTAACGCTCGTTCTTGATGCAGCGAGCCATCATGGGGGTCTGCGTGGAGTGGAAGCCGCTTATCGCGCCGCAGGCTATCGTGATGCAGAGCATTGGGAAGACGGGCTGCCCCGCTGGGTGGTTGCCCGTGAGAGGCTCTGTTAGCTCGGGCAGATGACCGCTGTGCGTGTAGATGCCAACGCCCACGCCCACCGCCATCACCAGCAGTGCGATGCCGAAGAGGGGATAGATCTTGCCTATCAAGGCGTTGATGGGCAGCAGCGTGGCAAGGAGGTAGTAGACGAAGATGACGGTTATCCACAGCTCAGGGCTCGTCCATCCCCAGCCCGCGGTCATTGAGGCGAGCAGGTCGGCGGGCGTTCTCGTGAACACCGCGCCCACGAGGATGAGCAGCACTATCGAGCAGACACGCATAACGACCCTCACTGTCGAGCCAAGCTCGTCTCCCACCATCTCGGGCACCGACGCACCGCCCTTGCGGATGGAGATCATTCCGCAGAGGTAGTCGTGCACCGCTCCCGCGAAGATGCAGCCGAAGACTATCCACAGATAGGCAGCGGGCCCGAAAAGGATGCCCATTATCGCCCCGAAGATGGGACCGGTGCCCGCGATGTTGAGGAACTGTATGAGGAAGACCTTCCAGTTGGGCATAGGCATATAGTCCACACCGTCCGCCTTGGTGTAGCAGGGTGTCGGGCGGTCGGGGCTAATGCCGAAGAGGCGTGTGACGAGCTTGCCGTACAGAAGGTAGCCCAAGAGCAGGGCGACGAGGGAGCAAGTGAAGCTAATCATGGTAGGTGTGTTGTTAAGTGTTTCGGCGACAAAGGTAGTACAAAAGTCTATTATTTGTACCTTGGCCTTCAGCGAAGGTAAGGCTGCGCTCGGCAAACGCAATTGGAAAGCTTCGCTTTCCTTGCTTATTGCTCTCGCTTGCACTACCTTTGTCGCCAATGAGAAGGACATTCTGCCTAATCCTTTTGCTTACGCTGAGCCTCAACGCCTCCCCGCAGACGCTTTGGGGGACGGAGGAGTGCTACCCTAAGCGCGAGACGAGAGCCGTTTGGGTGACGACGCTCGGCGGGCTTGACTGGCCGAAGGCTAAGGCTACAAGCGAGCGGGGGCGTGAGCAGCAGAAGAGGGAGCTGTGCCAGCTGATGGACGAGCTTAAGGCTGCGGGCGTGAACACCCTTCTCTTTCAGGTGAGGACCCGTGGCAGCGTGCTTTACCCCTCGAGCCTCGAGCCGTGGGACATCGCCCTTACGGGGCAGTACGGGCAAGACCCTGGCTACGACCCTCTCGCCTTCGCCGTGAAGCAGGCGCACCTTCGGGGGCTGGAGCTTGAGGCGTGGGTGGTGAGCGTGCCTGCCTTCAAGGTGAACGTCGCCCAAAGGATAGGCTCGAAGAGCCTCTACTCGACCCATCGGTCGCTGCTCGTTAAGCACGAGGGGATGTACTACCTCGACCCCGGCGAGCCTGAGACAGCCTCCTACCTCGCCTCCCTTTGCGAGGAGATAACACGGCGCTACGACGTGGACGGCATTCACCTCGACTACATTCGCTACCCCGACAAGGCTGCCTCCTTCCCCGACGCAGCGTCCTATAAGAAGTACGGCAACGGCTCCGCCAAGGCGGACTGGCGGAGGGGGAACATCACACGCATCGTCCGCGAGGTGAGCCTCAGGGTGAAAGCCCTCAAGCCTTGGGTAAGGGTGACGTGCAGCCCCGTTGGCAAGTACCGCGACACGAGGCGAGCCTCCTCCCGCGGCTGGAACGGCTACGACGCTGTCTATCAGGATGCGAAGCTGTGGCTCAGGGAGGGGCTGATGGACGAGCTGTACCCGATGATGTACTTCACGGGCGAGCACTTCTACCCCTTCCTCTTCGACTGGCAGGAGGACACGGCGGGCAAGCTCATTGCGACGGGGCTGGGCATCTACTTCCTCAGCCCGTCGGAGGGGAAGGACTGGCAGCTTAGCGTCATCACAAGGGAGCTGCACACGGCTCGCCTCAACGGCTTAAGCGGGCAGGCGTTCTTCCGCAGCGCCTTCCTCACCGCCAACACGAAGGGGCTGCTCGACCTCCTCTCCTACTCCTTCTACGCCTACCCCGCCCTGCACCCCGCACGCACTTGGACGGACAGCAT
>JAJPYQ010000008.1 GCA_021204865.1 Prevotellaceae bacterium | reverse complement strand
CCCCCCCCCCCCCCCCCCGCCCCCGCCCCCCCCCCCCCCCCCCCCCCCCCCCCCCGCGCGCGGCCCCCGGCGCCCGGAGAAGTATCGGGCACACGAAAAAGGCCAGCCGCAGCATCACGCTGCAGCTGACCCCGGTACACTTTAATTAAAACCTTTGAGTCTTATGAAGAAGACTCGACACTGGAATGTCAGTTTCCCCAGAATGAGGAGCCGCCGTTCCAAATATTCTCCTCCTTGCCCAGGCAGTCAACGCTGCCGTCCGCGCTTGTGCTGACGGTGGACAAGGAAATCATTCTCTCTAACTCAGTCTCTACCACCTCGACGGAGGGCTTGATGTAAGTCTTCATTGCTTTAATGATTTATTGGTTACTACTTAATGACGATCTTCCTGCCGCCCTTTATGTAGATGCCGTGCTGCGGACGGCTTACCTTGCGCCCGCTAAGGTCGTATATGGTCTCAGCGTCTGCGCTCTTAGCCTCTACGCCCTTGATAGCCGTCTCGACGTCATTGTCATTGCCCGGGAAGAAGATGACAGCGGGAGCGTCACCCTCGGCGGGAACGGTCAGATAGCAGTGGTTCGGGGTCAGGTTGGAGACATCTCCGTCATTAGCTATGAGATAGAATGCGAGAAGCTCGTCTTGAACTTGCAGCACGTAGTTGCCAGCCGCAGGAGAAGAGGTCTCGTACACGCCAGTCAGCCAGCCAGAAGCTTCGGAGGTAGAGCTGAAAGTCCTCTTGGTTACCACGAAGGTGTAAGTACCCTCCGTGCCGCCTACAATGTAAGGAACACCATCCCCAAGTTCTTCAACGTCTGTGAGCTTCAGAACAGTCAAAGAGTCGTATGCCTCGGTGGAGTAGAACTTCAGCCCGTCCGTCTCCTCCTCGGTCGGGGCGAACGGCAGTACCAGTGTGCCATACTCCTCCGACAGTGTCCACTGAATTGTGTCTGCGCACACGAGCCCGAGGTCGCTCTTCGTGTCGTCGTCGTTAGTGAAGAGAGCATGGTTGTGGTCAACGCCTGAGTTGATGCCGAGGTTGAGATTAGCCTCTGTGTTGAGCAGCTTCCAGTAACCCTCCACTGTCGCTGAAGCGCTGACCACGACGGTAAGAGCCAAGGTCTGGTCTTCAGTGGTGCGTATCTGACTTGTATTGCCGCCGCTCGTGCCAAGCGTATAGTTGGTGCAGAGATAGTGAGTGGCATCTTCAGCGTCGACGAAGCTTATTGTATAGCCATTCGTGACGCTTTCCACAGGAGTGAAGGAGTACACCTGGTCAGCAAGGTTGGCGTTGGGCTCGGAAGTGAACCGCATGTTAAAGCCGCCCTCGGTGCTCTCGTTAACGGAGAACGTAAGAGCCTTGTTCTGCACCACAGTAGGATCCTCGCCGTTATCGTTATAAATGTCGTCATCCACGTCTTCCATAATGATGTGGAACGTCTGGGAAGTCTGCGGGAGGTTAAGCACAGCGGCCTGGGCGGCTGCCTCTTGCAGTGCCACGATGGCGGCATAGCATTCAGCACTCGTGTACCCAGTCTCCGTACCTTCTTCCTCGCCTTCACCTTCTTGTTCTTCGCCCTCACCTTCACCTTCTTCACCATTATCTTCATTAGCCGCCTCTACCATTGCCTGAGCCTCATCGACTGCTGCCTGAAGAGCGGCAACAGCGTCTGCGTCGTACTGGAATGCCTCCGTCCCGATGTTGGCTTCAGGAACAGTGACCTCGTCGAGAGCATTCTGCACGTCCTCAATAGAGAAGGTTGTCTGCTCTACCTCATAAAGCTGGAAGCCGTCGAAGCTGCCAGTGGTCCAAGCCAAGCGGATGCCCACGTGGGTATAGGTATCGGCATCGTCTTCTGCAGGCACTGTGAAGACCTTGTCAGTCTCCGTCCACCAGCATACTGTATTACCGTTATTGTTACTGCTTGCCGCAGTACCCCAATTAAGGTTGGTGATATAGCTGCCCTCAGTGTAAGCATCGCTTTCATACGTCAAGCTAACAAGACCACTGTACCCAATGTGTTCATCAGTAGTGGGAGTCTTGCCGCTGGTGTAGGCGATGAACAGGTAAGTTTTGCTGCTCTCTACCTCAACAGCCTGCGTGATCTCATCGGTATTGTTTATTCCGTGATCATTCTTCTCTGTGATGAATTGCTTACCGTTGAAGCCACACGCATCTGTGATAGTGAAGTTCTTAGCAAGGGCAGAAGTTTGGTAATAGTCGGTATCACCAGTAGTACCAGAACCACTCGTCCACCCGGGAATGGTCTTAGTGTCCTCTTCTGTATTAACCTCATCTTCCTCCTCGAAGCCGCCGTTCTTCACAAGGTTCTCGCCCTTGATGGTGTATGTCGTGCCGTTGATTTCAACCACGTCGTCCACTGAGTACTCGGTGTCAGCCACTGTCTCTACCGGCTCAACCTTATAGAGCTGGAAGCCGTCGAAGCTTGCGCTGCTGACATTGGCCATCTTAACGCCTACATAGCCGTCCTTAGCCTTGAAAGCGCCTGCCGTCAGTGTCCAGTCCGTTGCTGTCTCCCCTGCGTCAGCTCCCCAGTTGAACTCAGTGATAGTGCCGTCCTCAGAGTATGTGTCACTCTCATACTTCAGGTTGAAGAGTGCGCTGTACTGCCGATTGTCTGCAGAGGGAGTCGCACCGCTGGTGTAGCAAAGGAACACGTAAGTTCCGCCCTCTTCCACCTCAATAGCCTGGGTCGGAGTTTCCGAATCAGAGCTGCCTTTATATGCGGTAGTGCTTAGGTATGCTCCGCCGTTGAAGCCGCCAGTCTCGGATATCTTCACCTGATCTGAACCGCCTGCCTCAAGTGTGCCGTTATAACTATTGGTTGTTGTCCATCCGTCAACGCCTTCTTCAAAGCCGCCGTTCTGGATGAGGTTCTCGCTCGTAACCTTATACTGAGCCTTGCCGACGGTGATGGTGTCGCCCTCAGCGTACTCGTCATCGCTGGCTGTGCTGTTCTCAGGAGCTGTGAACTTAAGCGTGAAGTAGCCACCTATCACAGTCCAGCTGTTGGAGCCATTAGCAGAGAAGTCAGATATGCCTATCTGCACATTGTCACCGTCATTCTCAATGTCGAACTCCACGCTTACGGGATAGCTGCCAGCCTCGAAAGCACTCCAGGCACTCTCTCCGAAGGACTCGTCATTTGTACGTGCGGGAATATCCGCTGTCACCTCACCTGCATACATCTTGGCACTTACTTCAAAGGTATCATCGAGGTAAGCCTGCGTGGCCAGTGTGTAATGCCCGGCAGCCAAGTCGGTAAGCGTCTGGTGAAGGTCGAAGCCATTTACTGAGGGATACCATCTCTCAAGGAGGTTGTAATAAGGATTGCTGCCACTTCCGTAATTATAGTTCCCTCCATTCGTAGCGGCATCTCCCGTCGTTGTGGCATCCGTGGTGTTGTAGCCCGTCATCAGCCAGTTATGGTCGCTGGTGTCAGTGCCTGGTGTGGCGTTCTTGCCAAAGGAAGCGTTCTTGATAAGACCAGAGACGTCGATGGTCTCGCCAGCCTCAGCCGCCAACTGCATAGCCTTGATGTCCGCAGCGGAAAGGACACGCCAGTACACAGGGTCGGCGGAGAGAGCGATTACCGTGCTGTTCTCATCCACAGCGCCGCCAATGTACTTCTCAGCCGTCTCGTCGTAGATCGAATAAGTGCCGGCGTTGTCGTCCGTGCCCTCGGTGAAGGTAAAGTACTCGGGAGAGTTGTTGCTGTCTACATAGAAAGCGTCACCCGAAACATAAAGGTAACCCGTGGAAAGAACACCACTGCTCGAATGCATAATGCAAGCAGACTTAAGAGCGAAAGTGCCATTTTCGCCCGCGACAGCTATAAACTGAACAGGGGAGGCTTCAAGGGAGGCTTCCGTACCCCAGGCGTTTCCCGCACCGAGATAATAGCCAGTCTCAACGTTTTGCAGAACGTAGGTAGCACCGTCTTCAACTGCTGCCTTGGCTCCGCCCGCAAAGAGGAAGAGCATTGCTGCCACAGCGGAACAGATAGATAGTTTTTTCATCATAATAAAATTAATTAAGTATTAACGAAAGCGTTCTGCGTGCAAAGGTAGCAATTTGCCCAATTCACGCAAAAAAATAATCCTTGATTATAGCGGAAACGTGAGATTTGAGGATGGAGCAAAGGCTGTAGGACGACGGACGACGAGCGATGGGCGGCAAGGCGGCAAGGCGGCAAGGCGGCAAGGCAGCGCGGTCGTGCGGGGCGGATAAGGCGGTTAAGGCGGTTAAGGCGGTTAAGGCGGTTAAGGAGAACCCCCAGAGGGGGTTCAATACGAGTAGCCGTGGGTTGTATAACCCACGGTAAGGCGCATTGCACCTTTTGAGTGCCGGAGGTACTCAACCGTTTGCTTGCGTTTGTGGCTGATGTTGAGTACCTCTGGCACTCAACGTGGCTAACGCCCCGAATCCGAGGGTATCGCCTGCGCCAGAAACACGGAGTGTTTCCAGATATTAACGATTGGTTTGCGGAAGCAAACCCTCGGCTACTCTTCTCAAACCCCCGCTGGGGGTTTTAATTGCGACCCGTGCGGTCGAGAGAAAAAGAATGCGCGTTTTGGGCAGAAACATCGGGGGTTTGGGAGCAAAAGAATGCGCGGTCGAGAGAAAAAGTCGGCGCGGTCGAGAGATTAAGATCGTGCGGTCGTTTGAGATGGTTCGTGGGGATTGGGGGGCTTTTCTTCTCTTTCTTTTCTTTATCTTTTCTTTATCTTCTTTTATCAGGGGGAAATTATCAAAGAAATATACTTATTATCATAGCTAAGATAACGGGCTATAAAATTCTCCCTGATAATCTTGTCCCTGAGGCTTCACAAGAGCAGGAGGCAGCAGAGGGCTACCGCCACAAGCTCCACTGTGAAGCATAGGCGCAGGCTGAGGCTGAGATCCTCGGAGGTAAGCACACGAGGATTGCTGCCGATGAAGGGCTTGGGGCAAGGCTCGCCGAAATAGCTGTGCGTGCCGCCGAACTGGCAATTGAGCAGGCTTGCGAGCGCTGCCTCGGGCCAGCCTGAGTTGGGTGAGAGATGCTTGCCGCCATAGTGCAGGACGTTGCGGCAGTGATACAGGAAAGACCTGCCCGAACCCACGGTATAAAGCCAGCCTATGAGAATCATCAGCAGGGCGGTGAGGCGGGCGGGAATGAAGTTAGCCACATCGTCAATGCGGGCAGCCACCCTGCCGAAGAGGTTATAACGCTGGGTGCGGTAGCCAATCATCGAGTCGAGTGTGTTCACCATCTTATAAGCCAGCATACCGGGAATGCCGAAGATAAGAGCATAGAAGAGCGGAGCAACGACCCCGTCGCTGAGGTTCTCTGCAAGGGTCTCGAGGGCGGCTGTGCGTATCTCCTGTTCCGAGAGGCAGGCAGTGTCACGCCCCACGATGCGGGCGACCTGCCTTCTGCCCTCGTCGAGACTTCGGCTGAGAGCCGAGAAGACTGCCTTCACCTCACGCCTGAGGGTGCGCCCGGCAAGCAGAAAGAACACCACAACCGCCTGAACGATGAGCGAGAGATAGTGGTAAGGCTTGAGGAGAATGAGCAGAGCGAGCCCTATGATATAGGCAAGAAGGATGCTGAAGACAGCGAGCAATGCACCCATGAACAGACGGTGCCTGCCCCTGTTAAGCAGCCTCTCGCCAAGGGCAATCCACTTGCCGAAGCCCACGACGGGGTGCGGCAGGCGGGGAGGGTCGCCAAAGACAAGGTCGAGAAGCCAGCCAAGGAGGAGCGAGGCTGCGGGTAGGGAGAAGAAGATCAGCGAGCAGTCCACTGCCTGAGGGCGTTAAGCAGGATGTCGTTCTCGTCAGGGTTTTGCATAGCGATACGGAAGTGTCCCTGCGCCAAGCCCTCGAAGTTGCTCGCGTCCCGTATCAGGATGCCGTGCTGCTGGGCGAGGTATTCCTTGAGTTCAGAAGCCTTGCCATCCGTGAGGCGGCAGAGCAGGATGTGGCAGTCGGACGGATAGACAGCGAAGCCTTCGATACGTTGCAGCTCGCCAGCCACACGTTTTCGCTCCTCGCATAGCATCTTGACGGGCAGGCGGTAGTCCTCTTTGTGGTCGAGCAAGTAAAGTCCAGCGTCCAGCGCAAGCTGGTTGACAGCCCAAGGCATGCGCTGCCTCTTTAGGCGACTGATGAGAGCCTCTGAGCCAGTGACGTAGCCAAGACGCAGCCCCGGTATGCCGAACTGCTTGGTAAAGGAGTGTATCAAGAGCAGGTTAGGCAGCCTTGCCCCCTCGGCGGGGTCTATTTGCGGCAGGAGGGAGTAAGGCGCATAGCTTGCGTCGACCACGAAGGTAAGCTCAGGCGTGCGGCGTATCGTGCGGAACAGCGACTCGCTGTCCTGCGCCTCGCCCGTGGGGTTGGATGGCACACAGAGCCACACAAGGTCGGTGTCGCTGGGCAGCTGGTGCAGCACGTCGGCGATGGAAGAGCCGGGGGGCGTGAAGAAGTTGGTAAGGTCGTGTCCGTGCATCTGGCAAGCGTCGGCGTACTCACTGAACGTCGGGCAGACAACCGTTGAGTTGCCCCCTCGGTAAGCCTGCGCTATAAGGTAGATAGCCTCCGTCGCCCCGTTGGTCACCATCACGTTCTCCTCGCCTATGCCGAGGCTTTGTGCGAGCCTTCGCTCGAGAGTGAAGGGTGCGGGCTGTGGGTAATGCCTCACGTTCTCGAGGCAGTCGGTGAGATGGCGCAGCAGCCCCGTTTGGTTGAAGTGTGCGTAAACATTAGAGCTGAAGTTGACGAGCGACCCCTCGTATAGGTAGCCGTCGTCACCGTGTCCCTCAATCATGGTTCTCTCTTAGTATCTTGTAGATTAGTTGAATGTCGACGTGTTGGCGCACGTGTTCCGCAAGCTTGTCGTATTGGCTTTGGCGGAAGTCCTCGGCAGGGGGAGCGTCCTGAGGCTTGCCTCCGAGCAGGTACTGACGCACGGCGGGGTTGTCGAAGAAGCCGTGGATGTAAGTGCCGAGGCAGTTGCCTTGCTCAAGGAAGGGGTCGTTAAATGAGCTTCGCCCTTGGTGTATCTCGTAGCCCTTCGAGGCGGTGCCGCGGAAGGAGAACTCCACCTGCCGTGTCGTCTTCTCCTGCTCCATTGTGGTGACGAGGGGAAGGATGCCGAGCCCCGGCAGGGAGGCTATCGAGCCTTCCACGCCGAGGGGGTCGTGTATCTCCTGCCCAAGCATCTGGAAGCCTCCGCACACGCCCACTATCCTCTTGCCGCTCTCGTGCCTTCGGAGGATAGCCTCGGCCAGTCCCTCCCGCCTCAGGCTAAGGAGGTCGTCCATCGTTGCCTTCGTGCCGGGCAGGACGAGGATGTCCGCCTCCTCTATGTCCTTAGGCTCACGGGTGTAGAAGAGGTTAGCCCTCGGGTCACGCTCGAGGGGGCTGAAGTCCGTGAAGTTGCTGATATGGTGGAGCAGGAGCACTGCCACGTTCACCTTGCCCTTGATGGCGGTGTGCCTCTTAGTGGCAAGCTCCACGCTGTCCTCCTCGTCTATTGCAATGTCATTGAAGAACGGCACAACCCCCAGCACAGGCACGTGACAGAGGTTCTCTATCATCCGCCGTCCCTCCTCGAAGAGGCGAAGGTCTCCCCTGAACTTATTAATGATGATGCCACGGATGCGCCTCCTATCCTCGGGCTGTTGCAGGGCAATGCTGCCGTAGCACGAGGCGAAGACACCCCCACGGTCGATGTCCGCCACAAGGATTACCGCCGCCCCAGCAGCCCTTGCCATTGGCATATTGGCGAGGTCGGAGGCTCGAAGGTTAAGCTCCGACACGCTGCCCGCCCCCTCTATCACTATCGGGTTATATCGCTCGCTAAGCCTCCTGAAGGCTTGCAGTGCAGCCTCCCTCAAGGCTTCCCTTCCCTCGCTTCGGAAGTAGTCGTAAGCGCTTCGGTTGCCAAGGGGCTTGCCGTTAAGCACCACCTGCGTGGTGTGCTCAGAGTTAGGCTTAAGCAGCACGGGGTTCATGTCCGTGTGGGGCTCGAGGCGGCAAGCCTCAGCCTGCGTCGCCTGCGCCCTGCCTATCTCTCCTCCCTCAGGCGTGGCGTAGGAGTTGAGAGCCATGTTCTGCGCCTTGAAGGGGGCGGGGCTGTAGCCGTCCTCAAGGAAGATGCGGCAGAGGGCGGTCGAGAGCACGCTCTTGCCCACGTCGCTGCCCGTGCCTACGAGCATCAGGGGTCTCAGGCGGTCGTGATGTTGTGCCATAGCTTAAGGAAGCCCTTCTCCGCCCAGTACCAGTGCGTGTAGCCTCCCACTACGTTATTAAAAAGGTACAGCTCCGTGTCCACAGGGTTGCCGAGAGCGTCACGCTGAAGCCGCAAGACCCTCACGCCCTCGGGCAGCTCTGAGGGAAGAAGGGAGGAGTAGTGGAACTCATGCCCTCTTGCGTCGCCCGTCTGCCGGTAGCCAAGGTGCAGGCGAGCGCCCTTCATCGTAGCCTCGAAGGGGAACACGCCCGCAAGGGGCAGCCCGTCCAAGGCTCGGCAGAGGAACATGAAGCCCCCGCACTCTGCGAACACCCTGCCCCCGTTAAAGGCGTAGGCTGCTATCTGCCTGCGCATCTCCTCGTTCTTAGAGAGCCTTTGAGCGAAGAGCTCGGGGTAGCCCCCCGGCAGATAGAGCAGGTCGCAAGGGGGAAGCACCGTGTCCCTCAGGGGCGAGAAGAAGCAGAGGCTGCCCAGCCTCGAGAGGTCGTCGAGGTTAGCCCTATAGGTGAAGCTGAACGCCTCGTCTCTTGCGGTCAGTATTGTCATAGCCCGAGGAGCGCCTCCATGTCTACGTGTCTCTCCGCCTCCTCAGCGGCGAGGGTCACTGTCTCCTCAAGCTGAGCCTCCCCGTCAAGGTCAAGCCCGAGGTGACGGTCGGGTATCGTGAGGCGCTTGTCCCGCTGAAGGTAGCCGAGGCAAGGCACTCGGGTGTCCTCGCAAGCCTGCCTAAGGAGCTCGTAATGCCTTGGCGAGCCTACCTGGTTGAGGATGACCCCCGCTATCCTCACGCTGTCGTTAAAAGTCTTGAAACCCAGCAGCAAGGGGGCTATGCCGTAGCCCGCAGACCGTGCGTCCACCACCAACACCACTGGCAGCGAGAGTGCCGAGGCAACGTCTGCCGTGCTGCCCTTCATTCGGTCATAGCCGTCGAACAAGCCCATCGCCCCCTCCACGAGGCAGAGGTCTGCGCCCTCGCCGTAGTGCCTGTAGAGCCACTGCAGGTGCTCCGCGGAAGCCATGAAGGGGTCGAGGTTCACGCTCTCGCGCCCTCGGGTGGCAAGCCTGTGCAGCTGCGTGTCGATGTAGTCGGGCCCGCACTTGAAGGGCTGCACCCGCTTGCCCCTAAGCGTGAAGGCGCGTAGCAGCGCGGCCGAGAGGGTGGTCTTACCCGAGTGCGACGCCGCCGAGCTTATGACGAAACCATTGCTGCTCATTGGCGGCAAATATAGGTCACTTAGACATACAATCAAAGGGATAAGGCACTTAATGCGGCGGAGAGCCGCCATTCGCCGCAGCAGGTAGCGTATAGAGACAAGAGAGACTTCAGTGAAGTCTCCACAGAGACCTCAGTGAAGTCTCCACAGAGACCTCAGTGAAGTCTCCGCAGAGACCTCAGTGAAGTCTCCACAGTGACCTCAGTGAAGTCTCCTCGGTCCCTCGTATACCATCGCTGCGGAAGAGACGAAATAATCGCCCCAACCGCTTGCCCGTAAGGACCATTGTGCTTACCTTTGCGCTTGGATTTGGTGAGCCCGTCGTTGAGACACACACTCGGGCGAGAGGGAATCAGGTGAGAGACCTGAGCTGTTCCTGCAGCTGTAATCCGCGTTAGGTGAGACTGATAAGCGAGTCACTGCCCCGAGCATAGGGCGGGAAGACATCAGCCTTGCGGAGAGCCAGAAGACCTGCCAGCCTTTAACTAATTGATGCCTTGCTCCCAGGATTTGGAGCCGTCAACGGATGAACAAGTATACCATATATATATGTGTCGCCCTCACGGGGGCGGGCTTCTGCCTCAAGGCAAGGGGGCAAGAGGCTGCTGACACTCTCCGTCAGGTTGTTGTGACAGGCACGGGCACCGAGCACCTGCTCCGCTACGCACCCGTCGCCACGGAGGTCATATCACGAAAGGCGCTGGATGCGTACGGCGGCAAGAGCCTTGAGGATATACTCGAGGGACTGACCTCTCAGTTCGCCTTCAACGAGGGAGATATGGGCAGCCAGATGCAGATGGGGGGACTGGGGAACTCGTACATCCTTATCCTCGTGGACGGCAAGCGGCTGCACGGCGACGTGGGGGGCGAGAACGACCTCTCGCTCATCGACCCTCAGAACATCGAGCGCATCGAGATAGTGAAGGGGGCGCAGTCGGCTCTCTACGGCAGCGACGCCATAGCGGGCGTGGTGAACATCATCACCCGGAAGCACACAGAGGAGGGGCTGTTCCTTGAGAACGCCACAAGGTACGGCTCGTACAACGACGCTCGTCAGCACAACACCCTGGCTTGGACTGTCGGCAAGCTCACGAGCACCACCTCCTTCCAGCTCCAACACACTGACGGCTGGCAGAACACCCCCGAGGAGTATGCCGAGGCGACGGTGCTGACCGACTCAAGGAACAAGACGCTCAACCGCTTCACGAGCTGGCAGCTGCGTGAGCGACTTACCTACACGCCCTTGGAGAAGCTCGAGCTGTACGCCGAGGGCATGTACAACCACAAGAGCATAATGCGTCCGCAGAACGGCACGCACCCAAGCTGCGACGTGTACACCTACGACCTGATGTACCGCAACGCCAATGCCTCGGTGGGAGGGAAATGGAAGATTAACAAGACGGATGCCCTGACGCTCGACGTGGACTGGAACAAGCACGCCTACTTCTATGAGTACACAGCCACCACCCTCACCGACGGATACGACCCTAACGGGAACTTCACTCCCTACTTCCCTTACCTGCGAGGGCAGCGCAACCTGCAAAGCGACCAGCAAAGGGTGATGGCGCAGCTTAAGGGGACGTTCTCACTGCCCCAGCGTAACCTGCTGACGGCTGGGGCTGAGTACCGATATGACTATCTCAACGCACCGATGCGCACGGAGAACGGCTCGGCGAGCGACTGGACTGCCGCCCTCTACGCCCAAGACGAGCTGACCCTTCTGCCGTGGATGTACCTTACAGCAGGGCTGCGCCTCAACGTGAACGAGAGCTTCGGCACAAGGCTAACGCCTAAGCTGAGCGCTATGTTCCCCCTTGGCGACTTCCGCCTGAGGCTTAACTGGGGACAGGGCTTCAAGACCCCGACGACTAAGGAGCTTTACTACCGCTACCTGCACGTGATGGGCAGCAGCACCTACTATAATATGGGCAACACGGCACTTAAGGCGCAGACGAGCAACTACCTGAGCGCGGGGGCGGAGTACCAAGGCGAGCGGCTACAAGTGAGCCTCACGGCTTACCGCAACAAGCTGGATAACATGATTGCCCTCGTCAACGTGCCCGTGAGCGAGATACCGCCCAACGTGACGGCTGAGTACGCAGGCGACGGCAGCGGGGAGATAATAGCACGCAAGTACGAGAATATGGAGGACGCACGGACGTGGGGCATAGACCTCAGCCTCTCTTACTCGCCGACACGGGACCTCACGCTAAGCGCTGGCTACAGCTACCTCGACACTAAGGCGCACCAGTACAACTCAACGAAGGAGCGACTGGTGGAAGCCGTCATCGACGGCACTGCACACCACAGATGGAACGCCTTAGCAACGTGGACGCACGCCTTTAGCCGCCCTTACAAGCTGGGAGTGAGCCTTAGCACAAGGGGAAGCAGCCGGCGCTACTACGAGAACGACGGAGACGGCAAGCCTTACCAGCTCTGGCGGCTAAGCACCACCCACGACCTCGGCAAGCCGAAGAAGCCCCTCGCCTACCGCCTCGAGCTTGGCGTGGACAACATCTTCAACTACACCGACCGCACGATGCGACCCTACCACCTCGGCACTATCTCCCCCGGCACTACGGTGTACGCAACGTTCAGGATACAGTGGCGAAAGGGAAAGAGAATAGCTATCACTAACACTAAACATACTAAGGAAGATGAAGAAGATTAAGGCACTCGCCCTGCTGGCATGCTCAGTAGCGGCGATGAGCGTGACCACGTCATGCTCCGACGACGACACCACGACCAACAACTGGACCACCTATCAGGACGCAGTCGACGCTCAGGTGAAGGCAAACAAGAAGAACGACAAGGCTATCCTGCTCGTAGCCTTCGGCAGCACTTGGCAGACGGCGTTCGACGCCTTCGACCAGACCAAGGCACAGTATGAGCAGGAGTTCGGCAAGGATGGCTACGACATCTACCTCTCCTTCAGCTCGGCGATATGCATCAACCGCTCCGCCGCAGGGGAGAACACCACCCCCCGCAACTACTACGCCCCGAACTTCTGGCTGCACGCCTTCGGAAAGGCAGGGTACGACGAGATACTGGTGCAGTCCCTTCAGGTGATACCGGGAGAGGAGTTCAACCGTGTCATCAACTACATCAAGGACTTCGCCAACAACTACCTTGGCGACCTTGACGACGAGTACCTGTCGCAGGTTACCCTGAAGCTTGGCTCTCCCCTGCTGACGAGCGCCGAGGGCGAGGGCAACGACGTGGACGCTGTGGCAGAGGCTCTCCGTGACTACTGCCAAGAGCAGGTGCAGGAGGGAGACGTGATTGCCTTCATGGGGCACGGCAACCCCGACAACTACGACAGCTACAAGGCTAACGTGCGCTACACCGAGCTGGAGGAGGCGTTGCAGGAGCTCTACCCCAAGTTCTACGTCGGCACCGTCGATATGCCCGACAACTACAAGAACAACGTCTACGACCGCATGCAGGAGGACGGGGTGACGGGAGGCATCGTGCAGCTCTATCCGCTTATGTCCATAGCCGGAGACCACGCCCACAACGACCTTGCAGGCGATGGACCTGACTACTGGGACGCGGAGGACGAGGCTTCGGAGGACAACAGCTGGTACGAGTACTTCAGCCACAAGGGCTACACAGCCGAGCCCAACCTCACTGGGCTTCTGAGCGTTCCCGCCGTCCTCGACATCTGGATGCGGCACACTCACGAGGCCGTCAACAGCGAGG
Organism: Prevotellaceae bacterium; assembly: GCA_021204865.1. Taxonomy (GTDB): domain Bacteria; phylum Bacteroidota; class Bacteroidia; order Bacteroidales; family Bacteroidaceae; genus Physcousia. Next base: position 6,119 of record JAJPYQ010000008.1, on the reverse strand, counting down.
GCTTGGACGACTACTACCACTCTATGTTCCCCGCTGCGGAATAATAGCCGAAAACCCTCCGACGGACCGATCACAAACCCTCCGACGGACCGATCACAAACCCTCCGACGGACCGATTACAAACCCTCCGACGGACCGATTACAAACCCTCCGACGGACCGATCACAAACCCTCCGACGGACCGATTACAATCCCTCCGACGGATCAGTTCCAAAACGTTCGACGAACGAGTAATAACACCAACCTGACATGAGGAGGCACTTCATCCTTATCCTGCTGCTGCCGCTGCTCTCTTGCCACAGGGAAGGGGAAGGGAACGGCAACGACAATGCTAACGCACTGCTTATGGAGGAGACCTCTGCCCTCGAGAGGGCGGACGAATACCCTGACACCGTGGAGATACGCTACGCCAAGGGACTGAGGGTCTCCTACGAGAGCGACGGCATACACGTCCTCGTCTCCGACCCCGACCCTCGGGCAAGGCACACCTCCCCAGAGGAGTTCGTCGTAAGCAAGCCCGCCCGTAGGTTCGTCTGCACCACTGCCCTTCAGCTGGGCAACTTCGAGGTGCTGGGGCTTGAGAGCCGCATCGTGGGCATTAACTCGCTCAAGAGCCTCTTCTCGCCTGCCATAAAGGAGCAGATACAGAAGGGGCAGACGGTGAGGATAGGGCGTGAGGGAGTGTTCGACACGGAGGCGGTAATAGCCTCCAAGCCCGACTATATCCTCGTCTCCGCCTCCAAGCACGGGGGCTTCGACGTGCTGAGGCAGTGCGGCATCCCTCTCATCCCCCATCACGGGTACAAGGAGACCGACCCCCTCGGGCAGGCGGAGTGGATTAAGCTGATAGGCATACTCACGGGCGAGACACGCAGGGCTAACGCCGTCTTCGCTGACATCGAGCGGAAGTACCTTCGCCTCAAAGAGGAGGTTGCCCAGCGCACCGACACCAACGACATGCCCTCCGTTGCGAGCGGGAGGCAGATACGGGAGGGGTGGTACGCCGTTGGCGGGCGCAGCTATATGGCGAACATATTCAGGGACGCTGGAGCCCGCTATGTGATGGCGGACAACACTGCCTCAGGAGGCGTGACGTTGGACTTCGAGGCTGCTTACGCCAAGAGCGCAGAGGCGCAGTTCTGGCAGACAGATGGCAAGTACAGCGGGGAATACACCCTCAAAGCCCTCGCACAGGAAGACCCACGCTATGCCACTATGGCTGCCTACAAGAGCGGCAAGGTGCTCTTCTGCAACCTCACTGAAACCCCTTACCGCGAGCTTGCCCCCGTGCAGCCGCACCTTCTCCTTGCCGACTTCGTTAAGGCATTCCACCCAGAGCTCCTGCCTGACTACAACCCTTACTACTATAAATTAATCAAGTAACCCTAAGATGAGAAGACTATTAATTGCTACCTTTGCGGCTATGCTTACGTGGCAGGCTATTGCGCAAGAGAACCAGACTAAGACCGAGACGCTCAACCCCGTTGTGGTGACAGGCACAGGCACTTACCGAAAGGCGGCAGGCTCGCCCGTGGCGGTGCAGGTTATCTCGGCTAAGGACCTGGAGGACTCGCAGTCGACCAACCTCCTCGAAGCCCTTACGAAGCTCACCCCAAGCATTACGACGCACACGACGGGGCAGGGAACGTTCGTCAACTTCAACGGCGTGGGAGACGACTACATCCTCATCCTCGAGAACGGCAAGCGCATTAGCGGAGACGACCGTTGGAGCCGCCTCAGCGTGAAGAACATCAAGCGTGTGGAGATATACAGCGGTGCGGCAAGCGCTCTCTATGGCAGCGACGCTCTGGCAGGCGTGATTAACATCATCACCGAGGACACTAAGACTGGCGTCGACGTGCAGACTTCCTCAAAGGTGCGAAGCAAAGGCCGTCTGGAGGACGACATCAACGTGGACATCTCCAAGGGCAAGTTCTCAAGCTTCACCAGCTACAACCACTCGCAGGCGGACTCGTGGCAGGTGAACCACTACGACGAGTTCGACGAGAACGGGGAGAAGGTGTATAAGCTCACTGGCAGACCCATGTCTACTGGCTTCCACAGCAACAGTATAACGGAGAGGATGGAATGGCGTTTCAACGACCAATGGTCGGTGTACGTGCGTGGCAATATGTACGGCAACGAGACAGAGAGAGACCACAACGCCACTTACTTCAAGCAAAGCAGCACGACTGACCCTGAGACGGGCGAGAAGACCTACACCTACAAGCAGACCACAGCCTACACCTACGACATACTGCACAAGTCTTATATGTATGGCGGCGGCGCTCGCTACACCCCCAACCCGAAGACGCATCTCTACCTTGATGTTTACAGTGATAACTTCAGTTCTAAGTACCACTACTGGCAGACAGCCAACGAGGAGAGCTATAAGGAGGCCCGCAAACGCACACACTACGTCAACGAGACGCTTAGGGGCATCTTCCGCCTCACTGACTGGAACAAGCTATCGGCAGGAGCGGAGTTCATCCAGGAGTCGCTGAGCAGCCAAAGCGACAACATAGACTTCGAGACGACGAACACGTACAACCTCTTCGCACAAGACGAGGTGAACATCGCCAAGGGCTTCGAGGGCGTGCTGGGACTGCGCTACACCTACAACAATAACTTCGGCTCTGCCCTCACGCCCAACGTGGCTCTGTTCTATCACGTCAAAGGCTTCCGCATAAGGGCAAGCTATGCGGGAGGCTACCGCACTCCCACCCTCTCGCAACTCTACGCCACCGACCAGGCGAAGACGAACTCACGCTACACCCTCAACAACACCTCGCTGAAGCCTGAGAAGAACAACTTCCTCAACTTCAACCTTGAGTACAGCAACAAGTGGGCGAGCCTCAGCCTGACGGCTTTCGTGAACCGAATAAGGGACATGATTAACTACCGCACTATGACGGAGGAGGAGATAGAGGGCGACGCTCACCTTAGCGAGATACGCGACGACGGCTGGGCTACCATCCGCCAGCGCGACAACATCGACAAGGCTAAGCTGCGGGGCTTCTCCGCCAACGTCAAGTTCCTGCTACCCCAAGGCATCACGCTCGGAGCGGGCTACACCTTCACCAACTCTAAGGCGAAGACGAAGACACTAAACGCCAAGACCCAAGAGTACGAGGTGGCGACAAGTCCCGTTGACAAGTCGGTGCGGGATGTCTTCAGCTTCATCGCAATGTGGGACAGGACGTTCCGCAGCTACCACCTTAACATCTGCGTCAACGGACACCAGCAAGGCAGGCGTTACTCCAGCACCTACGGCTACGCCGACGGCTACGGGCAATGGGACATCTCAACGAAGCACACATTCACGCTCGACAAGCTCGTCGTTGAGCCGTCCGTTGGCATAGAGAACCTGTTCAACCAACGGGACACCTCGCCTTGGTGCTCCAACTTCTCAACCGTCAACCCCGGGCGTTCGGCCTTCGTGAGCCTCGCCCTGAGGTTCAAGGAATAAAGGGACAGTATGATCTACGTCGTTGGAATAGGACCTGGCAGCGCAGGGGACATCACCCAGGCAGCCATCGAAGCACTGGGCAAGAGCGATGCCGTGGTCGGCTACAAGCCCTACTTCCAATACGTGGAGCGTTATCTCCGTCCCTCACAGAAGCTCGTCGACACGGGCATGAGGCACGAGACGGAACGGGCGGAGCAGGCGTTCCGCCTTGCCGAAGAGGGACAGACCGTTAGCGTAATATCCAGCGGCGACGCAGGCATCTACGGTATGGCTTCGCTCATCCTTGAGATGAAGACGAAGAGGGGCGGCGGCGTTGACGTTGAGGTCGTGCCGGGCATCTCGGCTTTCCAGAAGGCAGCCTCACTATTGGGCGCTCCCATCGGCCACGACTTCTGCGTCATCTCCCTCAGCGACCTGATGACCCCTTGGCGGCTTATCGAGAGGCGGATAAAGGCGGCTGCCGAGGCCGACTTCGTAACTGCAGTCTACAACCCCCGCAGCGAGACACGCTACTGGCAGCTCGACCGTCTCAAGGAGCTCTTCCTCCTCAGCCGCTCGCCCTCCACTGTCGTGGGTTACGTCAGGCAGGCTGGCAGGAAGGAGGAGAAGGCAGTCATCACCACCCTTGCCGACCTACGGACAGAGGACGTGGATATGTTCACCGTCGTCGTCATAGGTAACAATCAGTCCTACCAGTGGCAGGGCAGCTTCGTCACCCCTCGTGGCTATTACCGAGAGGAGGCGCTGCTCGAGGGAGGCATCGGGCAGAGCATTATGCGCCGCTCGTTTAACAGTATAATCAGTGAGCTGCGCCAGCCTGACCTTCCGCCATGGAGGCTTTGGCCTTTGCTCCACGCCGTGCATACAACAGCCGACTTCGATATGGAGACCCTGCTATGGACTACCGAGCGTGCTGCGGAGAGGCTGTACGAAGGGGTTAAGAAGGGAGAGATAAAGACCATCGTCACGGATGTCAGCATGGTGGCGAGCGGCATAAGGAAGGGCGCCTTGCAAAGGCTTGGGGTGGAGGTGGTCTGCCTCATTAACGACCCACGGGCGGCGGAGATGGCTAACCAGCTTGGCATCACACGGGCGCAGGCGGGCATCCGCTTGGCGGCGAAGGCGCACCCCTCTGCCCTCTTCGCCATCGGCAACGCCCCCACCGCCTTGCTCGAGCTGTGCGACCTCGTGCGCAAGGGTCAGTGTAACCCTTCGGGCATCGTTGCCGCACCCGTCGGCTTCGTGCACGTTGAGGAGAGCAAGCACGCAGCGAAGACGCTCTGGGGCATCCCGATGCTTCTCATCGAGGGGCGGAAGGGCGGCAGCGGCATCGCGGCTACGTTGGTCAACAGCATCCTCACGTATGACGACGCCCCGACCCTTAGGGCAGGCAGAGACGTATAGCCACCATCGATGAACAGCTGCACCATCATAGGCCTCAGCGACAGCCCAAGGCAGACGCTCCCCACGGAAGCCCTTGAGGAGATAAGCCGCTCTGCGGTGTTCTCGGGCGGCGTCAGGCACAGGGGCCTCGTCGAGCATCTCCTTCCCTCAGGGTCACGTTGGATAGACATCACGCCGCCCCTTGGGGATGTGTTCAGACAGTACGACGGGGAGGAACACATCGTCATCTTCGCCTCGGGCGACCCGCTGTTCTACGGCTTCGCCGCCACTGTCAGGCGCAGGCTTCCCCAGTGCCGCATAAGGGTCTTCCCCACGTTCAGCTCGTTGCAGACCCTCGCCCATCGCCTATGCCTCCCCTACGGCACGATGCGAACGGTCTCGCTCACAGGCAGAGGCTGGGACGCTCTCGACGAGGCACTTATCCAGGGCGAGCCACTTATCGGCTGCCTCACCGACCACGAGAAGACGCCCGATGCCATACGTGAGAGGATGCACAGCTTCGGCTACGACAACTACACACTCCACGTGGGCGAGCGCCTCGGCAACCCGTCGGAGCGGGTGTGCCTGCACGAGAGGGGCGCGACATACGCAAGTCCCAACTGCCTCATCTGCACGATGACGCGGCCGCGCCCTCGCCTCTTCGGCTTGCCCGACAAGGAGTTCGCCCTGCTGGACGGACGGGAGGCTATGATAACGAAGATGCCCGTGCGCCTGGCAACGCTCGCCGCACTCCAGCTCGGCTCCTCGGCGACGCTGTGGGACATAGGCTTCTGCACGGGCAGCGTGAGCATCGAGGCGAGGCTGTCGTTCCCTCGGGTGAGGGTCGTGGCGTTCGAGAGGCGGCCGCAGTGCAAGGCCATACTGGAGCGGAACGCCCGCCACTTCGGCGCGCCGGGCATAACCGCGGTGATGGGCGACTTCCTCGAGGCGGACCTCTCGCGGCTCCCCCGCCCAGACGCGGTGTTCATCGGCGGTCACGGAGGACAGTTGCCTCGGGTGATGAGCAGGATAAGCACTGTACTACAGCCGGGGGGGCGCATAGTCTTCAACTCCGTCAGCGACGAGAGCAGGCAGTCGTTCCTCACAAGCGCGGCCGCCCTCGGCAAGCAGTCGAGCGAGCTGCACCGCATTAAGGCGGACGGCCACAACACAATAACCATCCTCTTGGCGACATGACGAGGAAGATGCCCAAACTTGTCCGACGGACCTCTTCCAACTCCTCCGACGGACCTCTTCCAACTCCTCC
>JAJPYQ010000035.1 GCA_021204865.1 Prevotellaceae bacterium | reverse complement strand
TACCGGTGCTGTACGTGAAAGCCGTGACCGACCTCCTCGACAGCGGGGCGGAGACGATGGACGAGTTCCTTAAGAACCTGCAAGAGGCATCCCTGAGGCTCCGTGAGGAGAACGAGAGGGTCATCGCGGCCCTCACGGGAGGGGGAGCGTGAAAGGTACTATAGAGAAGCCGATGTGGCCCTTGTTAGGGTGACTGCGGTGGCCCTTGTTAGGGTGACTGCGGTGGCCCTTGTTAGGGTGACTTTAACGACTCACTGCTAACGAGAACGACAGATAACGTATAACGATTAAAGAAAGTAGCTATGATTGAATTCTTTATCAGAGAGAGAGTGCAACCCTTAGGCACTCGAAAGGGGCAGACCGTGTACTACGCAATGCCAAAGGGAACCCACGTGCTGGAGAATGAGACAGTGGTTAGACGCATTGTCCAGCGTACCTCGCTCGCGGCGGGAGACGTTGCTAACACGCTTATCAGCCTTGAGGAGATAGTGTGCGAGGCGCTGAGCAATGGGGACAGTGTGGAACTTGGGAGGCTCGGCACCATAAGTATAATAGTCTCCTCGAAGATGATGGACAGCCGAGAGGAGGTCACGGTAGAGGATGCCTTGAACAGGCCGAAGCTAATGTATCACCCGACGAAGCCTATGCTCAAGGCTCTCGGCAAGATAGTGATGCGCATCGACCACAAAGGCTGAGCCTCCTCCCCGCCAAGCCTTAGCCATAAACGAAAGCCGCCGGCTCCCCTGCTTCACGCAGAGCTGCCGGCGGCAACACTTAATTAACCCTTTGGTTATAAGGCGGGGAGCTACATGTCGTAGTCCTCGTCATCTTGTGCCTTCTGCCTCAGCTGCGCCGCAAGCTCGCGCCTGTCGCCCACGATGAGGTTGGCGAAGTCCCTCAGACCCGTGCCCGCTGGGATGAGGTGACCCGTGATGACGTTCTCCTTCATCCCTTCGAGGTAGTCGCTCTTGCGGTTGATGGCAGCCTCGTTGAGCACCTTCGTGCTCTCCTGGAAGGAGGCGGCGCTGATGAAGCTGTTGGTCTGAAGGGCGGCGCGGGTGATGCCTTGCAGTATCTGCCTCGACGTGGCGGGGACGGTGTCCCTCACCTTCACCACCTTCAGGTCGCGGCGCTTGAGGAAGCTGTTCTCGTCCCTGAGCTTGCGGGCGCTGACTATCATGCCCGGTCGCATCGTCTCGGAGTCGCCCCCGTCCACGACGAACTTCTTGCCCCAGATGCGGTCGTTCTCCTGCTGGAACGCCTGCTTGTCCACGACCTGCTGCTCGAGGAAGTTCGTGTCGCCCGGCTCGTCTATCTGCACCTTGCGCATCATCTGACGGACGATGACCTCGAAGTGCTTGTCGTTGATCTTAACGCCCTGAAGGCGGTACACGTCCTGCACCTCGTTGACGATGTACTCCTGCACCGCCGTCGGTCCCTTGATGGCAAGGATGTCGGCTGGGGTGATAGCACCGTCGGAGAGGGGAGTGCCCGCACGGACGTAGTCGTTCTCCTGCACGAGCAGCTGCTTCGACAAGGGCACGAGGTACTTCTTCACGTCCCCCACCTTGGAGGTGACGATTATCTCACGGTTGCCACGCTTTATCTTGCCCATCGTCACCTCACCGTCTATCTCGGAGACAATGGCGGGGTTGCTCGGGTTGCGTGCCTCGAACAGCTCGGTGACACGAGGCAAGCCGCCCGTGATGTCGCCTCCGCCTCCTGCCACACGTGGTATCTTAACCAGCACCTCGCCGACCGTTACCTCAGCCCCGTCCTCGACGGAGATGTGTCCCCCGATGGGGAAGTTGTAGGTGCGGAGCAGCTCTCCCTTCTCGTCGAGGATGTGAGCCATTGGCACCATAGTCCTGTCCTTCGACTCTATGATGATGAGCTCCCTCAAGCCCGAGGTCTCGTCAGCGTCCACACGGTAGGTCACGCCCTCAACAACGTTCTCGAACTGCACTCGCCCTGCGGTCTCGGTGACGATGACTGCGTTGAAGGGGTCCCACTTAGCCACCGTGTCGCCCTTCTTCACTCGGTCGCCCTCGCCGAAGTAGAGCGTTGAGCCGTAAGGCACGTTCTGCGTCAAGAGGGCAATGCCCGTGGTAGGCTCTACGAAGCGCACCTCCGCCAAGCGCCCTACGACCATCTTGGCATCCTTGCCGTCCTCGTCCTTTATGTCTACTGTCCTAAGCTCCTCGAACTCAAGCTTGGAGTCGTGCTTAGCCTTAATCATGGCGTTAGCCACTGCGTTACCGGCCACACCGCCAGCGTGGAAGGTACGAAGGGTAAGCTGCGTTCCCGGCTCGCCGATAGACTGAGCGGCTATCACTCCCACAGCCTCGCCCTTCTGCACCATACGGCTCGTGGCAAGGTTGCGACCGTAGCACTTCACGCACACTCCCTTGCGGCTCTCGCACGTCAGCACCGACCTTATCTCGACGCTCTCTATCGGGCTGTCCTCTATCTGCTGCGCCTTGTCCTCGTCTATCTCCTCGCCTGAGGCGCAGATGAGCTTGCCCGTGATGGGGTGGATGATGTCGTGGACGGAGACACGACCGAGTATGCCGTCGTAGAGGCTCGTTATCACCTCGTCGCCTTGCTTAAGGGCGGTGCACACAAGCCCACGCAGCGTGCCGCAGTCCTCCTCGGTGATGATTACGTCGTGCGACACGTCCACAAGCCTACGTGTGAGGTATCCTGCGTCGGCGGTCTTCAACGCCGTGTCCGCCAAGCCCTTGCGGGCTCCGTGGGTGGAGATGAAGTACTCCAACACGCTCATCCCCTCCTTGAAGTTGGAGATGATGGGGTTCTCGATGATGAGAGGCTCTGCTCCCGCCTTCTGGGGCTTGGCCATCAAGCCACGCATACCAGAGAGCTGACTTATCTGACCCGCACTGCCACGAGCCCCCGAGTCGAGCATCATGAACACAGCGTTGAAGCCTTGGTCAGCCTCGCTCATAGTCTTCATAAGAGCGTCGGAGAGGTTGTTGTTCACGTGCGTCCACGTGTCGATGACTTGGTTGTAGCGCTCCTTGTCGGTGATGAAGCCCATACCGTAGTCCATGCTTATGCGGTCAACCTCCTCGTTGCCCTTGCGGATAAGCTCGTCCTTCTCCTCCGGGATGATGATGTCCCCAAGGTTGAACGACAAGCCGCCCTCGTATGCCATACGGTAGCCGAGGTTCTTTATGCCGTCCAGGAACTGGCAGGCGCGAGCCACACCCACTGCCTTGATGACCGACGAGATGAGGTCTCTCAAAGACTTCTTGGACACTACCTTGTTGAAGTAGCCCACCTCGGTGGGAATCACCTCGTTGGCTATTACCCTGCCCACCGAAGTCTCAACCATGCGCTTCCCTATGCGCCCGTCCTCAAGGATGTCGTCAACGACCACCTTGACGGGGGCGTGCACCTCAACCCTGTGCTCGTTGTAGGCTATGATTGCCTCCTCAGGTCCGTAGAACGTCAAGCCCTCGCCCTTAGTGCCGGGGCGCAGCTTGGTGATGTAGTACAGACCCAGCACCATATCCTGCGAGGGAACGGTGATGGGCGCTCCGTTGGCGGGGTTAAGTATGTTGTGGCTTTGCAGCATAAGTATCTGCGCCTCAAGGATAGCCTCGTTGCTAAGGGGCAAGTGCACCGCCATCTGGTCTCCGTCGAAGTCGGCGTTGAAGGCTGTGCAAGCCAAGGGGTGCAGCTGTATGGCCTTGCCCTCAATCATCTTGGGCTGGAACGCCTGTATGCCAAGGCGGTGAAGCGTAGGGGCGCGGTTAAGCAACACGGGATGCCCCTTCATCACATACTCAAGGATGTCCCAGATGACTGGCTCTCGGCGGTCCACTATCTTCTTGGCGCTCTTCACCGTCTTAACGATGCCGCGCTCAATGAGCTTCCTTATTATAAAGGGCTTGTAAAGCTCAGCCGCCATCAGCTTAGGCAGACCGCACTCGCCCATCTTAAGCTCAGGACCTACCACAATAACGGAGCGGGCGGAGTAGTCCACACGCTTGCCGAGGAGGTTCTGACGGAAGCGTCCCTGCTTGCCCTTAAGTGAGTCGGACAAGGACTTGAGGGGGCGGTTGCTCTCGGTCTTCACGGCACTGCTCTTACGGCTGTTGTCGAGCAGACTGTCCACTGCCTCCTGAAGCATACGCTTCTCGTTGCGGAGGATGACCTCAGGAGCCTTTATCTCGATGAGCCTCTTCAGGCGGTTGTTGCGTATGATGACACGACGGTAGAGGTCGTTGAGGTCACTGCTTGCGAAGCGCCCTCCGTCCAACGGCACCAAGGGGCGCAGGTCGGGCGGAATGACGGGCAGTATCTTAAGTATCATCCACTCGGGGCGGTTCTGATCCTTGTTCGGTCCCATGCTCTGGCGGAAGCTCTCAACAACCTGAAGCCTCTTCAATGCATCGTTCTTCCGCTGCTGCACGCCCTCTTGGCTTGCCGTCACACGAAGCTCACGGGCAAGCTCGTCGAGGTCGAGGCGCACCAGCATATCGTACACTGCCTCAGCTCCCATCTTGGCGATGAACTTGTTGGGGTCGGAGTCGTCGAGGTAGGCGTTGTCGAGCGAGAGCTTGTCACACACTGCCATATACTCGTCCTCGGAAAGCAGGTCGCCCGTCTCGATGGGCTTGGCAAGCCCTTGCAGCTCAACGCCCTCAAGCGAGCCCGCCTGAATGACCACATAACGCTCGTAGTATATTATCTGGTCGAGCTTCTTGGTGGGAATACCGAGCAGGTAGCCTATCTTGTTGGGGAGCGAACGATAGTACCAGATGTGAGCCACTGGCACGACAAGCTCTATGTGTCCGCTACGCTCGCGGCGCACCTTCTTCTCCGTCACGTCCACACCACAGCGGTCGCAGGTGATGCCCTTATAGCGGATACGCTTATACTTACCGCAGTGGCACTCGTAGTCCTTCGTCGGACCGAAGATGCGCTCGCAGAAGAGACCGTCACGCTCTGGCTTGTAGGTGCGGTAGTTGATGGTCTCAGGCTTAAGCACCTCGCCGTATGACTCCTCAAGTATCTGCTGCGGAGAGGCAAGCCCGATGGTTATCTTGGTGAAGTTGGTCTTTATCTTGTTCTCTTTCTTGAAAGCCATAGTTCTTTAGTTTATATCCGTTTATTCGAGGGTAACACTTAGTCCAAGACCTTTTAGCTCATGCAGCAGCACGTTCAGAGACTCTGGTATGCCAGGGGTGGGCATCGGCTCGCCCTTGACAATAGCCTCGTACGTCTTGCTCCTGCCCACAACGTCGTCTGACTTCACGGTCAGTATCTCTTGCAGCACGTGGGACGCTCCGAACGCCTCAAGCGCCCACACCTCCATCTCTCCGAAACGCTGCCCACCGAACTGCGCCTTACCACCGAGCGGTTGCTGGGTGATGAGGGAGTACGGACCAATGGAGCGTGCGTGCATCTTGTCCTCCACCATATGTCCGAGCTTAAGCATATAGGCAACGCCCACGGTCGCAAGCTGGTCGAACGGCTCGCCTGTCGCTCCGTCGTAAAGCTGTGTGGAGCAGTAGCGTGGCAGTCCTGCCTTGTCGGTCCACTCGTTCAGGTCTTCCATGTGAGCCCCGTCGAAGATGGGGGTGGAGAACCTTACGCCTAAGGCACGACCCGCAGCGCCAAGCACGGTCTCGAATATCTGCCCGATGTTCATACGAGAAGGCACGCCCAGAGGGTTAAGCACTATGTCGACTGGAGTGCCGTCCGCAAGGAAAGGCATATCCTCCTGGCGCACCACCTTGCTGACGATGCCCTTGTTGCCGTGCCGGCCCGCCATCTTGTCGCCCACGCCTATCTTACGCTTCTTGGCAACATAGACCTTTGCTATCTGAAGGATGCCGCTGGGCAGCTCGTCGCCTATAGTGATGGCGAACTTCTTGCGCCTCTGCTCTGCATCAAGCTCCTTGTACTTCTTCATATAGTTGGTTATCAGCTTCGCTATCAACTCGTTGGTGTGCTCGTTTGCTGTCCAACCGCTTATCTGCACAGCAGCGAAGTCAAGGCTCTCAAAGGCTGAGGCGGAGAAGCGATGCCCCGAGGGGATAACCTCCACGCCCATATAGTCCTTCACGCCCTTTGAACGCTTGCCTTTGGTCAGCTCAAGCAGCTTCTCTATGAGTATGGCCTTAAGGTCGGCTGTCTCGTCCTGGAACTGGTCGTCGATGGCTGCCAGACGAGGCTTGTCAGCCTGCTTGGCGGCACGTGTCTTGATGGCACGAGAGAAAAGCTTCTTGTCGATGATGACACCAGTGAGCGAGGGGCTTGCCTTAAGCGAGGCGTCCTTCACGTCCCCTGCCTTGTCACCGAAGATGGCTCTCAGAAGCTTCTCCTCAGGACTGGGGTCGCTCTCTCCCTTCGGGGTTATCTTGCCTATTAATATATCACCAGGCACAACCCTTGCGCCAATGCGGATGATGCCGTTCTCGTCCAAGTCCTTGGTGGCATCCTCGCTTACATTAGGTATGTCGCTCGTAAGCTCTTCCACGCCACGCTTCGTCTCCCTCACCTCAAGCGAGAACTCTTCCACGTGCACGCTGGTGAGTATGTCCTCACGAACCACTCGCTCGTTAAGCACGATGGCATCCTCGTAGTTGTATCCTTTCCAAGGCATATATGCCACCAAGAGGTTCCTGCCAAGCGCAAGCTCGCCTCCTGCTGTTGAGTAGCCTTCGGTTAGTATCTGCCCCTTCTTCACACGGTCGCCCTTGTTGCAAATCGGTCGCAGGTCGATAGCCATATTCTGGTTTGTGCGACGGAACTTGGGTATGCGATACTCCTTCAACGCCGACTCAAAGCTGACAAACTCCTCGTCGTCGGTGCGGTCGTAGAGTATACGCAACGTGGTGGCGTCCACATAATCCACAACACCGTCTCCCTCGGCTGTAATCATCGTGCGGCTGTCCTCGCACACTTGCTTCTCAATGCCTGTGCCAACGATAGGAGCCTCAGTGCGAAGCAAAGGCACTGCCTGACGCATCATGTTAGAGCCCATCAACGCTCTGTGGGCATCGTCGTGCTCAAGGAATGGTATCAGAGAGGCGGCTATCGAGGCTATCTGCTGGGGAGCAACGTCCATCAAGTTAACATCACTGGGAGGCACAACAGGGTAGTTGTCATCCTGACGGCACTTCACCTTCGTGCGGACAAACGTACCGTCGTCCCTAAGCGGTGCGTTGCCCTGACCGATTATCTGCCCTTCCTCTTCCTCGGCGGTAAGGTACTCAACGCCCTCGTCACTTAAGTCGACGACGGCATCCTTCACCTTTCTGTAAGGTGTCTCTATGAAGCCGAGGGCGTTTATCTTGGCAAAAACGCACAGAGAGCTTATAAGACCGATGTTAGGACCCTCAGGAGATTCGATAGGACAAAGGCGGCCGTAGTGCGTATAATGCACGTCACGAACCTCAAAGCCCGCACGTTCTCTCGACAAACCACCAGGACCTAAGGCAGAGAGACGGCGCTTATGTGTAACCTCCGCCAATGGGTTTGTCTGGTCCATAAACTGCGAGAGGGCGTTAGTCCCGAAGAAGCTGTTGATGACACTGGATATTGTCTTGGCGTTCACCAACTCAGTCGGTGAGAACACCTCGTTGTCCCGCACGTTCATACGCTCTCGGATGGTGCGGCTCATACGTGCCAAGCCGATGGAGAACTGGTTCGCAAGCTGCTCACCTACCGTGCGAACACGGCGGTTGCTCAGGTGGTCGATGTCGTCGACGTTAGCCTTTGAGTTAATCAACTGAATAAGGTACTTGATAATCTCAATTATATCCTCCTTTGTCAGCACACGCACTTTGGGGTCTGTGGTAAGCCCCAGCTTGCGGTTGATGCGATAACGTCCCACCTCGCCTAAGTCATAGCGCTTCTCCGAGAAGAACAGGTTGTTGATCACCTCACGAGCGCTTGCCTCGTCGGCAGGGTCGGCATTGCGCAGCTGGCGATATATATAGGTGACGGCTTCCTTCTCGCTGTTGGAAGTGTCCTTCTGCAGCGTGTTGAAGATAATCTTATAGTCGGAAGTGTTAGCGTCATCGTTGTGGAGCAGCACTGTCTCCACTCCGCTTTCTATTACTTGTGCGATGGTCTCGTCTGTAAGCTCGGTCTCCCTCTCAAGCAGAACCTCGTTTCGCTCTATCGATACGACTTCGCCCGTGTCCTCGTCAACGAAATCCTCAATCCAGCTCTTAAGCACACGTGCGGCAAGCTTCTGCCCCTTGTACTGCTCGAGGCTCTCCTTGCTCACTGGCACTTCGGTGACGAGATTGAATATCTCCAGTATGTCTTTATCGTTCTCAAATCCGATGGCACGCAACAGGGTGGTCACGGGGAGCTTCTTCTTGCGGTCGATGTAAGCGTACATCACATTGTTGATGTCCGTCGCAAACTCCACCCACGAGCCTTTGAAAGGTATGATGCGGGCGGAATAGAGCTGAGTCCCGTTAGTGTGAACACTGCTGCCGAAGAATACGCCCGGAGAGCGGTGCAACTGCGAGACGACCACACGCTCCGCCCCGTTGATGACAAATGTGCCCTGAGGCGTCATATATGGTATAGAGCCAAGGAAGACATCCTGCACCACGGTGTCGAAGTCCTCGTGGTCGGGGTCGGTGCAGTAGAGCTTGAGCTTCGCCTTCAAAGGCACGGCGTAAGTGTAGCCACGCTCAAGGCACTCCTCTATAGTGTAGCGGGGAGGGTCGATGTAATAATCAAGAAACTCAAGCACGAAGTTGTTGCGGGTGTCTGCGATGGGGAAATTGTCAGAGAACACCTTGTACAGACCGTCGTTCTTTCTCTCTTCAGGAGGGGTGTCCAGCTGCAGGAAGTCATTGAATGACTTCAGCTGTACCTCCAGAAAATCCGGGTACGGTATGGGATTCTTTACCGTAGCGAAATTGACTCTGTTTTCTTTTAACTTATTAGCTGCCATCTATTATCTGTTTATTACCTTAATATATTGTCTCTTTCAGCGGGCTTGCACCACGATTGTTTTGGTCTCGTGCGGTTGATTGATTCGTCCCGTGCGGTTGGATGCCTCGTCCCGTGCGGTCGTTCGATTCTGCTCTCATTTGTCGGTCAATTGCCTGCGGCGATCTCCCCTGTGCTCGGCAAAAACAAGTTGAAAGCTGCGCTTTCCTTGCTTTTTGCTCTCGCTTTTGGTCGATTGAAGGGCGTATAGACACGAAAAGGTAAAGAACCCCCTACCAGAGAATTCTTTACCGTAAATCCTGCCTCGCAGGAGCTATGTGATATTACTTGAGTTCTATCTCAGCTCCTACAGCCTCCAAAGTCTTCTTCAGAGCCTCTGCGTCAGCCTTTGGCATAGCCTCCTTCAGTGTGCTTGGAGCACCGTCCACAAGCTCCTTGGCCTCCTTCAGTCCAAGGCCGCAAGCTTCCTTGACGGCCTTCACAACCTGCAGCTTGCTTGCGCCAGCCGCCTTCAGGACAACATCGAACTCCGTCTTCTCCTCAGCCTGTGCTTCAGCAGCACCACCAGCGGGAGCTGCCACTGCCACTGCTGCGGCTGCGGGCTCGATTCCATATTCCTCTTTAAGGATAGTTGCCAACTCGTTAACTTCCTTGACTGTCAAGTTTACCAACTCTTCAGCAATAGCTTTCAAATCTGCCATTTTACTTATCAATTAATTTGGTTTGTTTTTACTGTTGTTATTTGTTTTGCGGCTATGAGGAACGGGCTTATCCCTCCCTCTCGCCAAGAGTCTTCAGGACTCCATGGATGATGTTCTGTCCACTCTGCAGAGCCGACAAAACGTTCTTTGCGGGAGACTGCAACAGAGCCACGATGTCTGCGATGACCTCGTTCTTGCTCTTTATGCTGCAAAGGGCATCCAGCTTGTCAGAGCCGACATAGATGCCTTCCTCTGCGTATGCAGCCTTAAGCTCGGGTTTTTCAACCTTAGCCGTCTTCAACTCCTTAAGCAGCTTGGCGGGCGCATTGGCTGTCTGTGTGAACATAACAGCTGTTGCCCCCTTGAGCACGTCATACAGACCAGAGAAGTCCACGTCCGTCGCCTCAAGTGCCTTGTGCAAAAGAGTGTTCTTAACCACCACCAGCTTTATCTCCTTCTGGAAACACTTGCGGCGCACAGAACTCGTAATCTCGGAATTCATTCCCTCAACATCCACCAAGTAGAAGTGGGGATAGTCCTGCAAATACTTGCCGAACTGCGCTACGATAGCTTGCTTATCTTCCTTTCTCATGATCGCTCTTCTCTGTTAGATTTCCTCACAAGCTTTAGGATCTACCTTCACGCCACGGCTCATCGTACTTGAGAGATATATGCTCTTCACGTATGTTCCCTTCGCCGCAGCCGGCTTCAGCTTTATCAGAGTGTCGATGAACTCCTTGGCGTTCTGGGAGATCTTCTGAGCATCAAAGCTTACCTTACCGATGGAAGCATGTACGATACCAGTCTTGTCGACCTTGAAGTCTATCTTGCCCTGCTTCACCTCGCGGATAGCCTTAGCCACGTCCATAGTCACCGTTCCGCTCTTGGGGTTAGGCATCAAGCCACGCGGACCGAGTATACGACCCAGCGCGCCAATCTTACCCATCACCGAGGGCATTGTGATGATGACATCGACATCAGTCCAGCCACCCTTTATCTTCTCGATGTATTCCTCGAGACCAACATAGTCAGCACCAGCCTCTTTGGCGGCAGCTTCAGCGTCAGGAGTACACAGGCAGAGAACTCTCGTCACCTTGCCGGTTCCGTTGGGCAGTGAGACCACGCCACGAACCATCTGGTTTGCCTTACGAGGGTCAACGCCCAAGCGCACGTCTATATCCACGGAAGCGTCGAACTTAGTGAAGGTTATAGCCTTTACCAGCTGTGAGGCCTCCTTAAGAGTATACGCCTTCCCTGCTTCAATCTTATCAGCTATCAACTTCTGGTTTTTTGTCAGTTTACGCATAACGAATTGAAACTTTTAGATTAGTCTTCAGGAAAGTCGCCTTTGACGGTTATACCCATACTCCTTGCTGTACCCGCAACCATCTTCATCGCAGACTTGACAGTGAAGCAATTAAGATCGGGCATCTTCTCCTGCGCGATAGTGCGTACCTGATCCCAGGTCACCTCTGCCACTTTCTTGCGGTTTGACTCTGCCGAGCCTCCCTTAATCTTGGCGGCCTCCAACAGCTGTATCGCAACGGGCGGGGTCTTTACGACGAAGTCGTAAGACTTGTCCTTGTAATACGTGATGACCACAGGCAGCACCTTGCCAGCCTTGTCCTGCGTCCTGGCGTTGAAAGCCTTGCAGAAATCCATGATGTTTATGCCCTTCGAGCCCAGTGCGGGACCGACTGGTGGTGATGGATTCGCAGCGCCTCCTTTAATCTGTAATTTGATTAATCCAGCAACTTCTTTAGCCATTGTTCTTTTTCTCTTGTTTATTTATCGTTCTCTCTTCGGGAAAGTACAAGCGCATGTAACAGCTACGCTACATCTTTTCCACCTGCATAAAGTTAAGCTCCAAGGGAGTCTTCCTCCCGAAGATCTTGACTGCCACCTTCAGCTTCTTCTTCTCGCTGTTGACTTCCTCGATAATAGCGTCGAACCCTGTGAACGGACCGTCAGTCACCTTCACACTCTCACCGACGCTGTAAGGGATGACTATGTCAGTCTCAACATCCCTCAGCTGGTCAACGATGCCGAGCATCTGGCTGACCTCTATCGGGCGCAGAGGCATGGGCTTGGTGTTGGTCCTGGTGTCGCTGAGGAAACCAAGCACACCCGGCACATTGCGCAGGTTGGCTTGTGTCTCGCCCACCAAGTCAGTCTCAACGAACACATAGCCCGCATAGCGGTTCTTCTCCTTCACGACGCGCTTACCATTTCGCATAGTCACTACCTTTTCTGTCGGGACGAGTACCTGAGCCACATGTTTGGCGAAATCAGCGTGCTGATTGATGTATGCCTCGATGTAGCTCTTCACCTTGCCTTCGTCTCCACTTATGGCACGCATAACGTACCACTTCATGTCCGTGTCAGCCATCCTCGCCCAACAGATTTAGCGTAACAAACCATACACGAGTTCCATACCGTGCTGGAACACTTGGTCAACAACGAAGATTACCACTGCAATACATAGGGAAGCTACAAGTACAAGTACTGCACTGTTCATAAGTTCTGAACGTGAGGGCCAGGTAACCTTATGCGCTAATTCTTCGTATGATACCTTACAATAGTTGAAAATGCTCTTGAACATATCTTATTGTCGTTTTGGCACGGGAAGAGAGGCTCGAACTCCCGACACCTGGTTTTGGAGACCAGCGCTCTACCAACTGAGCTATTCCCGTAAGTGAGAGTCCCCCGCCGCATTTATCAGAGAGGGACTCCCCTTCATGTCTTTCTATATAATGCCGACTTTTTAATCGAACACTTCAGTGATCTGGCCGGAACCCACGGTGCGACCGCCCTCACGGATGGCGAAGCGCAGACCCACGTTCAGCGCCACTGCGTAGATAAGCTCAACAGAGATCTCCACGTTATCGCCTGGCATAACCATCTCGATGCCCTCGGGAAGATGAATCTCACCCGTGCAGTCCATAGTGCGGAGATAGAACTGAGGACGATACCTATTGCCGAACGGTGTGTGACGGCCGCCTTCCTCTTTCTTAAGCACGTAGATGGAAGCCTTGAAGCCCTTGTGAGGAGTGATGGCACCCGGGTGGGTGATAACCATACCACGCCTTACCTCGTTCTTGTCGATACCACGGAGCAGCAGACCTACGTTATCGCCAGCCTCGCCCAGGTCGAGCAGCTTGCGGAACATCTCGACACCAGTGATGACGGACTTCTTGTCCTCGCCAAGACCGAGGATCTGCACTTCGTCGCCCACCTTCACAACGCCAGTCTCGATACGGCCAGTGGCAACAGTGCCACGACCTGTGATGGAGAACACGTCCTCGACAGGCATCAGGAACGGCTTCTCTATGTCACGTACGGGTTCCTGAATCCAAGTGTCGCAAGCATCCATAAGCTCCATAACCTTGTCTTCCCACTCCTTCACACCGTTCAAAGCGCCAAGGGCAGAGCCGCGGATAAACGGAGTGTCGTCCTCGAACTCGTACTGTGCGAGCAGTTCCTGCATCTCCATTTCTACGAGTTCAAGCATCTCCTCATCGTCCACCATGTCGCACTTGTTCAAGAAGACAACCAGACGAGGCACGTTCACCTGACGGGCCAGAAGGATGTGCTCACGGGTCTGGGGCATCGGGCCGTCGGTGGCGGCAACAACGATGATGGCTCCATCCATCTGGGCTGCACCGGTAACCATGTTCTTCACATAGTCAGCGTGTCCCGGGCAGTCTACGTGTGCGTAGTGGCGCTTCGCTGTCTCATACTCGATATGGGCAGTGTTAATGGTGATACCACGCTCTTTCTCCTCGGGAGCATTGTCGATTTGCTCGAAGCTCTTCACCTCCTGGCCAGTGTGCAGCCTCTCGTGCAGAACCTTGGAGATAGCGGCGGTCAGAGTAGTCTTACCGTGGTCGACATGACCAATCGTACCAATGTTGACGTGCGGTTTGGTACGCTCAAATTTTTCTTTTGCCATAGCAGTACTTAGTTATATATAAACGAATAATCAGTCGTCCGTCTCTTCTTTGAGCTGCTTCCGAGAGTTGAACTCGGGACCTCATCCTTACCAAGGATGCGCTCTACCACTGAGCTAAAGCAGCGACACCTCTCTCAAGATAAGAGCGGAAGACGGGGCTCAAACCCGCGACCCCCAGCTTGGAAGGCTAGTGCTCTATCGACTGAGCTACTTCCGCATTCTCCTGAGGAGAGTGGGTGGTGATGGATTCGAACCACCGTAGGCGAAAGCCAGTAGATTTACAGTCTACCCCATTTGACCGCTCTGGTAACCACCCTTGCTTTTTCGAGCCTCTTGTCGGATTCGAACCAACGACCCCGAGATTACAAATCACGTGCTCTGGCCAACTGAGCTAAAGAGGCGACATCGCACCCGAAATGGACATAGATGCTCACAAGCGAGTGCAAAGGTAACAGTTCTTCGCCAACCGGCAAAACTTTTAGTTGTTTTTTAGCGTTTTTCTGTTTACTCCACCGTCACAGGCGGGGTTAAGAAGCAGAGGAAGGGGGCTGTCACTTGTCCTTCTTCGGCAGCTGCTCCTTATATTTCTGCAGCTGCCTGACCATTGTGTCGGCACACTGGTCGATGGCCTCCTCGAAGGTGTTGGCGGTCTTCTCGGTGAACAGCTCCGAGCCTGGCACTGTGAGGCGCAGGCTTGCCTCCTTGTTTATGGCAGTCTCTGGCTTAACCACCTTCAGGGCAACGTCTGCCTTTATTATGTCTGCGCAGAACCTCGTGAGTTTCTGCACTTTCTTCTGGATGTAATCCTGCAACTTCTCTGTTGCCTCGAAGCGGATGGACTGTACTTTTATCTCCATAGTTATAGTCGATTTACGCCCTCGGGTGGGCTTGGTTATACATCTTCTTGAGTTCCTCGAAGGTGGTGTGGGTGTATATCTCTGTTGTGGTTATGCGCTCGTGCCCCAGCAGCTCCTTCACCGACTGCAGGTCGGCGTTGTGGTTGAGCATCGAGGTGGCGAAGGAATGGCGCAAGACGTGTGGGCTGCGTTTCTTCAGTGTGGTCACCTGAGACAGGTAGAGGCGCACTATCGCCGTCACTTTCCCTCTCGATATGCGGCAGCCTTTGCTCAGATTGATAAAGACAGGACATGCATCGTCAGCTGGCTCGCCCTGCTCTGCAAGCTTGCGCCTGTACTCTTCAAACGCTCTGCGCAACTCCTCCCCGAAAGGCACGATGCGCTGTTTGTTTCGCTTGCCCGTCACCTTCAGCATGCCTGAGGCAAGGTCCACGTCCAGCCAACTGAGGGAGACCAGCTCGGCAAGCCGAATGCCAGTGGAATAGAAGGTCAGCACCACCAGCTTGTCACGCAAGCCCTCGAGCGTGTCGGGGAAGTAGTTGCCGTCGAGCAGTCTGTCCATATCCGTCTCCCTTACGAACTGGGGCAGCAGCTTAGGCTTCTTCGGTCCCTGTATGCCAAGCGTGGGGTCTTTGTCCACGTACTTGCAGCGCAGCAGGAACTTGTAGAACGAGCGCAGCGAGCTAAGATTTCGGCAGACTGTGCTTGGGCTGTAGCCTCTCTCCATCTTGTCCACCACCCACTGGCGCACCACATCGCGGTCCACGTTAGCCCACGTGAGCTGCTCGTCGAGCGACTTCATATAAGACTCAAACTCCGTCAAGTCGCTTCGACACGAGACAACAGTGTGCTCAGAACTGTTCTTCTCGCATCTCAGGTACTCGACAAAAGCTTCAATCCACATCGCCAAAATCAAATGCTTAGAGAAAACACTATAGATAATTCAGCGGGGTCACCGCCCTTCTTCGGGCTGCCGAACTGGAATATCGGCTTATTCCTCAGCAGCGCGACGCAGCTGCTGAACGTATATTGCGTGCTTCTTTGCCAAGCGTTTGAGAACAGAGGGCTTGTCGAACTGCTGGCGGAAGCGTATCTCCTTCATGATGCCAGTCTTCTCGTACTTGCGCTTGAACTTCTTCAATGCGCGCTCGATGTTCTCACCTTCCTTAACAGGTACTATTATCATTTCGTTTCTCTTAGTTTATTTTGTGGCGCAAAATTAGATATACTTTTCGAGGCGGCAAAATGTTTGCCTTAAAAAAAGCGAAAGGGCGCGGCAATGCCACACCCCTTACACCTTATTATATATGTGTCTGCTCGCTAAGCGATTGCCCCTCGCCTTACAGGTTGGGGTTCATTGTCTTCCACTCCGCTACGGGCGGCACGATGCCCAGGCTGATTATCTCGTCGCGCATCTTCTCGAGGTGCTCGTACGATGCCTGAAGGGCTGCCATTTCCTCCGCCGTGCCAGTGGGCGCCTCGAAGTGAACGCCCTTAGCGTCTATAACGGTGGGCATAGCCATCATCACGTTCTTGAAGCCGCACTTGTCGCAGTTCACATAGCAGCCTGCGGGCAGTGTGAAAGGCTCGCCTCCCATCGCGGCCGCAATCATCATGATGGAGCAGTAAGCGGGGCTCTGGAAAGAGCTGCGCCCGCGCAGCTTGATTATGCGTGAGCCACCCTGGATGGTGTCGTGCTTGATGACAGCGAAACGCTCTGCGGAGAGGTTCATCTCAGAGAGAGGCTTGCCGTCAACCTTCACCTTGGAGGCGAACACTGCCATCTGCTCGCCGTGCCCGCCATAGGTGTGCGCACCGGTCACCTTGTCCTGCTGCACGCCGAACTCTGCGGCGAGAGCCTGCTGAAGGCGTGTGGAGTCGAGGGCGGCAAGCGAGGTGAGCTGGCAGGGCTTCAAGCCCGAGTGGATGAGAGCCGTGAGAGCCGTCACGTCTGCTGGGTTGAAGATGACGACGACGTGCTTCACGTCGGGGCAGTACTTCTTGATATAGTCGCCGAACTCGGCGGCTATCTTGCAGTTGCCCTTAAGCAGATCCTCACGCGTCATGCCCTCCTTACGGGGAGCGCCGCCCGAGGAGACGATGTACTTCGCCCCCGTGAACGCTACCTCCGGGTCAGTCGTCCAGCTGATGTTAGCGCCGGGGAAGGCGCAGTGAGCCATCTCGTCAGCCACACCGTGCACGCCCGGCTCGAAGATATCATAAAGACAGATGTTTGGGGTCAGCCCAAGCATCAAGGCACTCTGCGCCATGTTGGAGCCGATCATCCCGCCTGCTCCCACGATGAGCAGTTTCTCGTTTGTTAGATAAGCCATAATGTTTCCTCCTTTAGTTAGTTAATGGTTGGGCAAATATAGCACTCTTTTTTGGTATGGGCAAGCTTCGCCCTCTTTTTTCAGGCTCTGAGGCTAAAAGCGTCGCCGAGGAAGTCCTTTAAATGGGGCGTGTGGCTTGTGCGAGCCACTGGCGGTCTACCTCTTCCTTCAGGCGCGGGGTGAGCGTCTCACGCACCAGCTGGTGGTAGTCGTTGAGCCAGCGGCGCTCCTCGGCGGTCAGCATTCCCACTATTATCGGGCGCAGGTCGTATGGGCAGAGGGTAAGGGGCTCGAACTTAAGGAACTTGCCGTACTCGTTCTCCATCGCAGGCACGCAGAGCATAGTGTTCTCGTGGCGCACGGCGAACTTGCCCTCGATGTACAGCCCCGGCTCGTTGGTGATGTTCTGCCCCGCATGGAAGGGCAGCGTGGTGTCTCGGCGGCAGTTCTTGCGTATCTGCACTGGTCCCTCGTGCACGCAGAGGCGATGCCCTACCCCATGCCCCGTGCCGTGACCGTAGTCATAGCCTGCACGCCACAGGGGCATTCGGGCGGCTGTGTCGAGCTGCAAGCCCACCGTGCCGTCGGGGAAGTGTATGTTCTGAAGCTGAAGATGCCCTTTAAGCACAAGCGTGTAGACCAGACGCTCCTCGTCGGTAAGCGTGCCGAGGGGGATGGTTCGGGTGATGTCCGTCGAGCCGCAGTCGTAGTGGCCGCCGCTGTCTATGAGCAGGAAGCTCCGGGGCGCGAGGGGAACGTCCGTCTCGGGCGTAGGCTCGTAGTGGACGATAGCGCCGTGAGGACCGTAGCCCACGATGGTCTCGAAGGAGCGCCCTCGGAAGCCCGGCTGCTCGGCTCGGCAGGCGGTGAGCACCTCGTCGGCTCGAAGCTCCGTCCAGCCCTTGCCACCCGTCTCGTCGAGCAGGCGCAGGAACTTCACCATTGCCGCCCCGTCCCGCCTGTGCGCCTCTCGGAAGCCCTCCTGCTCGGCGGGGGTCTTTATCGCCTTCCAGAAGGCTATCGGGGTGTCCTCCTCCTTCTCGCGGGGCGCTTCCTCGTACGGGGCAAGGGAGACGCTGAGGCTCGTGAGGTAGTCCTCTATCTCCTTGCCAATCTGCTCCTTGTGGATGTAGAGCGTGTGCCTGCCGTCCGCACGCGCGAGGAGGAAGGAGATGAGGAAGGGCGTGTAGGGTATGTCGTCGCCTCGGAGGTTAAGCGTCCAGGCAACCTCCGCAAGGTCGCTTACGAGAAGCTCCTGCTTCCCCCGCTCCCTCATCCACTGGGTAAGCCTCGAGAGCTTGCTCTTGGCGGTCTCCCCCGCCAGCTCGTCGGGCATGCGCTCCGCCTTGGTGAGGGGGAAGGCTGGGCGGTCCTCCCACAGCAGGTCGAAGGGGTCTTGGGCAAGGGGCTGGGCGTTCACCCCCTCGAACAGCTCGGCGCTCAAGCCCTTCGTCATCATGTCGGCAGGGTAGCCTACAACGCCCTTGACGTTAGAGCGAAGCCATTGGTTAATGGTCTCGTCCACCAAGTCCCGCTTAAGGCTTAGGGGCGTGCCGCTGAGCTGCTCGGAGGCTTGCAGCCAGTAGCGGCTGTCCGTCCATAGGTACGCCTCTCGGGCGGTCACCACCACCGTGCCCGCGCTCCCCGTGAAGCCGCTTATCCAGCGGCGGCACTGCCAGTGCTCCGCCACGTACTCCGTGTTGTGTGGGTCCATCGTGGGCACTACCAGCGCCTCCACCCCTTGCTCCGCCATCCACTTGCGCAGTGAGGCGACGCGTTCGTTAACTGTACTCATGATTGCTTTCCTTAGGTTTAAGATGTCACGCGAAAGTAAGCAATCCCGCAGTCAATGCGAAATAAAGGCAGGGAAACTTCCACCGCTTGGGCGAAAGACGCTACCTTTGCCCCGCATTTAACACGATACTATGGCAACGATAAAGAGACTTCAGGGCATGCCCGCCCCACGCTTCGGCAGGCACTGCTACTTCTCGGAGGGAGCGGTGATAGTGGGAGACGTTGAGACGGGCGACGACTGCACCGTCTGGTTCAACGCCGTCCTGCGGGGGGACGTTCACTTCATCAGGATAGGCAACCGCACGAACATACAGGACAACGCCTGCCTGCACACGCTCAACGGCAAGGCGCCGTGCATACTGGGCGACGACGTGACCATCGGGCACAGCGCCACGCTGCACGGCTGCGAGGTGAGGGACGGCGCTCTCGTGGGCATGGGGGCGACCGTGCTGGACCACGCCGTGGTGGGACGGGGAGCCATCGTGGCTGCCGGCGCTCTGGTGCTTAGCAACACGCAGATAGGCGACGGGGAGCTGTGGGGCGGAGTGCCGGCGAGGTTCATCAAGAAGGTGGACCCGGAGCAAGCCCGTGAGCTGAACAAGACCTACGCAAGGCATTACATCGACTACAGCGACTGGTTCCGCCGGGCGGACGCTGACCCCCGCAACACCGTCAGCGCGACCACCAGCGAGGCGTACGCCCGCCTCTCGGAGTAGCCCCCAACGTACTATATATATAAGGTATAGCTACGTGCCGCAAAAACGTTCGACGGACGAGTTCCAAAAGGTCCGACGGACCGACTCCAATCCCTCCGACGGACCGACTCCAATCCCTCCGACGGA
>JAJPYQ010000024.1 GCA_021204865.1 Prevotellaceae bacterium | reverse complement strand
ACCCCGCCCTCCTAGCTGCTCCCGCGCGACGTGTGCTCGGCGCGCTGTCTCAGACACAGGCCATCATCCCCCCGCATCTTAGCCCCCGACCGCGCCGACTTTTTTCCCCGACCGCACGGGACGATGGCAAACACCGCCAAAAAACGCCCCCGCACATTCACGTTTTACATCCATTTGCACTAACTTCGCGTACGCAAAGACCGCACGATGCTAAAGCCACTCCCCTACACCATCAACACTGGCGGCAGGCTTATGGACCTCTCCGAGCCGCAGGTGATGGGCATACTTAACGTCACCCCCGACTCGTTCTACGAGGGAAGCCGCAAGCAGACCGACGAGGAAATACGTGAAAGGGCTGACGAGATAATCGCAGAGGGAGCGTCAATCATCGACATCGGGGCGCAAAGCACCCGACCCGGCGCAAGGGACATAGGCGCTGACGAGGAGATGGCGAGGCTCGAGAGGGCGCTAAGCATAATAAGGAAAGACCACCCCGACACGGTGATAAGTGTGGACACCTTCCGCTCCAGCGTGGCAAGGCGCTGCGTTGAGCAATACGGAGTGGGGATAGTGAACGACATATCGGGCGGGGACATCGACCCTGAGATGTTCCCCACGGTGGCGGAGCTGGGAGTTCCCTACATACTGATGCACATCAAAGGGCAGCCCGACACGATGCAAGAAGCGCCGCACTACGACAATATCACGCAGGAGGTGATGCTCTACTTCAGCGAACGCATTGCCCGACTGCGCCTGCTGGGAGTGAAAGACATCATACTCGACCCCGGCTTCGGCTTCGGCAAGACGCTTGAGCATAACTACTGCCTGATGCGCCACCTGCCCGACCTCAGGGCTTTCGACCTGCCCGTGCTTGTGGGAATATCACGGAAAAGCATGATATTCCGCCTGCTCGGAGGCTCGCCCACTGAGGCTCTCAACGGCACGACAGCGCTGAACACCATCGCCCTGACCCTTGGGGCGAACATCCTGCGGGTGCACGACGTGAGGGCTTGCCTGGAGGCGGTTAAGATAACGAAGGCATGTTTCCCGTCGGACTGAAAGACATAATAGACATCGTCCTTGTGGCTCTGCTTCTGCACTACAGCTACAAGCTGATGAAGCAGACCAGGGCGCTGAACATCTTCTACGGCGTGCTGGTGTTCCTCGTCTTCTGGATAGTGGTCTCGAAGGTGCTGGAGATGAAGCTGATAGGCGGCATACTGGACCAGCTGGTCAGCGTGGGAGCAATCGCCCTCATCATCCTTTTCCAAGAGGAGATACGCCACTTCTTCTTCCAGCTCGGCACGCAGAGGCAGGGGCACCGCCTCATCAGGCTGCTAAAGGGGGAAAGGCGCAGGGGGCTGGGCAGCGAGCAGAGGCACAGCCACGACGACATCATCCCCATCGTGCTGGCATGCCTGAACATGAGCAAGCAGCGGGTGGGGGCGCTGATAGTTATGCAGAACGACTTGCCTCTGGGCGACCTCATACGCACGGGAGAGAGCATTGACGCGAGGATTAGCCAGCGGCTCATCGAGAACATCTTCTTCAAGAACAGTCCGCTGCACGACGGGGCGGTTATCATAAGCGACAATAAAATAACGGCTGCTGCCTGCATCCTGCCCATCTCACACGACCTCGACATCCCCAAGGACTTCGGCTTGCGACACCGCGCAGCCAAGGGAATATCCGCCGAGACGGACGCCCTGGCGGTGGTGGTAAGCGAGGAGACGGGCAACATCACGGCAGCGTGGAACAACCAGTTCCAAAGCCACATCACGGCGGAGGAGCTGGAGACACTGCTGATGAAAGGGAAATTCTAACAAGACATACACATTACTATGAGTTCACTTATCGAAAACATCTTGCGCAAGGCTAAGGCGAACAAGCAGCGTATCGTGCTGCCTGAGAGCCTTGAGGAGCGCACCATCACGGCGGCGGACCAGTGTCTGCGTGACGAAGTGGCGGACATCATTCTCATCGGCAACCCCGACGAGATAATGAACTACGGCAAGCAGTTGGGGCTCAGGCACCTCGGCAAAGCCACCATCATCGACCCTGCCACGAGCGACAGGACGGAGCGTTACGCCCAGTTGCTCTTCGAGCTGAGGAAGAAGAAGGGGATGACCCTCGAGGAGGCTCGCAAGAAGGTGCTTGACCCTCTGTATTTCGGCTGCCTCATCATCAAGAGCGGAGAGGCTGACGGACAGATATCAGGGGCGCTTTCCACCACGGGCGACACGCTAAGGCCTGCCCTTCAGATAATCAAATGCGCGCCGGGCATCTCCTGCGTCAGCGGCGCTATGCTGATGATAACCAAGACCCCTCAGTACGGCGAGGAGGGCGTGCTGGTGGTGGGCGACGTGGCTGTCACCCCTATGCCCGACGCGGCACAGCTTGCCCAGATAGCTGTATGTACGGCTCAGACGGCTAAGAGCGTGGCTGGCTTCAGCGACCCGAGAGTGGCTATGCTCAGCTTCTCGACGAAGGGAAGCGCCAAGCACGAGGTGGTGGACAAGGTGGTGGAGGCTACCCGACTGGCGAAGGAGCTTGACCAGCAGCTGAAGATTGACGGCGAGCTGCAGAGCGACGCTGCCCTCGTTCCCGCCGTGGCTAAGAAGAAAGCCCCCGAGAGCGACATAGCGGGCAAGGCTAACGTGCTGGTGTTCCCTAACCTTGAGACGGGGAACATCGCATACAAGCTGATACAAAGGCTGGGCGGGGCGGACGCTATTGGCCCGATATTGCAAGGCATTGCCCGCCCCGTTAACGACCTCTCACGCGGCTGCTCCGTGGACGACATATACAAGATGGTGGCAATCACCGCCTGCCAGGCGATGGACGCTAAGCAATAGGAGGAGACGGCTATGAAGATATTGGTATTGAACTGCGGCAGCTCGTCAATCAAGTACGCCCTCTACGACATGCAGGACAAGTCGGTCGTTACGAGCGGAGGCATAGAGAAGATAGGCTCGGCGGACTCGTTCATCAACGTGAAGCTGAACGGCGTGAAGCACAAGATTATGCACCCCGTGGAGGAGCACACGGCTGGTGTGCAGTACATCTTCGAGGTGCTGACCAAGGGCGACTACGCCGTGCTCTCGTCGGCTTCGGAGATAGATGCTGTGGGGCATCGCATGGTGCACGGCGGGGAGAAGTTCAACAAGAGCGTGGTGCTCACGGAGCAGGTGATGAGGGACTTCGCAGCCTGCAACGACCTTGCTCCTCTGCATAACCCCGCCAACATAAAGGGCGTTAACGCAGTGAGCGCACTGCTGCCCGGTGTTCCGCAGGTGGGGGTGTTCGACACCGCCTTTCACCAGACTATGCCTGCCTACGCCTATATGTACGCCCTTCCCTACGAGCTATACGAGAAGTACGGCATCCGCCGCTACGGCTTCCACGGCACGAGCCACCGCTACGTGAGCCAGCGTGTGCTTGAGTTCCTCGGCATCGAGGCAGAGGGAAGCAGGATAATCACCTGCCACATCGGCAACGGAGCCTCGATAGCGGCTGTGAAGGACGGCAAGTGCGTGGACACGTCGATGGGACTGACCCCGCTCGAGGGCTTGATTATGGGCACTCGCACGGGAGACATAGACGCTGGGGCGGTGACGTTCATCATGGACAAGCTCTGCCTCGACACGAAGGGCGTGAGCAACCTGCTGAACAAGCAGAGCGGCCTCCAGGGCGTGAGCGGGCTGAGCAACGACTTCCGCGACATCCTCGCGGGCATAGCCGCTGGCAACAAGCGGGCGCGGCTGGCAAAGGAGATGTACACCTACCGCATCAAGAAGTACATCGGGCAGTACGCAGCCGCCATGGGAGGCGTTGACGTTATCCTCTTCACGGGAGGAGCGGGCGAGAACCAGTGGGAGGTGCGCGAGGGAGCGACTGAGGGGCTCGAGTTCCTCGGCGTGAGGATGGACGTGGCGAGGAACCGCGCCTGCCGTGCCACGGAGGCAATAATCAGTGCCGAAGGCAGCCCCGTCACGGTGTGCGTCATCCCAACAGACGAGGAGCTGATGATAGCCCTCGACACGGAGGAGCTGGTCAGGCAGTAAGGGAAGCCTTAAACAAACATAGGGGAAGAGCGTCGCAAGGCGCTCTTCTTTGTTTATGTGGGCAGCCAGCCTGACGGACCGTAGCGACTGTATTGGAGTCGTCGTTGCGCCTATATCGGAGGCTCCGTACACCTGCTTGTTAGCACCTCAATTGACCTGCTTGTTAGCACCTCAACGGAGGTG
>JAJPYQ010000062.1 GCA_021204865.1 Prevotellaceae bacterium | reverse complement strand
GGTCTTCGCAAAGAGGAGCGGCTGGTCTTCGCAAAGAGGAGCGGCTGGTCTTCGCGAAGGGTATTAGGGGTCAGTAAGCCTGCTCGTGCACTCCTGCCACCGCCCTGCCGCTGGGGTCGTTCATTCCCTTCCACGCCTTGTCCCACTCCAGGGCTATCGAGGTGCTGCACGCCACGCTTGCCTCTTGGTTGACGCAGCGGGCGGCCGACTGGCTCGGGAACAGCTCGGCGAAGATGCTTCGGTAGTAGTACTCCTCCTTGCAGAGCGGGGTGTTGACGGGGAAGCGCTCCTTGGCGTGCGCCATCTGCTCGTCGGAGACCTGGCTGGCGGTCATAGCCTTGAGCGTGTCTATCCAGCTGTAGCCCACACCGTCGGAGAACTGCTCCTTCTGCCTCCAGGCGATGCTTGGGGGCAGCATGTCGGAGAACGCCTCACGCACTATCCGCTTCTCTATGGTCGAGCCGGGGCACATCTTCGCCTGCGGGTTGAGGCGCATAGCCACGTCGAGGAACTCCTTGTCGAGGAAGGGCACACGCCCCTCCACTCCCCACGCCGCCAACGACTTGTTGGCACGGAGGCAGTCGTACCAATGCAGCTTGCCCAGCTTGCGCACTGTCTCCTCGTGGAAGGCACGTGCCGAGGGTGCCTTGTGGAAGTAGAGGTAACCGCCGAATATCTCGTCCGCCCCCTCGCCGCTAAGCACCATCTTGATGCCCATGCTCTTGATGACACGGGCGAGCAGGTACATGGGGGTTGAGGCTCGCACGGTAGTCACGTCGTAGGTCTCGGTGAAGTAGATGACGTCCCGCAGAGCGTCGAGCCCCTCGTCGAGGGTGTAGTTAATCTCGTGGTGCACCGTGCCTATGTGGTCTGCCACCTCCCTCGCCTTCACCAAGTCGGGAGCCCCCTTAAGCCCCACGGCGAAGCTGTGCAGCTGCGGCCACCATGCGTCCTTCTTGCCGCCCGTCTCCACTCGCTTGGCGGAGAACTTCTTGGCTATCGCACTGATGACGCTGCTGTCCAAGCCTCCCGAAAGGAGCACCCCGTAGGGCACGTCGCTCATCAGCTGCCGCTTGACGGCTTCCTGAAGGCTTACCCTCAAGGCGTCTATATCGCTGTCGTTGCCCTCCACTGCCTCATAGCTGAACCAGTCACGCTTGTACCAGCGCCTCATCACTCGCTCGCGGCTGGAGTAGTAATGCCCGGGCAGGAAGGGCTCGTACTCATCGCAGAAGCCCTCAAGCGCCTTAAGCTCGCTCGCCACGCACAGCGTGCCGTCCGTGTGGCGACCTATATATAAAGGTATAACGCCTATGGGGTCACGGGCGATGAGATACTCGTTCCTCTGCTCGTCGTAGAGGGCGAAGGCGAAGATGCCGCTAAGCTCCTCGAGGAAGCCGATGCCCTTCTCACGGTAAAGCGCCAGTATCACCTCGCAGTCGCTGCCCGTCTGGAACTCGTACTTGCCTGCCATCCTTCGGCGTATCTCCTGATGGTTGTATATCTCCCCGTTGACTGCGAGCACAAGCTTGCGGTCGGGACTGTAGAGGGGCTGCCCTCCGCTCTGCGGGTCGATGATGGAGAGACGCTCGTGCGCCAGTATGGCTGACCCCCCGCAGTAGATGCCGCTCCAGTCAGGCCCTCTGTGCCTTACCTTCTGCGACATCTTTAGTGCCTTCTTCCTCAGCTCCTGCGTCTGCTGCTTAATATCGAAAATGCCTACTATCCCGCACATAGACTGATGTTTTAGCTGTTCTTCGGCGGCAAAGATAGACAAAAGGAAAGGAACGAGCAACAAAGGGCAGCAAAATGTTAGGCGACTTGCGGCTTTATTTCTCCCTCGCCTCGTGCGGCTTAGAGTATTTCTTCGTATATTTGCGCCAAGCTAATCAATCAAGGAGGTACTTATTATGAGAAAGATTAAATGTATAGGCATTCTGACCTCGGGCGGCGATGCCCCTGGCATGAATGCGGCTATCCGTGCGGTGACCCGCTCGGCTATCGCCAACGGCTTCAGGGTCAAGGCTATCTACCGAGGGTACGAGGGGCTTATCCACGACGAGATTGTGGAGTTCTCCACAGAGAACGTGAGCAACATCATCCAGCGAGGCGGCACGATACTCAAGACTGCCCGCAGCAAGGACTTCGAGACGCCCGAGGGCAGGCAGAAGGCTTACGAGGTGATGTGCAAGCGTGAGATTGACGCCCTCGTGGTGATTGGGGGCAACGGCTCGCTGACGGGGGCGAGGATCTTCGCTCAGGAGTTCGACGTGCCTTGCATCGGGCTGCCGGGCACCATCGACAACGACCTCAACGGCACTGACTGCACCATCGGCTACGACACTACCCTTAACACCATTATGGACTGCGTGGACAAGATACGAGACACGGCGACGAGCCACGAGCGCATCTTCTTCGTCGAGGTGATGGGCAGGGACGCTGGCTTCCTCGCCCAGAACAGCGCCATCGCAGCGGGGGCAGAGGCTGCCATCATACCTGAGGACAGCACGGGAGCCGACCAGCTGGAGCACTTCGTCGGCAGGGGCATACGCAAGAGCAAGAGCTCGAGCATCGTCATCGTGAGCGAGAGCCCGAAGTGCGGCGCTATGTACTACGCCGACCGCGTGCGGAAGGAGTACCCCGAGTTCGACGTTCGCGTGTCCATCCTCGGTCACATGCAGAGGGGAGGCAGCCCGAGCGCCTACGACCGTGTGCTGGCGAGCCGCCTCGGCGTTGGGGCGATACAAGCCTTGCTCGAAGGGCAGCGGAACGTGATGATAGGCATAAGGAACGACGAGGTGGTGTATGTGCCGTTCTCAAGCGCTGTGAAGAGCGACAAGCCTGTCAAGAAGGAGCTCATCGACGTGCTGGACACTTTGTCGATATAGCCGCCCCGTCGTCTGCTTAGGATAAACAGTTAAGAAGCGTGTCACTTGCGGCACGCTTCTCTTTTGTCTGCTGATTTAGCTTATTAATTGCAAAAAGAAAGCTATAAAGCTTTGCGGATACCATAATGTTGCCTACTTTTGCGCTGCAATAGCAAAACGACACGTTGAACGCATAACCGCATAGTATGAACGGATTTTCTATATAGATTAGGATTGCCTCCCCCAAGGGAGGGCGGTCCTTTGTTGGTTGTTTTAAGCTGAGGGGGCTTCGTCGTGAGGACGAGGTCTCTTTTCTTTTCCCCGAATGACGGCACAGATTTTAAGTGCGAAAGCTACACCCTTATTTGACGCAAGTCAAGAAAGAGCCCGTTTTCCGCCGAAAATCAGCGAATCTCTTGCGGGACACGCCCCGTTGGTTGTACCTTTGCATCGTCAAAACAAGACAAAGACCTCAAGCGAGAGGCAAGAAACAATTAAGGTAAAAAGATTGAAAAGATGAAAAAGATGATGATTCTGGTGAGCGCCATCGCTATGACGCTTGCCGCAAATGCAGAGAGTACGGATTTGACACCGTTTGAAGGTGTGAATGTCAATGTGCCGGCGTGCGTTCGCTTCGTATAT
Organism: Prevotellaceae bacterium; assembly: GCA_021204865.1. Taxonomy (GTDB): domain Bacteria; phylum Bacteroidota; class Bacteroidia; order Bacteroidales; family Bacteroidaceae; genus Physcousia. The sequence goes on along the minus strand of JAJPYQ010000062.1, from coordinate 774 downwards.
GGCGAGGAATATTCCATGGACGTGCAGGCGACAGACAGCCTGGTAGCCTCGGCAATCCGCTGGACGGTGAAGGACGGAGTACTCAAGATTCACAGCGTGGACAGCAGCGAGTCAATCTCCGACGTGTGCATCACAATCGTCAGCCCGCAGGAGCCCAAGCTCACGGTGGGGCGCAACATGGAGATGAGACCGACACGCAGGATGAGAAAGAATCACGAGCAGAAAGAAAGCTAAAGCAGCAAAAACAGTATGACACGAAGAGAGGTGGGACGCGCGGTCGCCCCGCCTCTTTTCTTTTTTATGCGGTCCTTTCCTGATTCCCTTAAGGAAGAGCGCCAACGTCTCGTGCGGTCTGAAGAAAAAGTCGGCGCGGTTTAGAGAAAAAGTCGGCGCGGTCGAGGGGCAACGTCTCGCTATGTTTTTGCCAACGTCATGGGGAAGACGGGAACAGTCTGCGGGAAGCAGTATGAAACTCTTAGGGTTTTGAAGCAAAACTCTTAGGGTTTTGAGGTGAAACTCTTAGGGTTTTGAGGTGAAACTCTTAAGGTTTTTGGGCGAAACATAGGCGGTCCGCGGGTCGATTCCTGCCAGACTTTTGCCGAGCGTCAGGCAGAGAGGGGCGAAAGGGCAGGCAGGAAGAAAAATATGGGTTTAATATTTGGTGCGAGTTTCCTTTTGTGTTACCTTTGCACTCGCAAAAAAGGAATAGCGATTCCCTTGGGCGTTTAGCTCAGCTGGTTCAGAGCGTCTGCCCTACAAGCAGAGGGTCGGCGG
>JAJPYQ010000025.1 GCA_021204865.1 Prevotellaceae bacterium | reverse complement strand
TCTTCGCGACAACCAGCCGCTCCTCTTCGCGACAACCAGCCGCTCCTCTTCGCGGAGGCTTGCCGTAGGGCACGACGAAAGGAGCGTGGCAAACCGCCTGGTCTGCCACGCTCCCTGTCCTTGACCGGTAGCCCTTAGAGGCTCTCTCTTATTCCTGCTTGTAGTTGCCCAGCTGCCCAGCGTCTATGCGCCCAATCCACAAGGCGTGCTTCTCCACCTCCGCCTCGGCGTGGTTGAGGTACACCTCGAGGCTCTTCTGGAAGAGGTCTGCCCTCTTCGAGGCGTTGCGAAGGAGCAGGTGGCACATTATGATGTCCGCAGTCATCTCGTAAAGGTGCCTTGCGCAGAGGTCGTGCAGGTCGTTGTTCTGAGCTTCCTTCACCCTTGCGATGCAGTCGTTGAGCTTAAGAGCCATCGCCTTGACCCTGCCAAGCTCCCCTTGGAGTTCCTCGGGCAGGGGCTGGCTCTCCATGTCGGCTATCACTGAGGAGTACTGCCCGTTGGTGATGTAGCGCACCGCCGCCACGGTCTGCAGCTGGGTCGTACCCTCGTAGATGCTCGTTATGCGTGCGTCACGGTATATCCTTTGGCAGGCGTACTCCAGCATAAAGCCTGAGCCTCCGTGCACCTGTATGCAGTCGTAGCCGTTCTGGTTGGCGTACTCGCTGTTCATCCCCTTGGCAAGGGGCGTGAAGCTGTCGGCGAGGCGGCTGTACTTCTTAAGCTCAGCCCTCTCCTCGGGGGTCAGCTTGCGCTCGCGGGAGATGTCCTCCAGCGCCTTGTAGATGTCGACGTAGCGGGCTGTCTCGTAGAGCAAGGCGCGCCCGGCGTCGAGCTTAGCCTTTATGTTGGCTATCATCTCCTGAACGGCGGGGAACTCTATGATTGCCTTGCCGAACTGGCGGCGGTCACGGGCGTAGGCGACTGCCTCGTTGTAGGCTGCCTGCGAGAGACCCACCGACTGGGCTGCTATGCCGAGGCGCGCTCCGTTCATGAGGGACATGACGTACTTGATGAGACCCATCTTGCGGTCGCCGCACAGCTCGCACTTGGCGTTCTTGTACACCAGCTCGCACGTGGGGCTGCCGTGGATGCCCAGCTTGTTCTCTATCCTGCGCACGTTCACGCCGCCGTCCCTCTTGTCGTAGATGAACATCGAGAGACCCCTGCCGTCCCTTGTGCCTGCCTCGCTGCGGGCAAGCACGAGGTGAATGTCCGAGTCACCGTTGGTGATGAACCTCTTGCTGCCGTTCAGCCTCCAGCACTGATTCTCCTCGTCGTAGGTAGCCTTGAGCATCACGCTCTGCAGGTCGCTGCCTGCGTCAGGCTCGGTGAGGTCCATAGACATCGTCGCCCCTGCGCAGACACGGGGGATGTACTTCTGCCTCTGCTCCTCGCTGCCGAAGCAGTAGAGCGTCTCGATGCAGTCCTGCAGGGACCAGATGTTCTCGAAGCTCGCGTCGCCTGCCGACACTATCTCGTTGGCGGCTGTGTAGGCAACGACGGGCAGGTTCAGCCCTCCGTAGCGGCGGGGCATCGTCATCCCGTTCATCCCTGCCTTTATCATCGTGTCGAGGTTCTCTCGTGTCTTCGAGGCGTAGCTGACCCTGCCGTCTGCAAGGTGCGGACCCTCAGCGTCAACGTCCTCTGCGTTCTGCGCCACCACGTTGGCAGTAATGTCTCCCACGATGTCCAGCACACGGTCGTAGGTGTCCATCGCGTCGGGGAAGTCCTGCGGGGCTTCGTCGTAGTTGTCCTTGTCCTCGAAGGAACGCTCCTTCAGCTCCACTATGCGGGGCATAAGGGGACTGCTCTCAAGCTCAAACTTGATCTCGGGTATGTCGCTGTAATAGTTTGCCATCGTTACTTACTGTTTTGCTTATAATACTTGATTAGCTTCGGCACAACGTCCTCCACCGTGCCGTTGATAACGTAGTCGGCTATCTGGTTGATGGGGGCGTTCTCGTCGCTGTTGATGCTTATGATGATGCCGCTCTCCTTCATCCCTGCCACGTGCTGGATAGCCCCGCTTATGCCGCAGGCGATGTACACCTTCGGGCGAACGGTCACGCCCGTCTGCCCTATCTGCATATCGTGGTCGCAGAAGCCAGCGTCCACTGCCGCACGGCTCGCCCCCACCTCGGCGTGTATCACCTTGGCAAGCTCATAGAGAGCGGTGAAGCCTTCCTTAGAGCCTACGCCGTAGCCTCCCGACACGATGATTGGAGCGCCCTTAAGGTTGTTCTTGGCTGCCTGCACGTGGCGGTCGAGCACCTTGGTCACGTACTCCACCTCAGGCACGTACTTAGCCACGTCCTCGACCACCACCTCGCCAGGGTAGTTGGGGTCAAGCACCTCTGCCTTCATCACGCCCGAGCGTACGGTAGCCATCTGCGGGCGGTTCTCAGGGTTGACGATAGTGGCCACGATGTTGCCCCCGAAGGCGGGGCGTATCTGGTAGAGCAGGTTCGTGTAGGTCTTGCCCTCACGCTTGTCCTCGTGGTCGCCTATCTCAAGGGCGGTGCAGTCGGCCGTCAAGCCGCTGCGCAGTGCGCTCGACACTCGTGGCCCCAGGTCTCTGCCCACAACGTCAGCGCCCATAAGGCATATCTGCGGCTTCTCCTGCTTGAAGAGGTTCACCAGTATGGCTGTGTGTGGCTTCGACGTGTAGGGGGCGAGCCCCTCAGCGTCGAACAGGTGCAGGCGGTCTACTCCGTAGGGGATTATCTGCTCTTCCACCTTGCCAGTGATGCCGCTGCCTGCCGCCACTGCCTCAAGGCGTACGCCAAGGGTGTTGGCGAGCTTGCGCCCTTTGGTGAGCAGCTCTTGGCTCACCTCGGCAACCTTCGTGCCTTCTATCTCGCAATATACGAATACGTTGTCCATGCTTCCTTCCTCCTTAACCTATCGTGTGACTTGCCAGCAACTCCTTGACCAGAGCGTTAATGTCCTCGTCCGAGCCTGTCATTACCTTGCTCTCCTTCGCCTTGAAGACGATGTTCTCAACAGCCTTAACCTTCGTGGGGCTGCCTGCCAAGCCGCACTGCTGCAAGTCGGCGTTCACGTCCTGGCAGCTCAGCTGCCCCAGCCTGAGGTAAGGCTTCTTGTCGTACTGCTCAGCGTAGGGCAGGTCGGCGAACGTCTCCTCCTTGCCCAGCTCCATGGGAGCCTTCGAGCGCTTGTACTTCATCACAAGCTTGGCGTTCCTCGGGCGGCAGGGAGCGGCGCTGCCGTTCACCGTGAGGACGCAGGGCAGAGGGCTCTCCACCGTCTCAACGCCCCCGTCTATGTGGCGCACCACACGTATCCTGCCCTCTTGGCAGGCAAGTATCTCCTCGGTGTAGGTTATCTGGTTAAGCCCCAGCTTCTCCGCCACCTGCGGACCCACCTGTGCGGTGTCGCCGTCGATGGCTTGCCGTCCGCCTATGATTAGGTCAACCTTCGGGGCGAAGTGCTTGATGGCGGTGGCGAGGGCGTAGCTCGTTGCAAGGGTGTCAGCCCCTGCGAAGGCGCGGTCGGTAAGCAGGTAGCCTCCGTCAGCGCCTCGGTAGAGAGCCTCTCGTATAATCTCAGCGGCGCGCCCGGGACCCATAGTCAAGACGGTGACCGTAGTGCCGGGCATCTGGTCTTTCAGGCGCAGCGCCTGCTCCAGTGCGTTAAGGTCTTCAGGATTGAAGATGGCAGGCAACGCCGAGCGGTTGACTGTCCCCTCAGGGGTCATAGCGTCGGGGCCGACGTTGCGAGTGTCTGGTACTTGCTTGGCAAGTACAACGATGTTCAAACTCATTGTCTCTTATATATATAATGTATGTCGTTACGGGTTTGCGGCGGCAAAGGTACACATTTCCCGCTAATCTGTGCCACGTAACGCGGAAAATCTATAAGACCCTTCGCCAAAGGGGTATAAGAGCCGTCGTGAAGCCTGTATAACACCCTTCGTGGTACCTATATAGTACCCTTCAAGCAACCCCTCGCAAGGGGTTCAAGGCAACCCCTCGCAAGGGGTTCAACCGAACCCCTCGCAAGGGGTTGTCTGGCACCTCTTATACAGGGACCACGGCCCCTCTTATACACCTTTCACGAAGCCTATATAACACCCTTAACGGCGCTCCTTACCTTTCGTCAACCAAACGCTTGCGAAGTAAGGGCGAATTGTCTACTTTTGCAGGCACGACAACCATTGAACCGATATGAAAACCACTACACTACTGCTCCTCTGGGCGCTCCCCCTTTGCACCATGGCCCAGGACTTCACACCGATGGAGGACGTCAACCACGTCACCGACCTCACTCTCGACTCCCTTGAGAAAGCCTCCACAGCTCGCCCCACAGCCGGCTCAAGCCGACGGGGGGACAACCCCGTGCTCTTCCTCGTGGGCAACTCTACTATGCGCACCGGCACGCTGGGCAACGGGGACAACGGGCAGTGGGGCTGGGGCTACTTCTTCCACGAGTACTTCCAGGAGGACAAGATAACCGTGGAGAACCAGGCTCTCGGGGGAACGTCCTCCCGCACCTTCTACCGGCAGCTCTGGCCCGACGTTAAGAAGGGCATCCGCCCAGGCGACTACGTGATGATAGAGCTTGGGCACAACGACAACGGCCCCTTCGACAGCGGCAGGGCAAGGGCAAGCATCAAGGGCATCAGCCCTACGGACTCCCTTGTGGTGACCATACAGGAGACGGGCGTAGTGGAGACCGTCTACTCCTACGGCGAGTATATGCGGCGCTTCGTCCGTGAGACACGTGAGCTGGGGGCGCACCCCATCCTCGTCAGCCTCACGCCTCGCAACGCCTACGACGACAACCACCGAGTGACACGTGTCAGCGACACCTTCGGCCTCTGGGCAAGGCAGATAGCCGAGGAGCTGGACTGCCCCTTCATCGACCTCAACGAGATAAGCGCGGAGAAGTACGACCAGATGACGGAGTGGAAGTTCAACTACCACTTCTACCTCGACCACATACACACCAGCGCCTTCGGGGCAAGGCTTAACGCACGCTCCGCTGCCGAGGGACTCGCCGCTTGCACGCACCCTGAGGCGCAGCCGCTCATCGCCCTGATGGGCGACCTCTCGCTGCCCACCACGGGCGTGAAGAGGCAGGAGGGCAAGCCCGTGGTCTTCCTCGTGGGCGACAGCACCGTGAAGAACGAGGACAAGGACGAGGACGGGATGTGGGGCTGGGGCTCTCAGGCTGCCGAGGTCTTCGACACTACCCTAATCACCGTGCAGAACAGCGCACAGGCGGGGCGCTCGTGCCGCAGCTACCTGCGTGAGGGGCGCTGGGACAAGGTGTACAACGACATACAGCCAGGCGACTTCGTGCTCATACAGTTCGGGCATAACGACGCGGGCAACGAGCTTGACCACGGCAAGGCTCGCAACGACATCGAGGGAACTGCGGACTCAAGCCACGTCTACCGTGTGCGCACCGACGAGGAGGTACGCAACGAGGTGGTGTACACCTTCGGCTGGTATCTAACGAAGATGATTGACGACGTTCGGCAGCGGGGAGGCACTCCCATCCTCGTCAGCCTTACCCCACGCAACGAGTGGACGGACGGCAGGATAGAGAGGCGCAACGACTCCTTCGGGCGCTGGTACCGTGAGGTGGCGGAGCAGACTAACGTCCCCTTCCTCGACCTGCACAACATCTCCGCCGACGCCTTCGACGAGCTTGGGCAGGAAGCCACTCAAGCCTACTACAAGCACGACCACACGCACACCAGCAAGATTGGGGCGAAGCTGAACGCTCACAGCATAGCGAAAGGTCTTAGGGATATGAACTCGCCTCTGGCGCAATACCTGCTGCCATGAGGCTCGTAAGCTGGAACGTGAACGGGCTGCGTGCCGTGGTGGGCAAGAACTTCGGGGAAGCATTCCAAAGCCTCGACGCTGACTTCTTCTGCCTTCAGGAGACGAAGCTGCAAGAGGGGCAGCTCGACATCAGCTTCCCAGGCTACCTTAGCTACTGGAACTACGCCGAGCGGAAGGGATACAGCGGCACCGCCATCTTCACCCGCCACGAGCCTCTGAGCGTGCGCCTCGGCATGGGCATTGAGGAGCACGACCACGAGGGAAGGCTCATCACACTGGAGTACCCCCAGTTCTTCCTCGTCTGCTGCTACACGCCCAACAGCCAGGACGGCTTGCCCCGCCTGCCTTACCGTATGCAGTGGGAGGATGACTTCCGCCAGTACCTCCTCTCCCTCGACAAGCTGAAGCCCGTCATCCTCTGCGGCGACCTTAACGTTGCGCACCAGGAGATAGACCTGAAGAACCCCAAGACCAACCGCCACAACGCTGGCTTCACCGACGAGGAGCGAGGCAAGATGACTGAGCTCCTCGAGAGCGGCTTCACCGACACCTTCCGCCACTTCCACCCCACCCTCTCAGGCGCATACTCCTGGTGGAGCTACCGCTTCAAGGCTCGTGAGAAGAACGCCGGCTGGCGCATCGACTACTTCCTCACCAGCCAACGCCTCGCCCCCAAGCTCCGCAGCGCAAGCATACACACCGAGATACTCGGCAGCGACCACTGCCCCGTGGAGCTCGAGGCGGAGCTTTGACCTTATCCCATGCAAAAGTTCAGCGTAAACCACCTGACAATAGAGAACCTGCTCTCGACGATAAAGAGCAAAGAGATAGCTATCCCCGAACTGCAACGTCCTTTCGTGTGGAACAGCAACCAAATACGCGATCTCTTAGATTCCTTGTACAACGGCTTCCCCATTGGCTACCTTATAATATGGAGAAACCCAGATATGGTCGACAAGAACGGTGAGAAAACGCTTGGCAAGAAGATAATGATTGACGGGCAGCAACGCATCACTGCACTGATGACGGCTGTCCTCGGGATGCCCGTCCTTGACAAGGACTTCAAAGAGAAAACGCATAGGATAGCCTTCAACCCTTTCTTTGCCGCAAAAGGAGAGCCGTGCTTCGAGGTGCAGAGTGCGGCTATTCGTAAGGACAAAAGATGGATAGCCGACATATCACAACTATTCTCAAGCGACTTCAACGCCTTCGACTTCGTTCCTGAGTACTGCAAGGACAATCCTGAGATGATAGACAAAGAGCTAAACAGGTTGATTGAGAGGGTTCGAGACATCAGGTACACACCAATAGGGGTCATAGAATTGAATAATGAATTGTCCTTGACAGATGTCACAGAGATATTCATCCGCATCAACAGCAAGGGCGCTTCCCTGACGCAGGCTGACTTCGTCATGTCCACCCTCGCCGCAGACGAGCTTAACGGGGGCAACCTCCTTCGCAAGGCAATCGACTACTTTTGCCACCTGTTCAGCACCCAGTCGTTCCTTGGTGTCGTGGAGAAGGACGCAGGCTTCTCGTCCTCCAAGTTCCACGATATGATCAAGTGGGTGGCGGGAACAGGGTATAACCTCTTCGACCTGACCTTCGACGACGTGCTTCGCATTGCGTTCATGTCGCAATACCATCGCGGGAAGATGGCAAGCCTCACGGACTTGCTGCACGGGCGTAGCTTCGAGCAGCGAACCTACGAGGTAGACATTATGCGGGACACCTTCTCCACACTGGAGAAAGGCGTTGAGGCTGTCTTCAGCAAATACAACTACGACCAGTTCTCCGAATGCCTGAAAAGCGCGGGCTTCGTTCACCCTCGCCTCCTCAGGAGCAGGATGTCGGTGGACTTCGCTTATATGCTTTCGCTCCGGTTGAGAAGAGACGGCACAATAGATAAGTTACAAGTGCCTCACTACGTACAACGATGGTACGTGATGTCAGTGTTGACTGGCCGCTACTCCACATCCCCCGAGACAAATATGGAAAGGGACTTGCGAGGCATCCGCGACAAGGGCTTCCCGACGTACTACAACGAGGTAATGGCAAATATTGGCGACACGTTCTGGGATGTGACGATAGTGCAGAGTCTGGAGACTTCATCGTCCACCGCACCCGCTTTCAGCGTTTTCGTGGCGGCCCAGTGCAAAGCCGTCGACGCTTCCTTCCTTGGCGTCGGCTCAAAGGTTCGAGACTTGCTGGACACAGCCGACCTTCACCACATCTTCCCCAAGCAATATCTCATAGACAGCGGGATAAACTCAAGCACCGCCTACAATCAAGTGGCGAACTACGTGTACCTTTCCCGCCCCGTCAACATCGCTGTGGGCAAGAAAGCCCCGAGAGTATACTTGGGAGAGGCGGTCAACAGCATCGAGGGAGGCAAGGAATCCGCCTACACTCCCATCAAAAGCAAGGAGGAGCTACGAAGAAACCTCCGCGAGAATTGCATTCCTGAAGATGTTTTCGGTATGGATGTGACCAACTACAGCGACTTCTTGGCCAAAAGGAGGGAGCTGATGGCCCACAAGATACGGGATTACTTCAATAATCTTTAACTCTTTACCAGAAACAGCGAAGGAAGAGGCTCAGTTTATCACGCGGTCGCCGGCGGAAAGCGAGAGCTTTTTCTCCACGGCCTTGAGCTGCATGAAGTCGGCAAGGAGGCGCGCGTAGGCTTCCTTGTCGCCTGCGAGGGCGGGACTGCGGAGTTTCTCCGTCAAGGCTTGGAGGCGCTCCTTCACGATCGCAATCTTGTAGTCCGTGAGCAGGTGGGGCACGAGCGCGAGAGCCACGTCTTGCCCGCTCCGCTCCTTGCCGTCGGCGTAGAGGCGGCTGAGTTGCTCCTTCTCGCTCGCCAGCTGGAAAGCCATGCGGCTAATGTCCGCGTCGGGATGGTTGAGGAAAAAGCTCTCGCTCTCGAAGCCTTCATCATTTTTGTGGCGGAGAGCCTCTTCGAGCATCGTGCGTAGCAGAGGGTCGCGCAGCGGCATGTTGTCCTGCTGCAAGGCAAGATTTATGTAATCAATCACGCTAAGCGTCTCACGCTCCCCCGCTTCCGTCATGCGCTCCCCGACAATCACCGTGCCGTATCGCACGACGGCCCGCACGAGCTCCCGCTCGATGGGCAGGAGGCGGTCGGCGGGGGCAGGATTCTTCGGGGCTTCCGGCACATTCCTCGGGGCTTCCGCGTCGCTTTCCGCAGGCTTGTCATCCCCGACCTTGGGGGCTGCGGCGGCGTTTCTCTCCTCCTCGCGCTGCTTTTGCCTAAGCCATTCCTCGCGGTTCTTGGCCATTTGCTGCCCCACCGCCTTGTCAATAAGTTCTTCCCTCAGGCTCATCGTCTGGGCCGTCTCGCGAATGTATAGCGTCCTCGCTATCTCGTCGGGGATGACCGCAATACTTTGCACAATATTATTCACGAGCCGGCTCATCGCCACGGGGTCTCCCTTCGCCTCGTCCAGCAGGAGGCTCGTCTTGAACTTGATGAAATCCGTCTGATGCAGGGAGATGTAGTCCTTGAACTCCTTTGCGTCGCGCCCGCGGGCGAAGCTGTCAGGATCTTCTCCATCGGGAAGGAGCAGAAGCCTCACGTTCATCCCCTGCCGGAGCAGCATGTCAATTCCCCTTTGCGAAGCCTTTATGCCCGCCGCGTCGCCGTCGTAGACCACACAGATGTTGTCCGTGAGCCGATGTATCAGGCGAATCTGGTCCTCTGTCAAAGCTGTTCCCGACGAGGCCACGACATTCTCCACCCCGCTCTGGTGCATCGCCATCACGTCCGTGTATCCCTCCACAAGATAGCACAGGTCTTGCTTCGATATCGCCTGCTTCGCCTGGTAGAGGCCGTAGAGTTCGCGCCGTTTGCTGTAGACGAGGCTCTCGGGAGAGTTGACATATTTCATGCTAACCCCCTTGGTCGCGGCATCAAGCACACGGCCTCCGAAGCCCGCCACCTTGCCGCTTATCGTGAATATCGGCCAGACAACGCGCCCTTCAAAGCGGTCGCGCATCACGTCCCGCTCGTATTTTGTCGCAAGGCCAGTGCCGATGCTCTGACTCAACTCGGTCGTGTCCTGTTTATTCGTGATGTACATCTCCTGAAACCCCGCCTTCAGCGCCGCGTCCCAGAGCGAATGGCCGCGGCCCTTGGGGCAGTAGCCCACCTGAAAGCGCTCGAGGATGTCGTCCCTGAAGCCTCTGCCCCGAAAGTAAGTGAGCCCGACGTCGCGTCCCTCGGGCGTCTCCAGCAATTGTCGGCGCATCCAGTCCTTCGCCCACTCGTTCAGGATGAACATGCTCTCACGGTCGTCCTTGCGCCTCACGTCTTCCGGCGACATCTCCTTTTCCTTTACAGGAATGCCATACTTCCTCGCAAGATATTTTATGGCTTCACCGTAGGAGAGCTGCTCATGTTTCATTATGAAGCCCACGGGATTTCCGCCCTCACCGCAGGCAAAACACTTACAATAATTGCGGGCGGGCGACACGAAGAACGAGGGTGTGCGGTCGTCGTGGAAGGGACAGAGCCCGCGCAAGTTGACACCTGAGCGGCGAAGCGTGACAAAATCGCCCACGACCTCCTCTATTCTCGCCGCCTCGAAGACCCTTTCAATCGTCGACCTGTCTATCATCGCAGCCTTTTATATGGGAAAAATCACAAACACTGCGACATCCCACACCGCATGCCAGACGATGAGAGCGCCAAGCCTTCGGGGAAACAGCCAGTAGAACAGACTCCACGACAGCCCTGCCACGAGGGCCGAGCAGACGAGCATAAGGTTGCACGACACGGCGTGAACAAAAGTGTAGACAAGCACAGTAAGAATAAAGCCGACATTCGGGCTAAACCTCTGCGAGAGCGTGCGCTGCACGTAGCCTCGCCAGAAGATTTCCTCCGCAGGCCCGACAAAAAGGAGCATAAGCAAGGCGATGAGCCACCCGGGCTGCCCGCTCTTCAGCATATATATAAGGTTCACCTGCGCGCGCGCGAAGGGAAAGATGAGAGCGCTCACCTTGTCGCCAACCCAGAACACCAGCCAAAGCAAGGCGGCAAGCACGAGACCCACGCCAATCTCCGCAGGGCTCAGGCTCACTTCCCGAAGCCATTGCGGCCGGTAGAGCGTGGCGAAGGCCGTCAGCGCAAGGGCTGAGGCCGTCATCGTCCACCAAAAACTGACGTAGCCCGAACTCAGCGGCGAGAACATCACGGCCCACAGCACGAAGGCCAGGACAAGGGTGGAAACAAGTCGGCGCAGCTGCATAAATACCCTTAAGCTTTTATAAAATTATATCAGGCCTGCCAGCACGAAGGACAGGGCGAAAAGCACGCTGAACTGGATTTGCAGCGTTGCGGTAAGCACATCGAGCTGCGCAATCTCCGAGGCACCGCCACGAAAGTACGAGTTAGCGACGCGCACGTTCTTGAGTGCGGGCGCGAGAGCCAAGAGAATAATCAACGACCACCAAGGGAACACGCCGAAAGCCACGCACAAGACCATCCAGACAAAGGGGACGAGCACCTCAGCACAGTAGATTCGCACCGAAAGCCTTGCGCCGAGCGCCATAGCCAAGGTAAGAATTTCCGCGCGCCCGTCGGTGCGTATGTCACGAGTGTTGTTCGCATGCAGAATCGCCACGGTAATCAGCCCGACGGGTACGGCTATCCACATCACGCTCCAGTCAATGAAGCCTGCGGCCACGAAGCTGGTGCCAATAGTCGGCAGGAAAGCGTAGGTAACAAATATGACAAGGTCGCCCAAAGCCCTGTACTTTAGCGGCGGATAAAGCAGGGCGGCGAGGCAACCTGCGAGGCCTATGTACAGAACGGTGTTGCCCGTGCGCCACCACAGCCCGAGCCCAGCCACCACAGCCACTGCCAAAAGGGCGAGAGCGTAGCGGAAAATCTCGCGCGGCTGGAAGGTTCCGCCGGCAATGACCTTGGAGCCGTAGGTGTCATCAGCGTCAACTCCCGCCTTGAAGTCGAAGTAATCGCTCCACGTGTTGCCGACCGCGTGGAAAATCACTATGTTAAGCAGCGCCCACACCCCGTTTGTCCAGCTTATTTCATAGCCTTTCCAGAAAACGTAAGCGAGCGTCACCACCACAGGCATAGCCGACGCGGGGAACGACCACGGGCGCACGGCCAAAATCCACTGGCCCACGGTGTGCCTCCTCGGGGCTTTCTCTCTCATCTCTTGCATAATTATGTAGGATTGTTTAGACTTTCTTTCCTCGAACAAAGGTACGAATTTCGCGCGACGGGCGGAAATAATCGGCTAACTTTGTAATAAATGGCCGCGAGACTTGTCTTTATGGCAGAAAGTCACTGACCGATGGACGACAACGAACTGGTGCGAAGGGTGCTTGGCGGGGACGACGCCAGCTTTTCCCTGATTGTGAGGCGGCACTCGCCCGCGGTTTTCTCAACAACACTCGGACTGTTGCGCGACAGGGCTTGGGCCGAGGAGCTGACGCAGCGGACTTTCGTGCGGGCGTTCGAGAGGCTCGGCAGCTTCCGCCACGAGAATCTGCGACAGTGGCTGCGGGCCATCGCCTATCACCTCTGCCTCAACGAGCTCGCAAGCGAGCGGCGCAGGCGCACAGTCAAGGGCGAGCGGCTGGAGGAGACGGTGGCGGACGAGCCTTACTCGGAGGAACGGGAGCGGATGATAGGGCTCGTGGAGCGGGCCCTTGAGGATTTGCCGGAAAAGGAGCGGGACGTGATAAAAATGCATTACTACGAGCGGCTGAGCACCAAGGAAATAGCCCAGCGCCTTGGGACGACGCAGGCGAACGTCCTGGTGCGTCTGTCGCGCATAAGGGAGAAACTGAGAAAGAGCTTGAGATATGAACGAGATTAATGACAAGGAACTGGATGAAATCATACAGGAGGCGGTCCTGAGGGAGGCGGCCTGCGAGAGGATTTGCAAGGGAGTGGAGCGGCAGTTGCGCCGAGAAAGGGGGAAGGCTCTATGGAGACGGTGGGCCCCGAGGCTGGCGTTCTCCATCCTCGTTCCGCTCGTTGTGTGCCTGTGGGCTTGGCTGTCGCTGTTCGTTTATCGTGAGGGGTGGCTCGGCGGAGGCGGCCTTCTGCTGTTTTTGCCCGGGCTGGCGGCGCTGACCTTCGGGCTTAACTATGCGATAAGCGAGTTCCGGAAAGTTGGCAGCCGAGTGTAATAAATCCGCGCCTCGGCGGTCTTAATGGCAGACGTTTAACAAAAACTGATAAAGATATGGAAGGTTTAGTTGCAATCGTTATGGCTCTGGGCATACCCCTCGTGGCAATCGTGGGAACGTTTTGGGCTATCATCGAAAAAATCAGGAAGAACGAGCGCATCGTCAACAGCATTATCCGCGAACGCATCGACCCCGCGTGCGCGAAGGAGCTGCTCGGGTCGATGCAGACCAAGAGAAATCCGTACACAGCCCTGCGCTGGGGAGCGGTGCTCGTGGGCCTTGGGCTGGGGGCCGTGGCGGGGCGGCTGATGGGGCTCGATGTTGAAGACTTTTACCTCTGGATTATGCTGGCGTTCGGCATGGGTGTCGGCTTCCTCGTCTCGTTCATCGTGGAGATGAGACTGGCTAAACGGGGGCAAAAGCCGGAGGAAAACGCCCCGACTCGGGAGGAAAGCGTGCGACAGCCGTAGCTTTTGGCTGAAAAATCAGGTCACCGCGGCGCTTTTCCCAAGGCGTCGCGGTGATAGTCTTGCGCCTTTCGGCACACGCCCCTAAGCTTTCGCGGAATTTCCCGTGGCTTTCGCGCCGATTCCTCGGGGCTTTTTTCATTTTTCCCGTGGAAAAAACAATTTTTCCCTAAGGATTCGCGGCAAAACCACACGTGGACTTGCCCAAAACCACACGTGGACTTTGCGAAAACCACACGTGGATTTTGGAAATGCCCTAAAGCTGCTGTTTTCATAGCTAAATCTCCGCTAAAGTTTCTCTGGGAGTTCTGATTTAGCTACCTTTGCAAAGGTACGAAATTTTATTGAAAAAAGCAAATATGCCTATACCTTTTAGTATTTGTGTCAAACACGCAAGGCCTGGAGACCCGACTTCCAGGCGGAAAGCCTACGCGAAAGCGCAGGCAAGCGGCGCGTGCTCGCTCGAGAGAATGCAGGAACTGGTGGCGAAGCGGTGCCATTCGTGCGACAAGTTCACGGTGAGGGCGGTGCTCGACACGGTGGCCGAGTGCCTGCTTCGGGAGCTTCTGGACGGAAAGCGGGTCTATCTGGGCGACCTCGGGACGTTCTACAGCGAAATCACGGGCTCCGCGTCGGACAACCCCGATGATTGCCGCCCGGGCAAAGGCGGGGCCAAGCTGGTGTTCAAGTGGAGACCGTCGCAGAGCCTACGCAAAGCGGCCTGCGGGGCCGAATACAAATACGTCGGCTCCCGAGCCTCGCAGGAGGCGGCCCGCCAGCAGAGTAACCAGGAGCTGCGGGAGGAGATGGAGCGCCGCCAGCAAAAGCGGGAGTAGGCAAGGGCTCTTCGGCGAAACCGTCGGGGCTCTTCGGCACAACCGTCGGGGGCGAGTGGCGAAACCGTCGGGCGCTTTGGCGAAATCATTAGGGGCGAGGGCGAAATCGTCTGGGGGATGGTGAGGATATTGCGTGCGGCATAGGAGAACCCCAGAGGGGTTCAATAAGAGTAGCCGAGGGTCGAGCGGAGCGATACCCTCGGAATCGGTGTGCGTGTGTAAGGTGAGTGCCGGAGGTACTCAACGCCTTCGGGCTCGTTTTGTGGCGAATGTCGAGTGGCTTCGCCACTCTTATAAGCGCTTTTATAGGTTGCGGAGCAACCTCCGGCACTCATTTTGGTCGTGCCGCCCAACCGTGGGTTATCCAACCCACGGCTATCCCTATGAAACCCCCGCTGGGGGTTTTCTTCCCTATGGGACGAGAGCGAAATCATCTGGGGCTCTTTTGTAAAACATTCTGGGGCGTTGACACAAATACTCAAAGAAAAAGGAGAGCCCCTCGGGGCTCTCCTTTGATATCCAGTGGCTTGTAGGCTGGAGAGTTGCGGAAAGAAGCTTACTCCGCCGCCTCCGTCTTCGGGGCTTCGGCGGCTTTCTTGGCGCGGGACGAGGCTCGGCGCTTCGGCTTCGGCTGCTCCTCGGCGGGCTTGCCCAGCTGCACTCCCGCCAGCTCGGGGTCAATCATGATGCGGCCGCAGTACTCGCAGACGATAATCTTCTTGCGCATGCGGATGTCGAGCTGGCGCTGTGGCGGAATCTTGTTGAAGCAGCCTCCGCAAGCGTCACGCTGCACGTAGACGATGCCAAGGCCGTTGCGGCTGTTCTTTCGGATGCGCTTGTAGGAGGCAAGGAGTCGCGGCTCGATGTACATCTCCGTGTTCCTCGCGCGGTCACGCAGTTTCTCCTCCTCCTGGCGGGTCTCGGAGATTATCTCGTCGAGCTCGCTCTTCTTCATCTCGAGGTCGGCACGGCGCTCCTTGACATCTGCCGAGCACTGCGCAACGTCGGCGGTCTTTTGCTCGATGGCTGCCTCCGCCTCCGTAATCTTTTTCTGGTGAAGCTCGATGTCCAGCTGCTGGAACTCAATCTCCTTGTTCAGAGCGTCGTACTCTCTGTTGTTACGCACGCCCTTCAGCTGCTCCTCGTAGCGGGCGAGGTTCTCCTCGTCCTCGGTGATGCTCTTCTTTCTCTCTATCACCTCCCGCCGGAGCTCGAGTATCTCGTTCTGCATCTTCTCGATGCGTGTGCTAAGCCCCACGACCTCGTCCTCGAGGTCCTGCACCTCCAGGGGCAGTTCTCCGCGCAAAGTCTTTATGTCGTCAATCTTCGACAACAAAGTCTGCAGCTCGTACAGCCTCTTCAGCTTCTCTTCCACCGGCAGCTCGGCGGGGTTCTTCGGTTTCTCTTTTGCCATTGCTTATAAGTATTTGATGGGGTTCACCTCGACCGCCGTGGTGAACACTGGCAGCTCGGGCGCTACGTCCCCGATGATTTGATAGAATATCTCCGTTGTGTACTGCTCGCTCTGGAAGTGCCCAAGGACGGCGAGCTGTATCCTTTGCTCGAGGCCGAAGAAGAGGTGGTAGCCCATCTCCCCTGTCACGAAGGCGTCCGCACCGAGCCTGAGGGCTGCCTCGAGCGAGCCTGAGCCCGCGCCGCCTGAGAGGGCGACCGCCTGCACGGGACGCTGGAGAAGCTCGTTGTGCTGCAAGCACTCCACGCGGAACACCTCCTTCGCTCTCTCGAGGAACTCGAGGCTGTCCTCGGCGATGGGCAGGTAGCCAATCACGCCTCCCCCGCCCTCCATCGGCACCACGTCAACGAGCCCCAGCTTCTCGGCCATCTTGTAGTTGACCCCGTCCTCGGCGTTGTCGAGGTTGGTGTGCGAGGCGTAGATGCAGATGTCGTTCCTGACGGCGAGGCGAAGGCAGCGCTGCACGTGGTCCTCGTCCGAGAGCCGCCTTAGAGGACGGAACAAGAGAGGGTGGTGCGCCACGATGAGGTTGCAGCCAAGGTCAATGGCCTCGCCTATAACCTCCTCGGTCACGTCAAGGCATAATAATGCCCCTGAAACTTCCGCCTCTGTCACACCCACCTGCAAGCCTGCGTTGTCGTAGCTTTCCTGCAAGGGCAGAGGCGCGAACCGTTCAAGGGCTGAGACGATGTCCTTTATCTTCACGCTCTTAGTGTGTAGCTCTGCACGCCGCGAAAGTAGCCAAAAGAGGCGAAAGGCACAAGCTTTCGGGCAAAAAGGTGTATCTTCGCGCCCGATGACCGCCACAAGCAGCCCCTTTAGCAAGCGCACGCTGCCCGCCGAGTGGCACAGGCAGAGCTGCGTCCAGCTCACCTGGCCTCACGAAGGCACGGACTGGAAGCCCCTGCTCCCCGAGGTCACGGAGTGCTACGTCAGCCTTGCCGCCGAAATCCTTAGGCGTGAGAGCCTCATCGTCGTGAGCCCCGAGCCAAGCGCCGTGCTTTCGCTCCTCAGGAAGCGCCTGCCCCAAGCCTTGCTCGAAGGCATCACGACACTACAGATACCGACCGACGACACGTGGGCCCGCGACCACGCCTTCATCTCCGTCGTAGACGAGGAGGGAAGCCTCAGGCTGCTCGACTTCCGCTTCAACGGCTGGGGGCAGAAGTTCCCGAGCTCGCTCGACAACCTCATCTGCCGCCGTATGGCAGAGCTGGGAGTGCCTCGGGGAAGGTACGAGAACCAGCAGGACTTCGTCCTCGAGGGCGGCAGCATCGAGAGCGACGGCAAGGGCACGCTGCTCACCACAAGCCGCTGCCTGCTTTCGCCTAACCGCAACGAACCCTTAGGCAAAGAGGCGATTGAGCTGAGGCTGAAGAGCAGCCTCGGGGCGGAGCGAGTGCTTTGGCTCGAGCACGGAGCGCTGGAGGGCGACGACACGGACGGACACATCGACACGCTCGCCCGCTTCTGCCCAAGGGACACGATAGCATACGTCCAGTGCCTCGACCAGGGCGACCCCCACTTCCCCGAGCTCTCGCTGATGGAGCAGGAACTCCGGACCTTGCGCACTCTCTCTGGCGAGCCTTACCGCCTCGTTCCCCTTCCTATGGCTCTGCCCGAGCGCGACAAGGAAGGCAACCGCCTGCCCGCCACGTACGCCAACTTCCTCGCCGTCAACGGGGCTGTGCTCCTGCCCTCTTACGGTCACGCCCCGCAGGACAATGCGGCACAACTTGCCCTCCAAGAAGCCTTCCCCGGGCGAGAGATAGTGCAGGTCAACTCGCGCGTCCTCCTCGAGCAGCACGGCTCCCTGCACTGCAGCGCAATGCAGTTCCCAGCCACCCGCTGAGGCC
This sequence comes from Prevotellaceae bacterium, assembly GCA_021204865.1. Taxonomy (GTDB): domain Bacteria; phylum Bacteroidota; class Bacteroidia; order Bacteroidales; family Bacteroidaceae; genus Physcousia. The sequence continues at coordinate 2,183 of JAJPYQ010000025.1, read as the reverse complement.
CCTGTTAGCCACCTCCCGTGAAGCCTCAGTAACACCCTTCAAACAACCCCTCGCGAGGGGTTGTTTGGCGCCTATATCTGAGGCGCAACGCTCGCCCTATAGGATTAATCACTACCTTGGCTTTCAGCGAAGGTAGGCTGCACTCGGCAATCGCAAGGCCGAAAGCTTCGCTTTCCCTTGCTTATTGCTCTCGCTTGCACTACCTTTGCCCGTAGGTTTAACGGAAAGCACCTATGAAGCAGTACGAAGCCGTGATAGAGACGATGAGGAGACTGGGAGGCGTCGCCACCCTGGGGCAGCTTAACCTGGAGGTCTTTAAGATAGAGGACTGCGAGTGGCACACGAAGACCCCTTTCGCAAGCATAAGGAGGATAGTGCAGCTGGACAGGAACATATACAAGATAAAGCCCGGGCTGTACGGACTGAAGGCTATGAGGAGGGAGATAGAGGAGCGGGGGTACATCGTGGAGACCGCCAAGAACAAGGACTCACGGGCGATGGACAGCTTCAACCACTCCTACTACCAAGGACTTCTGCTTGAGATAGGCAAGATGAAGGGGCTGTCCACCTTCGTGCCGCAGCAGGACAAGAACAAGAAGTTCCTCGATAAGAGGCTGGGCGACTTAAGCACGATGAAGAAGATACCGCAGTACTCTTACAAGAGGCTGGTGGACAGAAGCTCGACCGTGGACGTGATATGGTTCAACGAGAGGCAGATGCCCCACTCCTTCTTCGAGATAGAGCACACGACGGACATACAGAACTCGCTGCTTAAGTTCAACGACCTTCAGGACTTCCACGTGAAGATGGTGATAGTGGCTGACGAGAGGAGGAAGGAGGAGTTCGCGGGGAAGATGCGCTACCTTGCTTTCGCCGACCTGCTTAGGGAGCGGAGGGTGAGCTTCCTCAATTACGACTTGCTCGCCCAGCAGTACGAGTGGGAGGTGAAGCGGCAGACGTTGCCCTTCGTCCTCTGATGTGTTAATCTTTGATCTTTTCTCCTCTTTCCCGTCCGTTTGAGCTTACTTTGCCCTTGCAATGAGCGTGAGCTATGAGATACGTGTATGAGATAGTGGAGACACTGACGAGGCTCGTGGCTGTGGAAGCCCCAAGCGAGCCTGAAGCGTACAGGAAGGTGAAGCACCTGTACAGGAAAGAGAAGATTGTCCTTTACCCCGAGGATTACCTCGACACTGAGATTAAGCTGTTCGAAGGCGACCTTGACCCTATGGAAATACCTTTAGTGGAGGAACACCCTGAGCTGAGCTGTTAGCCCCCTTAAGGCGAAGCCCGCCCCGCAGGGTTACTCCTGCCCTCTGGGCATCCCGAGGTACTCAGCCCTGAAGTTGCGCCCCTTGATGGAGGGGAACTGGCTGCGGGGGTCGATGTCCCCGCGGGCGTGCAGGTGGTCCATTACCCGCTCGTAGCAGTCCTGCACGCTGTGCGCCTTGAGCCTCACCTCGAACTCCGTGTCGAGGTACTGGAACTTGCCCGCGTTCTCCTGCGTGGGCACCACCCTCTTGAACGAGAGCACCGCCCTGTACCAGCCTGGCTTCTCCTGGTTCAAGGCACGCTGAAGGGCATCCTTGTCCCAGTCGGGCGTGCTGCTGAACTTGGTCGCGCCCGCCGACTTCTCCTTGAACTCCTCGAGCGTCTCCACGGTGGTCTTAATCATGATGAAGTAGAGGTGCTGGTTGATCTTGAACCTCTTCGGGTACATCACGTTGCTCTCGGCGTAAGTCCTTACCTCGGAGAGCAGGGTGTCGTCCAGCTTAATTCTTGAGGTGACGGTGAGGAACTGCAGAGCCTCGTCCACGTTCTGCGCGAGAGCCTCCTTGTCAAAGTAGCGTATGTATATGTTCATAGTCCGAAATGCTAAAGGGTTGCCTTAAAAGCCAACTCCCGTGTGCCTTGCTAAAAGAGCGCCGAGCCCGCCCGAAGCCCGAGAGCGGAAAACGGGACTTGAACCCGCGACCCCGACCTTGGCAAGGTCGTGCTCTGCCAACTGAGCTATTTCCGCTTGAGGGGAAGAAGATGTGAAGAGGAGGAGACTCGAACTCCCACGCCTTGCGGCACTACCACCTCAAAGTAGCGCGTCTACCATTCCGCCACCTCTCCGTCTTCCCGCGTGCCCAGGACAGGACTCGAACCTGCACGTCTCTCAACACTCGCACCTGAAACGA
>JAJPYQ010000070.1 GCA_021204865.1 Prevotellaceae bacterium | reverse complement strand
GATTGGAACTGGTCCGTCGGAGGGATTGGAACTGGTCCGTCGGAGGGATTGGAGTCGGTCCGTCGGAGGGATTGGAGTTGGTCCGTCGGAGGCTTCGCAACTTGTTCGACGAACGTCTTGGAACTTGTCCAATGGAGGGATTGCGACGCCTTAGGGTTTTCTCCTGCATCCCTCCCCTTTGTGACTTTATTTTATTACCTTTGCCGCCAGAACAAACGCCCATACTATGGAAAAGAACTTCAAGCGAACCACCATAACCTCGGCATTGCCCTACGCCAACGGCCCAGTGCACATCGGGCATCTGGCTGGCGTGTACGTGCCCGCCGACATCTACGCGCGCTACCTCCGCCTCAAGGGCTGGCCCGTCATCTTCGTGGGCGGCAGCGACGAGCACGGCGTGCCTGTGACCATACGCGCCCGCAAGGAGGGCATCAGCGTGCAGGCGGTGGTTGACCGTTACCACAAGCTCATCAAGGACTCCTTCGAGCAGTTCGGCATCTCCTTCGACGTATACAGCCGCACCACAAGCCCCACGCACCACAAGCTCGCCAGCGACTTCTTCCGCAAGCTCTACGACGAGGGCAAGCTCACGGAGCGGGTGAGCGAGCAGTTCTACGACGAGGCTACGGGGCACTTCCTCACCGACCGCAACATACGGGGCGAGTGCCCTCGCTGCCATCACGCCGACGCTTACGGCGACCAGTGCGAGCACTGCGGGGCGACCCTCTCGCCCGAGGAGCTGATTAACCCGTACAACGCCGAGACGGGCAACCCGCTCGTAAGGAAGGCGACGAAGCATTGGTACTTGCCCCTCGACAAAGACCAGCCTTGGCTTGAGCGGTGGATACTGGAGGAGCATAAGGAGTGGCGGCCGAACGTCTACGGCCAGTGCAAGAGCTGGCTCGACGGAGGCTTGCGCCCACGTGCCGTGACCCGTGACCTTGACTGGGGCATCCCCGTGCCTGTCGAAGGGGCTGAGGGCAAGGTGCTTTACGTCTGGTTCGACGCTCCCATAGGCTACATAAGCAACACGAAGGAGCTCTGCGACCAGCGCCCCGAGCTCGGCTCGTGGGAGACGTGGTGGAAAGACCCTGAGACAAGGCTCGTCCACTTCATAGGCAAGGACAACATCGTCTTCCACTGCATTGTCTTCCCCGCAATGCTCAGGGCGCACGGCGGCTACATACTGCCCGACAACGTGCCGAGCAACGAGTTCCTCAACCTTGAGGGCAACAAGATAAGCACCTCGAAGAACTACGCCGTGTGGCTGCACGAGTACCTAAGGGAGCTGCCCGACCGTCAGGACGAGCTGCGCTACGTGCTTACCGCCAACGCCCCCGAGACGAAGGACAACGACTTCACGTGGGCAGACTATCAGGCACGCTGCAACAACGAGCTGGTGGCTGTCTACGGCAACTTCGTGAACCGCGCCTTGCAGCTCACGCAGAAGTACTACGAGGGCACGGTGCCTGAGCCTGCCGAGCTTACCGACTACGACCGTGAGACCCTCCTGGCGGTCTCTGAGGCGAAGGGCAAGCTGGAGCAGCTGCTCGACGGCTTCAAGTTCCGCGAGGCACAGAAGGAGGCGATGAACCTCGCCCGCATTGGCAACAAGTACATAGCCGACTCGGAGCCGTGGAAGGTCATTAAGACCGACCCCGAAAGGGTGAGGACCGTCATCTACGTCTCCCTCCAGATCACCGCAAACCTTGCCATAGCCTTCCAGTGCTTCCTGCCCTTCAGCAGCGAACGCCTCCGCCAGATGCTCGCTCTCGACACTCTCTCGTGGGCAGACCTCGGAAGCACAAGCATCCTGCCCGTTGGCAAGCGGCTGCCCAAGCCCTCGCTGCTCTTCAGCAAGATAGACGACAGCGTCATCGAAGCGCAGATGAAGAAGCTTGAGGACACCATAAAGGCTAACGAGGAAGCCGAGTACAAAGCCCCTGCCCTGAAGGACACCATCTCCTACGACGACTTCCAGCGCCTCGACCTGCGGGTCGGCACCGTCTTGGCTTGCGAGCGAGTGCCGAAGATGAAGAAGCTCCTCAAGTTCACCATTGCCGACGGCCTCAAGAACCGCACCATCGTGAGCGGCATAAGCCAGTGGTATGAGCCCGATGCGCTCGTTGGCAAGCAGGTACTCTTCGTGGCGAACCTCGCCCCCCGCGAGTTCAAGAACGGCTTGGTAAGCGAGGGGATGCTCCTCTCCGCCGAGAACTACGACGGCAGCGTCAGCCTAACCACCACCGAGCGCCCCGTGAAGCCCGGCAGCCAAGTAAGCTAAGCCTCCCGCATTAAACAGAGAAGGGCTGCCCACTAAGCAGGCCCCCCTATCAAACATACAGCATTAACGAGGTCAATGCTTCTTGCGCCAGTTCTGCCCCCATTGGAACGTGTGGGTGTAGCCTACGGAGGCGTATAGTGCAGTTAGTGGCAGCTTGCCATAGGTCGTCTTGCTATATTTATCCTCGACGACATTCTTATAAGTGGCGGAGGAGGAGACTGAATAGCCCACCTTAATTACCAGAAGGGAGTTTGTGGTGGTGCGCAGGGAATAGCCCACTGACGGTGTAACGTATACCCCGTTCTTGTGGAAGCGCTCATTCACTGTGTCGAAAGACCATCCCCCCGCAGAACAGTCTGACAGGAAGAAGACACCAAGGTCACACGCAACCAAGGGCGAATGACGCTTGTCGAATACCCTGTAAGCGCCACGAAGGAAGAGCCGTTCGCACTTTATACTGCCAGACAGCTCTCGTTTCTTCGTTTCAGACGAGGTCTCTTCTACGATACATTTATTGTTGCCAAGACTACCAGCGTCGAAGCCAAAGCCCAAGCCGAAGCTGATGTGTGGGTCGTACTTGTAAGTGGCTGCGAGGGCAAACCCTCCTGCGCTGCTGATATTACCAAGAGCAAGCACGTCGCCTTCAAGCGTGAGCTGTATGCCATTCTCTATCACTGGCTTCTTTGGCCACCTTGGACTTGCTATCTGCTTGTCCGAAGGCATGTGGAAGCCGAAGCCCACCTTCATAACGACTGCGCCGAAGTTTGCCGGGTCATTGAAATACTCTGTGTAGCCAACACCTACATTCGCATCCACCGTCTTGGTGATAGCGAACTGGAAGGTAGGCATCACCTGAAGCACAGCACAACTGACATAATCACCGAAATCAGTGTCGTAACCCACACGCACCATACCGCCAGGGGCAAAGCGGGGGTTCTGCAGAGGCACGTAGAAGCGGAAGTCACCGGCAACCATACAGGTGGTGTTGCCCCCATTGAATGGAAGCTCCGGTCCAAAAGCCACGCCAGCGTATATGTTCTTGCTGAACCTCTTGCCCGCACTAATCTCAGGTGCGAAGCAACCGCCTCCTCCCTCACCTGTGTAGGCGAGGAAGCCCATGTCCACCCCGAAGTCGAAGCCTCGATGACCACCTTTCGCCACGTATCTCGACGTGTGGTAGGTTGCTTGCGCCTCAGGCTGGGCGTATGCGGCGTATGGACGGGAGGCACTGCTCGGCACGCCCGGGACGGAGCTGTGCAGCGAGGGCAGTTCCGTCGAAAGGCTAATGGGAGCGGCATCAGCCTCCTCGGTGACTGAAGATGGCGTGTCGCTGAAGCTCTCCTGCGTCTCCTGCGCATAAAGGGTGGCGCAGAGGGTGCTCAGGAGCGTTAAGGACGCAAAGCGTCTCATAATCTTAATTCTTTTCATATTCTTCTTGTTATTACTTGTTCTACTTGTTATGCAGTCCTAAGGTTCGGAGTGGGGACAATAAAAAAACGTGGACTGATTACTTCGTCTACGCTATCTCAGGTATCGCCAAACACCGCACAACCATATCCAAGTAAAAGCCCACGCATCTCGCGTGAGCATTGGCTTTAACTCTTGGTTGTTCTAAATTGGCGATTTGAGATAGCAAGAATAAAGCTAACGCTTTTTATCTTAATGTCCTTTCTTTGCTATGCTACATAGGCTGTCGTTTTGTGTATGCGGCACAAAAGTAAGCAACATTTGCTTAACTAAGGCAAACATCGCAAGAAATATTATCCTTCCCGCCCTCTACTCCTTGGGAGAAGGTGGCAAAGAACCTGCGGGTCGTGAGGGAAATCTTAGTGAGGCGTGAGGGAAATCTTAGCGAGGAGTGAGCCAAAACATAGCGAGACGTGAGGGAAATCTTAGCGAGGAGTGAGCCAAAACATAGCGAGACGTTTGCCCTCGACCGCTGCGGTCGAGAGAATAAGATGGTGCGGTCGAGGGGCATCGACTGGCGCGGTCGTGAGAGAAACTCTTAAGGGAGTGGGGTGGGGT